>JASUTC010000010.1 GCA_030445775.1 Thermotogaceae bacterium | reverse complement strand
ATCTGATGTATGATTATAGACCTGATCGATGATAACTTTTATATTTCTCTTATGAGATTCTCGAAGTAAGTCTTTAAAATCGGCCAAGGTGCCAAACATTGGATCAATATCTCTATAATCACTGATGTCATATCCAAAATCTTTCATGGGCGACTTAAAAATCGGGGAAAGCCATATTGCATCTACTCCTAGCCATTGAAGATAATCTAATTGATTTAATATTCCCGGTAAGTCACCAATCCCATCACCATTTGAATCTTGAAAACTTCTTGGATAAATCTGATAGATGACCGCACCCTTCCACCATTGTTTATTCATTTTGTCCTCCTAAAAAAATCCCCCCCAAAAAAGGGGGGGCATTAAACTTAATCTTATTCAAAAACTGGTTCAAAACCTGTTACAGCGGCAATATCCAATGCCAATTCTTCAAGTGTTGCCAATGCATCATTTGATTGCCCACTGATGATTTGATGAACAGCTTTGAAGAAGAGTGTTGAAACTTCGTTGTAATTTGGAGCAGAAGCTGTTGATGGTCTTGCAACAGCATTTGTAAATACATCGTAAAGTGAACCAAAGAAAGGTACCGCTTCGAGTACTTCAGGATCCTGATAAAGCGTCTTGATCGTTGGGTTATAAGATTCCATGGCTCTTGCCTTCTGATGGTCATAATTTGCCATGAAGAATGCAACTTGTGCTGCCAGTGCAGGATCTTTACTGTATTTACTTACAGCAAGCTGCCAACCACCCAGTGTTGCAGCACTTTCTCCTTTTCCATGAGGAAGAACAGCTACATCAAATTTACCTTTGATGGCACTGTCATCTGCATTACCAAGGGCATAAGCATAAGGCCAATTTCTCATGAACAATGCATTTCCGGCCTGCCATACTTTTCTTGCACCTTCTTCATCCATGGCAAGAACACCTTCAGGACAAATGTCGCCAATCCAGCCAGCAACTTGTTCTAATATCTCAGCTGCATTTTGATTAGCAATGGTAATTTCCTGGTCTCTGTTCACAATGGTTCCACCATTGTTGGAAGCAATCCATTCCAAGGCATCACAAGTAAGACCTTCATAAGCATTTCCCTGGAAAACAAAACCCCAGAAATCAGGATTGTTCTTCTTTTCGCCAGCCATGACAACATGCGCCATTTCTTCAAGTTCGTCCCATGTTTCCGGAGGACCGTCAAAACCATACTTTTCAAGCAAGTCTTGTCTGTAATAAAGAACACCGGCATCTGTAAACCATGGAATAGCAACTAATCTTCCATCTACGGTGTTGTTTTCAACAATTGCCGGAAAGTGATTGGGTACATAATCGTTTGCGCCATACTCGTAAAGATCGACAAAGTGTTGTGCCAAATCTCCTGGCCATATAACATCCACCTGATAAACGTCTACTCTATCACTCTGCGCTTCAAAGAATTGGAGATAGAGTCCAAGTCTGTCCTGAACCATGTCCGGGGTATCCAAAACGTTAACCTTTACTCCCGGGAACAACGCTTCAAATTCTGCAGCTGCCTGTCTGGCAAGCTCCAATTCGATTCCTACTGCACCAGCAGCAACTGTGATTGTCTTTTCTGCAAACAGTGCCACTGACAACAATGCAACTAATAAAACTGTCAACAATACTTTTTTCATAATTCAACCTCCTTGAATTTTCGGGTTCTACCCGTTCTTTTTATCCTTTAACTGCGCCTGCAGTTAATCCTGCTACAATCCTTCTCTGGAAGACTAACACCAGTATGACAATTGGTATTGTTACTAATATCGCACCGGCCATGATTTCGCCAAATGGCTCCTGTCTGGCAATTTTTCCCGTGAACAATGAAATGGCGACCGGTATCGTCCTAGCCTGTGTTTCAATACTTGTAAAGGTTAAAGCAAATAAGTACTCATTCCAAGCTGCGATAAAAGCTAGAAGCCCCGTTGTTACCATTGCAGGTGCCGTTAGCGGCATTAATATATAATAAAACGTCTGAAAAGCTGTGGCACCATCCACCTGTGCTGACTGCATGATTTCAACCGGTAGTTCTTTGAAGAATGTTGTCAAAACCCAGGTCGTAAACGGTAGTGTAAAGATCATATAAGATAAAATCATACTGAGCATCGCTGATATTCCCAAAGTATTAATTACCGCATATAAACCGGCTAATACCGTTACTTGAGGGAACATGGTCATTGATAAGACCAAATAAAGGAACAATTTTTTCCCTTTAAATCGTAGTTTACCCAATGCGAATGCCGAAAAAGATCCAATAACCAATGCAATAAGAGTTGTAACACCACCTACAATGGTACTGTTCAGTATGGCCCTCATGAATGTGGGATTGGTTAAAACCGATTTGTAGTTTTCAAATGTGGGGGCAAAATTCCCCTCTGCATCTCTTGGTACAAACGTCGCCGGTGTCATCATTAACTGATTTTCCGTTTTGAAAGACGAATTAAGTGCCCAATAAAACGGGAAAACGAGATAGATAAAAACGAAGACGACAACAACCCAGAATAAAACCTTGTTGATCTTCTTTTTAGTTTGTCTTCTCATGTTTGATCAACTCCAAATGCTCGGATATAGATGATAGAGAATATCATGATGATGACAAAGATAATCATTCCAACTGCAGATGATAACCCCATTGCTCTATTCTGAATCAATTGGAAATAATTATAGGAGGCCATTGAATACATCTTACTGGACATCAGCACCTGGAACACATCAAATACCCTCAGTGCATCAAGTGTTCTAAAAATCAGCGCTACGGCCAGTGAAGGCCTTAAAAGAGGCAAAGTTATTTGAAAAAATTGTCTGATCTTCCCAGCGCCATCCACCTCAGAAGCTTCATATAATTCTTTAGGGATCATCTGCAACCCTGCTAAAAGAAGCAAAGCCATATAAGGAGCAGTTTTCCAAACATCAACCATGACCATGGTAGGCATCTGCAAGGCGGAATTGGTTAAAAATGATGCTTGTCCATCAGATAAACCAAGTCTATACATAATCATGTTAAAGAATCCAGCTGTTCCGGGTTGTAACATCCATTGCCAAATTCTTGCCGATACAACGGTGATAACTGCCCAAGGTATCAACATCGTGGTTCGCATCAGGCCTTTTGCCTTGAAATTACTGTTGACAACTAATGCGAGAAATAAACCGATAATCGTTTCCAACAAGACTGAAAAGAACGTAAACACCAACGTATTACCAACAGCCCCTAAGAATTCAGGGTCACGTGCACCCACTACAATTCTTTTTCCAAACCAGTTAAACTGAAACAATTCCTTGTAACGGTTTGGCGTTCTGGGCAATACCATAATGGCTCTTTCGTACTCGATCTCTCCGGTTTCTTCATTTCTTATAATTTCGCCGGTTTCCTTGTCTTTTTTTGGTTCCAGTTCTTTAAACGTCACACCGAGAAGCTGTGCGTAGTTGTCAAATCCAACGAACTTTGTCTCTTGGTCGCTGGCAAATACCCTGTTGGTAAAACTGGTAACAATCACTTGACCGAGTGGATAAATGGCCACAAGCGCTAAAACAATTAACGTTGGTAGAAGGAGCTTATACGCCAATGATTGTTCCTGTTTCAGGATATTTCCCGTTGGAGTCTTTCCCATAAACTAACCTCCTTTTATGTAGTATTTCTCTTTATTAGCAAAGGCGGGAATTCTATTTGTCGTAAAGGTGCATCGGGATTCTTGATTCTTTCCATCAAAAGTTGTGCCCCAACCTTACCAAATTCCTCTATCGGTTGTTCAATCGTAGTCAAACCAGCCTTTTCAGTCCAAGTTTGATTATCGTAACCAACCAGAAAAAAATCTTTCCCAGGAATTAAGCCTATCGTGGAAGCAACCTGCATAACGAGAAGGGCAAAGTTATCAGTCATGGCAAATATTCCCGGCCGTTTTGTTTCAGTCAACATCAGCTTTATCATCTCATTACTGGGTCCGAGACTGTAGTCTGCATAGATAATTTGATCTTCTGTGAAAACTATCCCTTTGCTTTTTAATGTATTCTTAAACCCAGTTATTCGCTCTTTCATGTGCTCGTTTTTTATATAGGGATTCGCTGCAGAAGAATAGATGGCATAAAACTTTGTGATATCTCTTTCTAAAAGGTGATTAGCCGCAATCCTTCCGCCTTTAAGGTTATTCAAATAAACACAACTGTAGTTTTCACGAAATTCTTCAATAAGAACTACAGGAACTTTTACACGAATGCCGTCATCAAAAATATTCGGTGTGATGGTCATTATCACAACACCTTCTACTTCTTGGGCAAAAGAAGGGTTGTTAATTAATGCATCGTAGCGCTTTTTCGAGATTAATGGGTAGATAATGCTTTGATAATCTTCTTTATCTATTTCATGATCGAAGCTTTCCAACAAGCGCCAATGAAATTCCGATTTTACCTCAGGCATTAAGGCCAATATACGTTTTGATTTACCTCCAGCAAGGGTCCTGGCAAACATATTTGGTTTATAACCGAGTTTTTTGATAGTCTCCTGTATCTTTTTACGCGTGTCTTCTTTAACGGAACCTGAATTCAAAACTCTGGAAACAGTTCCAACACCAACACCTGCTTCCCTCGCAACATCGCGTATAGTAACTGTTTTGTTTTTCATCTTTACACCGCACTTGATTATTGACTTGGAAACGCTTCCATTATAGCAAAAAAATTCCTTTTGTTAAAGTCCGGTTATTACCAAATAATATCGATTATCTATTATCTCCCATAATAAGAGCATCAATATTCTATATTTCTTTAATATACTACATATTTTATTAATTATTATACAAAACAAGATCATAAATATCAGACGACATAAACTCTCAACAGAAGCAAACTTTGCTATATATATCAATATTATCCTTTTAACGAGTATTTTATTTTGTTTGACATAAGTGCACATGCTGATAAAAGAATATATGCTATAATTATTCATACAAGGAGGCAATATGGAAAATGAAAATATTTCCAGAAAAAGTAACCGTAACCGTTTTTTTCAAATAATAGAGGTCTTTTCCAAATACGGATTGGGTTACCTTTTCAGAAAAATCAGTTTGAAAAAACATCCAGTTGATAGGGGTATCCGTATAAGACATGCTTTGGAAGAACTTGGGACAACATTCATTAAACTCGGACAAATGCTGTCTACCCGGTACGATATACTGCCTGTTGATATCATCAACGAATTGAGAAGATTACAGGATGACGTACCTCCAATAAAATATACTGATTTTATGATGCAACTGAAAGAATCTATTCCCGAATGGGAAAATCATTTTCTTTATATTCAGGAAAAGCCATTAGCCGCTGCATCAATCGCACAAGTTCATCGTGCCTTGTTATTTGACGGAACTGAAGTGGTGATAAAGATCAGGCGTCCAGGTATACAAAAAATCGTTCAAACAGACATTGAAGTTTTAAGAAATATGGCAAACTTTGTGAAAAGATTTCCGGTCTTTAAAGATTTCGATCTTGAAAATCTTGTGAACGAATTTGGATTGGCTATCAACAGAGAAATGAATTTATTTTCCGAAGCTGAAGCTCTGAAACGGTTCAATCATTCTTTCCGCATGAATGATGTCATATTTGCTCCAAAGCCTTATTTTCGATTATGCTCTGAAAGTGTGCTGGTGATGGATTATATACCTGGAATTCGTTTTTCCGATCTATTGGACATGGATGACGATAGTATACCGATCAAAATAGATAAATCCCTATTAGTCCAAGCGGGAGCCGATTGCATGTTCCAACAGGTTTTTATGATCGGTTTTCTACACAATGATCCTCATCCTGGAAATTTGATCGCAACCAAGAACAACCGATTGTACTATATCGATTTTGGCCAGGTCAGTGTAGTAGATAAATATACCAGAAGATTCTTATTGGAAATGGTTCTGGCATTAACGAGAAGAGACGCGGAATTTTTAACCCTTATCATTACAGAGCATTTTTCGATGGATAATTCGGATAGTTTTTCAGAAGATGTGAAGATCATGTTTTCCAAATACTACGGTAAACCATTAACGGAGTTCAGCATGTCGGATTTGATTATGGAAACATTCAAATTAATTAGATCCTACAAGATCCATGTACCCGGACAATTGCTGCTGATGGGGAAGGTTATCCTGATGATAGAGGGAATTGCACGAAAACTCGACCCTACTTTCAACGCCATCCGTTTTACGGAAGATTATTTACGTACAAGATGGATAAGTCTTTACTCTGACAGAATGGATGCATTGGAAGATGAATTTCTTTGGAATTTTTTGATGTCACCCCGAAAAATCAAGAACATTCAAAAGATCTTTGATACAGGAAAGATCAAATTGGACATAGAATCAACACGAATTGAGCGGATTCTGCACGGTCTGATGAATGGATTAAACAGCCTTGCCATATCTATCGTTATTGCGGCATTATTGATCAGTATTAAAAATTTTGATAATCAGTTTTTGGCTTATGCAGGGGTTTTTATTTTAGGCATTTTTGTCATTTATGAATTCTTAACAGAAGGAAGGAGGAAGTAAAATGTCACTATTTGATGATGTATTTTTCATGGGTGTTGGAGCAGTCTCCGAAATGAAAAAAAGAACGGAGGAATTGGTTAAAAGAGGAAAAATCACTCAAGAAGAAGCAAAAAGGATGTTTGAGGATTTAAGAGAAGGTGAACATCTTAAAGAACAATTAAGCCCCTTATCCCTCAGTCTTGGTTTTTCCATGTACATGAAAAAAAGAGTGAGTGAATTACTTGAAGACTTGAAACAAAGCGGGAAAATCAGTACAGAAGAAGCAAAGAAATACTACGAAAAATATATCCCTGAAGACCTTCAGAAAAAATTCAACGAAACAAAAAAAGATGTATCCGGTGAAGATGAGTATGTGAAGAAAGAAGATTTTAATAAGATCTTAGAGAAGCTTGAAAAAATCGAACAAAGATTATCGAAAGAAGAAGCTGAATAAACTCATATGATAAGGGGCAGATACAAACCAGATGTCTGATTTTTTAATAACAACAGTTACTATCTTAACGTTGGTCATCATCGTTGTTTTCAGTTTGATTTTTCTGAAAAGGACAAAGACAAAGAATACAGAAATGGAGATAGATTTATCTGCATTTGAAGACAGGGTGCTGGAATTAATCAGCAAGTTTCAGCATATTTCAGCCACAAAACTCACTGCCATGGAAAATAAGATTGAAGAAATGAACAAGCTTTTAAGGGAAGCCAATGAGATGTATTTCAGATTATCATCCATTTTGTCGGATACAACCAAAACATTAAGTGAAATTGAAACTAAAACAGGAGAGCTTCAATTAAAAACTAATCAAACAAAACCGGTAGAACCAGAAAAAAGCGATAATAAATCGATTAAGATTGAAAGTGAAGCAAATGAAAAAGATAAGATTATTGAAGAAAAGTCTAATGAAAGAAAAGAAGAGGATCACTTCACCTTTGAAGAAGAATTTATTAATCCACCCGATTTAAAGAATAGCTCTCTGGAACACAAAATTATGAATATGTCTTCTGAGGGAATGGAAGCTGAAGAGATTGCCAAAAAATTGGGAATCGGAAAAGGCGAAGTGGATCTTGTCTTAGGCTTATTCAAGCGAAAATACAGTTGAGAGGTGTGTATTGCGAAGTATATTAAGAGAAAAGTCTCAGGATTTTTTTAGAATCTTGCAACATGACCGGTCAGAATGGAAGGATTTTTGGAAAGAGTATTGTGAAGAAAATAGGGAGTTCATGAGTGGTTATAATAAAAAACTGGCATTAGATGACAACACTCTTGATAAAATATTAAAAAATACGGGAAGACCATTTTTAGATAGAATAAAACAGAAAAATGATGAGATCAAACATCTAAAACAAAAGGCAGCAAAGATCATAAACGAATTCAGCTTAGAACTGGAATTAACTCAAGAAGACTTTGTCATCTATCTGATTGGAGCTTTGGGAATAAAAGACGTTGTTACCTTTGAATCTGATGAAGGATTGATTGTCTTAATCGACATTGTCTCTCTTTGTAAGAATAACAGAATTGAACAACTTCAAGATATAGTGTTAGTTTCAGCAAAGGATGCCAGAAGGATTTTAAATCAAAAACAGGAGGTTTCTTAATATGGCAGTAAAGCGAATTGCAGTATTAACAAGTGGTGGAGATTCTCCGGGAATGAATGCAGCCGTTAGGGCTATAGTAAGATATGGCATTAAAAGCGATTTAGAGGTCTATGGAATATTCCGGGGTTATGCGGGTCTCCTTGATGAAGATATCCACAAGCTTGAATTTAGGGATGTGTCAGGTATTATGGAAAAAGGCGGTACATTTCTTCGAACAGCGAGATGCCCTGAATTTAAAGTGACGAATGTAAGAGATGAGGCAGCACAAATCCTAAAAAAACATGAAATTGAAGCCCTTGTTGTCATCGGTGGAGACGGAAGCTTACATGGAGCTGCTTTTCTTGATGCAGACCATGGAATCCCTACTATTGGAATCCCCGGGAGTATCGACAATGATATATTTGGAACAGATATGTGCATCGGTGTTGATACCTGTTTGAATACTACAATGGAGGCCGTGCAGAAATTAAAAGATACCGCTTCCTCCCATGAGAGGGCATTTATCGTTGAGGTCATGGGGAGAGAAAATGGGTACATTGCGCTTATGACAGCCATTATAACCGGTTCAGAAGCTGCCATTATCCCCGAGGTTCCCGTAGACTATGATAAACTTTCAGATCGATTATTGGAAGAAAGAAAAAGGGGTAAAATAAACAGTATCATTATCGTTGCCGAAGGTGCAGCCAGTGCATACACCGTATCAAGACATTTAGAACACAAGATAGGATATGAAACAAGGATTACAATTTTAGGTCATGTGCAACGTGGGGGAAGCCCTTCTGCATTCGATCGCAGTCTGTCTACCAGAATGGGATTGCACGCCGTTCAAGCAATATTAGACGGTGACTTTGGTAAAATGATTGGATTACAGGCTAATACAATGGCAAGGGTCCCATATGAAGAGATTTTAGGGAGAAAGAAACCCATTAATATGGAATTGTATAAATTATCATATATTCTATCTTAACGATGGTGGTGAATATTAAATGCGAAGAACGAAAATTGTAGCTACACTCGGTCCTGCATCAAGAGAAGAGCCAATGCTCAGGGAATTAATTAATGCAGGAGTAAACGTTTTTCGACTGAATACATCTCATGAAACCCCTGAGGATCACCTGAAAGTTATAGCCCGAATCAAAAAGCTCAGAGAAGAATTACAACTTCCTTTGGGAATTTTGTTGGATCTTGAAGGGCCCAAAATAAGAACGGGAAAATTTAATAAACCTGAAGTGGAACTTGAGCAAGGTCAGGAATTCACTTTATACTCTGAAGAAATCATTGGGGATAATCACAAGTGTTCCATCAGTTATGCTAATCTTTCAAAAGATGTCAGACAAGGTGATTTAATTCTCTTATATGATGGGTTGATTGCATTAAAAGTCATAGAAAGAGAAGAAGACATGATTAAAACCCGCGTTCTAAATTCGGGAACAATATCGAATAATAAGGGGATCAACGTCCCCGGAGTTAATATAGGTCTTCCACCTTTGACAGATAAAGATAAAGAGTACATAAAACTTGGGGCGAAAGAGCACGTTGATTACTTTGGTCAGTCTTTCGTCAGAACTCCGGATGATTTGGATCTCTGTCGGGATATACAAAGGAAATACAAGGCAAACATCCCTATCATTGCAAAAATAGAAACAAAACAGGCCATGCAGCATTTAAAAAGCATCATCTATAAAGCCAACGGTGTTATGGTAGCCAGAGGAGATCTGGGTGTAGAAATCCCAACAGAAGAAGTACCTGTTGCCCAAAAGTTGATTATTAAAATGGCAAACACCCAAAGTAAGCCGGTGATAACGGCAACTCAAATGCTGGAATCCATGGTTGAAAATCCCAGACCGACAAGGGCCGAGGCAACCGATATTGCTAATGCCATCATTGATGGTACAGATGCTGTTATGCTATCGGGGGAGACGACTATCGGGAAATATCCCGTAAAGGCTGTAAAAGTTATGAATCGAATTGCGCAAAAAACAGAAGAAGAGCTATTTGAGCTGATTTACAATAAACGAACTGAGGAGTATCTGAAGGATGAACACATTACATCCGATGAAGGGGCCATTGCAAAATCTTGTAAGGCAATATGCAGGCAATTGGGAATCAACATTATTGTCACTTCAACGGTAACGGGACATACAGCTCGTATAGTATCCAGTTTTAAACCTGACGCAAATCTTATTGGCATCACACCGAGCATAGAAACGTATTATACCCTTTCATTGGTAGGAGGTGTAACTCCCGTGTTAATACCTGAAACAAAAAACACAGATGAAATGATAGACAAAGGCGTATCAAAATTATTGGAAATTGGTTTGGTCAGAAAAAGGGAAAAGATATTAATCACGGCAGGGATTCCATGGGGTAAAGCCGGTACTACTAATATGATTAAAATTCATTCATGTTAAAAAAATATTTGCTCATCACTGTAATAATTGTTTTCAACTCAATTTTAATAAGTATGGAAATTCAAATAGCAAATGATCCGTTTTTTCAAGAACTTATCATTAACCGTTCAAATAGATTGGAAACAATGTTTTATGATGTAGATGTCACGTTAAATCAGAAGACCAATGTCATAGAAGTGATAAAGAATAAAAAAGTAATCAGGGAATTTTCCTTAAAACAGGAAGTTAAGGTAACTGCTGAAAACCTGATCAGCTTCTTTTTAAATGTGGAGGAATCCCTTTTGATCGCTGAGACCATAAAAACTCAATCACCTGATATAAAAAAACAGATTGAAGTAATAGATGCTTTGTATGAATATCCTTATTTAGATGAAACAGGTTCTTTTTTTGTTTATATCAGCGATAAAGGCACCGGCAATCGAAATTCCTTTATCTTGGATTTGTTGAACTATCAGGAAAAAGAGATCATCATTCCTGAAACAGGGGATTATTTCCCCGTATTGAACAAACAAATTTTGTATTTCCTAAAAGCAGTGGAAGATGGTTTTTCACTTAACGCTTATCATCTAATCACAAATGAAATGATTGAGCTCAGCAGAGGCAAAATCAATTGTTTAAGGATTCACGCGGGAAAAATCTACTATTCAGAAGGGAATTCTATCATCAAAATCGATTCCAATGGAAGAGTGCTTGAGAATTATTTATTCGAAAATCGTATTCAGTCATTTGACATTTACGATAATAATTTGACCTTAAGTATGCTCAATAAAAATCAGTATGACCTTTATCTGTTTAATATTCCTGAGAATAGTTTAAATCAACTGACCAATTCAATTTTCAATGAAATGGATGTTATTTTTAAAAATAATGAGTCCGTTTTATTTTCCGCCAATCAAACAGGTCAATATGCTTTGTATTTAAAACAAATTACCAATAATAATACTAAAAATGACTATGATTTAATCTATCAAGAAAAACATAGCGACGTGTTTTATCCATTTTATTCAGAATATTATTCAAAAGTGATATGCAGTGTTTATGAAGTGGGAAAGGAACCTAAATTTCTTATCCTATCTCATTAATATCACGTTTATTTTTAATTACATAATTTTCTTAAACACCCGATTTATGTTTAAATACTGTATTTTATTTTATAGATGTGATAAAATATAAAATGAACTGATTCTTTTCCGTCTTTTTTCTATTTATTAAGTGAGAGTAAGGTGAAACAAATGGAGACGAGTTTTACTGATAACGGGAATAGTTATTTCCTTCATCCCGGTTATGTTTTTGTCAGTCAGGAACCTTATTATATTCATACTGTTTTAGGATCATGTGTAGCCATAGCGATTTGGGATAAAGTAAATAAATGTGGTGGAATGAATCATTACGTTCTGCCATCTGCAGAACGAAAACCCAATGGGAGATACGGCAATGTTTCGATTCCTTATTTGTTTCATCTAATGAAACAAATTAAGTCTGATCGTCATAATCTGGAAATTCATGTTCTGGGTGGTTCAACTAACGAAACCATGAAGTCAACAGTTGGACCATTAAATGTTGAATATGCCATGGACTGGTTGGAGAAAAATCATTACCAGGTTGCTTCAAAAGATACAGGAGGCGCTTTGGGCAGAAAAGTAGTTTTTAACACAGAAAACGGAGAAATATTGGTCTATAAACTAAAAAAAATTCGAAATTCAGATTGGTATAGTGCATGATGAAGAAAAAAATTCAAGTTCTGATCATTGATGATTCGAAATTAATACGTCGAGCTGTTATTGAAATGCTACACTCTGAAAAGGACATTGAAATAATAGGAGAGGCTTCCGATCCTTATGAAGGCCGTGATCAGATAGTTTATCTGAATCCGGATGTGATCATCCTGGACATAGAAATGCCACGGATGGATGGATTGACTTTTCTTGAAAAATTGATGAAATCAAAACCAATGCCCGTTATAATCTTTAGTTCACTTGCAAAAGAAAGATCAAAATATGAATACAAAGCATACGATCTGGGCGCAGTTGGTGTGATTTCTAAACCATCGCAAAAAGAAAAGATACCGGAATTAAAGGAAAAAATTACAGACCTTATAAGAACTGCATCAAGCTTAAACGCATCCCAGTTGAGATTGTTAAAGAACAGAAGGATTCGAGCGGTACAACCATCCGATAAGCCTAAAGACCTTTTGATGTCCAAACCGATTATTGCCATTGGCGCCTCTACAGGTGGCACACATGCTATCAGAAAAATAATGGCGAAATTACCCGGGAAATTCCCGCCTGTTGTAATGGTACAACATATGCCAGAAAACTTTACCACTCAATTCGCAGCCAGGTTGAATGAAATATCACACCTGAATGTTTTGGAAGCAAAGGGTGGAGAACAATTGATTAACGGCACTGCATATCTGGCGCCTGGTGGAAAACACATGGAGATTCAAAAAAAAGGCGCATTCTTTTATACAAGAGTTTTTGACGGCCCGCTTGTGCATCACCAAAAACCTGCTGTTGAAATTTTGTTTGACTCAGTGGCCAGATATGCTAAAAATGATGCAGTAGGAATCATTTTGACCGGTATGGGAGCTGATGGAGCAAAAGGACTTTTGAATATGAAAAATAACGGAGCTTTTACGATCGCTCAAGATGAAAAAAGTTCTATTGTATTTGGTATGCCAAAAGAGGCAATAAAACTTCAAGCCGTTCATAAAATTTTAGATCTAAAGGAAATCCCAAATTTTCTTTTTCGATATTTGGAGGGTTTATAATGCCTTATAAACAGCAATTTACCGATAAAGTCTATTTCCAATTTACAGATTATCTTAGCAAAAAGTTTGGTATGGAATGTAAAACGAATAAGAGACAGATGCTACAATCAAAAATAGATAGTTTTATGAGAATCAATCAAATTGAATCCTATGACAAGCTGTTGGATTTTTTAAAAACTAATGAAGACACTGAACAGTGGAATTCTTTTGTACACAAAATAACAACGCATAAAACTGACTTTTTCAGAGAAAACCAACACTTTGTTTTTTTAAAAGAACATCTTCCTCTAATGATGCAAAAAAACAGACGCATCGTGATCAACAAAGAAATAAGAATTTGGAGTGCCGGTTGCTCATCAGGGGAAGAACCTTATACATTAGCCATGTTTTTCAGAGAAAATTTTCCGGATATATATCCCAAAATATTGGCAACAGACATCAGTACAGAAAGCTTGAACACGGCGATAAAAGGAATCTATCCATACACCATTAAAAACGAAATCCAACCCTATTATTTGAGTAAATACTTTACAAAAGATGTTAAAGGTTTTCAAATTAACCCTGACCTGAAAAGATTTATAACCTTTCGCAGCTTTAACCTTACGAAAAACTTTAAATTCAAAAAGAACTTCGACATTATCTTTTGTAGAAATGTCATGATTTACTTCAGCGAAAAAGTTCGAGAAACCCTTGTCAACAAATTCTATCACTCGTTAGTTAATTCAGGAATTTTTATTATTGGCCACTCCGAAAGTCTTATCAACCTTAAACAGAATTTTAAATATATCAAACCAACCATTTATTTAAAATGATTATCCCTTAACGCCTCCGGCGGTTAACCCCTTAATAATATATTTTTGAAGTGTCAGTGTAAAAATGATAATAGGAATCAAAATAATTGTTCCTGAAGCTGCAAGTTGGCCCCATTTTGGCGCGTATTGTCCCATAAACCCATTAACAGCAATAGGCGCTGTTTTTGTTGCATTACCCGTTAGGATCAAAGCGTAAATATACTCGTTCCATGCCATGATAAAACCAAAAATTGCAGCCACGACTAACCCTGGAGCTGTCAAGGGAAGGAAAATCCTCCAAAATACCTGTCTTTTGTTACAACCATCAACCATTGCTGCTTCTTCAAAAGAAGGTGAGACGGAATTAAAAAACGGTAGTAGAAGCCAGATAATATACGGCAAATTAAAACTGGTATATGCTAGAATCAAAGCAATATGTGTATCTGTCAATGATAAACGATCAAATAGGATAAATATTGGGACTGAAAGGGCAATTTGCGGAACCATTCTTGAGACCAGAAAAGAGTAGGATAATCCCTTTCTGCCTCTGAATCTAAAACGCGCGATACCGTAGGATGCCATAGAACCAAAGATTAATGAAATGATGGTAGATGACAACCCAATTATGAGTGAATTTATGATTGACGGTACAAAATCACTTTTTTGGAAAACCAATTCGTAACTTCTCAGATTAAACTGAAAGTCAAAGGGATTGCTGTTTCTGATATCCAAGTCCCTCTTGAATCCGTTGGAAATAATAATCCATATCGGAAATAATTCAACCAATACAATGATCAGTGCCGATATAAAAATAATCCATTTGATAATCTTTTTTCTGTTTTTCATCTTCATCTTAAACACCCCACACTACATTGTATCGATATCCATGTTTTTTCTGACTAAACCAAAGGCAAAGAAGAGAGAAATAACAATCAATATCACTGCCATTGCCGATGCATATCCCAGCTTACCGAATTCAAATGCTTGCTTATGTATATAAAGAGAGAAAAGCATTGTTCCGTTACCGGGGCCCCCCCCTGTCATAACAAAGACTTCTGAGAAGATTCTTAATGCATCAATTGTCCTAAGAAGGATGGCTGTGGTAATGGTCCCTCTCAACATGGGCAAAGTTATGAAAAAGGTCTTTTTGAAGAAACCCGCCCCATCAATTTCAGCCGCTTCCATAACATCTTTTGGCAGACTTGTTATACCGGCATATAAGATCATGAACATGAAAGGCCACATCCTCCAGATATCCTGAATAATCACCGCTGTATACGCCAGGGATTGATCAGAAAGGATCCCTTGAGGAAATTCCATTCCAAACAAGGACAGTAAATAAGTGATGGCACCGTATCGGGGTTGCAACATGAGTTTCCAGGTTAAACCAGACAGGATTGGTAAAATAAAAACAGGCAGTAAAAGTAGCGTTCTTAAAAATCCGGACAGTGGAAAATCGTGATTAAACAGAATTGCCACAAAAAAACCAATAATTAATTCTATGGGGATGGCAATAACGATAAACCCTAATTGCAAAAACAGTGAATGCCAAAATTCGTTATCTTTGAATAATTCTATGTAATTTTTCACATTGATAAAGCCTCTTGTCCCATCATCCACCTGAGGCCAATTAAAAAATGAAAGCACAAACCCGTAAATAATAGGGAAAACAAGGACGATACCAACGATTATTGCTGCCGGTAAGATAAAGTATAAAAAAGGCCCCCTCTTCTTACGAAGGGGAAGCCTTTTTACATTGGTGCTATTACTCATAGGACTCCAATAATTCGTTTAATTCTTGGATCATATTGTCAACTGCTTCTTCAGGAGTCATTCTTTCTGTTACAGCGCCCAGCCAATTATTCTTTATGACTTCTGAAAGTTCCGGATAATGAACTGAACGATTGGGCCTGCTCACGGCAAACTGCCCAGCTTCTGCCATACCGGTGTACCAGGGTTTTTCTCCTGAAAGTTCATTCAACAAATCTGTTCTGACTGGAGTCATACCTTCTTCTGCCAATTTCAAACCAACATCGTAATTGTTAACCCAGTATGCAAATTCCGCTGCTGCTGCCTGATTTTCTGAAGCCTTAGGTATCCCGAAAATCCAACAACCTCTAACGGCGGTTCTTGCAAATGGTCCTGCAGGAGGTGCACTGTAAACGATTTGTCCTGCAACCATTGATTCATCAACATTTTCATGGGAAGGTACAATTCCGGGCCATTGGAACATAGAGAATACCAAACCATCACTAAAGGCACCAATTCTTTCCGCATGTCCCATACTCAAAGCACCTTGTGGAGAATAGTCCATTAATTCCTTATAGAACATGATCGCCTGTAATGCCTTTTCTCTGTCAAGCGATACCTGATATTTTCCATCTACCATTTCAAGAACGCTTGTTCCGAATGATTCAAAGAACATGACCGCTTCGCATGTTGCTCCTTCACTGGTTGCTGTAAATGGTGCAAAACCGTAAATTCCCTTTGGTTCAAAGAATACACACATATTCATCAATTGATCAAGTGTTTGTGGAACTTGAAGTTCGTAACCAAATTGTTCAAAGAATTCTGCCTGGTATTCTTCATTGTCGATAAGATCTTCTCTGGTCATCCAAATGTACATGTTTCCATTGTTGGGTATTCCAACGAGTCTTCCACCCCATTCAGCAGCTGCAAATATTGCTGCAGGGATATCATTGGTGCTAACTTTTGGATAAACTTTTCCCTCAGGCCACTGAGAATAAGGAAGTAAAAGGTCACCAAATTTTGCGACGTTTCCCTCATCAATTGCTACTAAATCATAGTTTGCTCTGTTTTCTGTTACATTCAAAGCCGTTTTTTGAAGCATGGAACCGGAGGGTATCAGCTCAAGATCCACCTTGATCCCTGTCGCCTTTTCAAAATCGCTTTTCAAAGTATTCCATGATTGGGAATGTGCATCATCCCATGCTAACACTTTGATTGTTTCAGAGAACATCATTGTAGCAAACAACACTGTTAGTAAGATAACTAAAAGTTTTCTCATTAAAATATACCTCCTTCTAAGGTTTATTTGTTAATAAATATAAAGCTTAAACTAATGACAAATTTATTATACTAAAGAAAAAGAAAAAAATCAAAAACAATATTCAGTGAATATAAAAGGGTATTAGCGATATTTAAAGAATTCTTTAGATATTCATACATAATCAACTTAAATGCTTGATTTTCGGAGATAAAGAAATAAATTTAATGTTTAAATTTTTTCGATTATTCTGGTATACTATAACCTGATGTTTGGCGAATTTATTCTCTATAGTGGTGTAACTTATGAAAAAAAAGGTCATGGATTTAAATTCAATTAAAAAAGTCAATCGTTCGGTTTTGCTCAATATTCTCCGAGATCATGGAGCCATGTCTCGAAAGGACATAGCAGCTATTTCTGGTCTTTCTCCCGGTGCTATCACAATCATCGCAACTGAAATGTTAAATGAAGGAATTTTAAAAGAAGCCGGGCTTGAAGAGCGAAATGGCAAAGCCGGTAGAAAAAAAATACTCCTGAAAATTGAAAAAACTCATAAATTTATTTTAGGCATAAATATTGAAAAAGATACGACCACAATAGCGATTTCTGACCTCAACCTCACTATCCTTTCAAGCAAAGAGCTTGCAACTAACGCAAATGTTATGCCGGAGAACTTTTTAAATGAGATCATAGATAATATAAAGGATTTACTATGGAAATTGGATATATCCAAAGGAAATATTCTTGGAATTGGCGTCGGTATCGTTGGTAAAGTAGACCCAAATACGGGTAAAAGTATGGAAGCATATGGTATTTGGAATAAAGAAGTTGATCTGGGTGGCTTTTTGTCAAAATCATTAAAGTTACCGGTTGTAGTTGATAACAACGTACGATCCTTAGCGATGGCAGAAATCAATTGTTCAAAACGAAAGAACATCGATGATTTTGTTTTTATTAAGCATGGTCCGGGTATTGGGGCTGCCATTGTCATTAACAAAAAACTCATTTATGGTTCTGAAAACCAAGCCGGGGAAATCGGACATATCATCGTTAATTCTGATGGTCCTCAATGCAGTTGCGGGCAAAAAGGTTGTTTGGAAGCGGTTATTTCAACTCGGAGAATGAAAAAAACGGTCCAAATGGCGTTTGATAAATCAACCACTCCAATTCTTCATCGTCTATGTAATGGAGATAAAGGGAAAATCAACACCTCGTTGATTTTTTCGGCTTATGAAAATGGTGATCCATATATCAAAAAGATTATTGACGACAATATCAAATATATGGCAACCGGTATCATCAACCTGATGAAAACTCTGGATCCTCAAAGAATTATCTTTTTTGGAGAATTGTTTAAGTATGAATCATTGATGAAGGAATTAATCAATCAAATTGAACAGATGTTGTGTAAAGAATCAATAAAAAATAAGATAGTTACCAGTTGCCTTGAATACAAATGCAAGGCGATTGGGCCTTTAGCACTTGCACTTGAAAGACTTTTTTACGAAACAGGCGCAATTTATAAATAAAAGATGGAGGGATTAAATGAAAAGAAAGGCAAAAATAGGTGTGGTTTGCATGGTCAGAAAGAGCTTTGATTACTTAACTGCTGGAAAGTTATACGAAGATATTATCCGAAATCTTTCCGAAAGACAAGATGTTGAATTCGTTTTTGTCGAACAACCCTTGATAGAACCGGAAGATGCTCAAAAAGCTTCCGAACAATTACTTTCGGAAAATATTGATGGTGTAGTTATCATCAGTGGAACCTTCCATTTAGGACATTTAGCGTTGATCATTAACAAGAACTTACAAAAACCCATTTTACTATGGGGACTTCCCGAACTGCCCTATAACGGCGGTAAAATAAGGCTCAATTCCGTGTGTGGTGTCAATCTCAATGCCTCCAACCTTTATAAGGGCGGAAATGACAGCTTTTATGTTTCAGTTTCTCAGGATATTGATGAGGATTGGATCAATGCGATAAAAATAAAAACGGCTTTAAGCTCAGATCATATTGGTATTTTAGGCTACAGAGCCAGAGGTTTTTTTAACGTGGGTGTGGATGAGCTGGGTGCTTATGCTGAAACCGGAATGCTTCTTGACCATTATGAACTGGGAGAAGTCATAAACGCCCACACATCAAATGATGAAATTGAACGTATTGAAGAAGAGTTGAAAGATATTTTTGACGTGCATGCCATCACCCCAGAACAACTGAAAAAGGTGGCTGAGCTGTCGGCAAAATTCAAAAAATTCATGCAAGAAAACAATGTAGATGCACTTGCCATCAGATGTTGGCCTGAATTCGCAGCTGAATTTGGTATCGCCCCATGTGCATCCATGTCCTATTTACAATCGAAAGGTTATTTACTGGGGTGTGAAGGGGATGTGGAAGGGTTGATAAGTATGATCGCCCATCAAGCAATTGGTGCCCAAACTCCATTCATGGCCGACTTTTCTCAGGTCAATTTGGAAGAAGATGTCGCATTGTTGTGGCATTGTGGTGTCGCTCCCTGCAACCTAACAGATGGAGTTTGCAATTGTTCTCTAAATTCTTATCATGCAGACGGAAAAGGTGTAACTGCCGATTTCGTCATGAAATCCGGAGAAATTTCTTTCTGCAGAATTGATACTGCCAGAGGAAAAACAAGGTTGTTGCTTGGAAAAGGAGAGGCTCATCAAATGGAAAAAGAATTGCGAGGCACCTATATGAAAGCACGCTTCGACATCCCATTAAAAGAATTGTTGAACAAGGTGGTCTATAACGGCTTCGCTCATCATATTTCAGTTGTTTACGGTGATTATACAAAACCCTTTGAAATTTTAGCTCATATTAATAAATGGGAGATTGTGAGGTAGAAGATGAAAAACGAAAACAATATTCATGGAAAGATTTCTCTAAAAACCAAATTATTATTCGGTGCCGGAGATATATTTGGTGGCGGGGCTTTTAACATCATTAATTTTTTCTTTGCTTTGTTTTTAACCGACGTAATCGGACTGAATATGATTTACGTTTCACCGGTATTTTTAATCGGAAAGATTTGGGACGCTGTCACCGATCCCTTCATGGGAACCATTACAGATGGAACTAAATCGAAATTAGGCAGAAGAAGGCCCTATTTTCTGGCCGGCATTATCTTGATTTTTATATCATTTTTCATTTTATGGTATCCGGTTGACTTTGATACACAAACCGGGAAATTTATCTATGTTTTATTTGCCTATCTTTTTTTCAACACCGTTGTAACGATGGTCATGGTCCCTTATCAAGCCATGTCAGCCGAAATCTCCTTGGATTACAACGAAAGAACTTCCGTCAATTCAATCAGATTGGCCTTTTCTCTTGGCTCTTCATTGGTTTGTGCCGTTATTCCAATGCTTATCGTTAATTCTTTTGCTGATATAAGAACCGGATATATTGTTATGGCTATGGTCTTTGGATTGCTTTTTTCACTGCCATGGTTAGGTGTATTTTTCTCAACGAAAGAACGGGAAGACTTTAAGCCTCAAAAAAGAACGGTTAATTTCAAGGCCATGTTTATCGATCCGTTTAAGATTAAATCCTTCAGATATCTGTTGCTAATGTTTCTGGCCGCTTATTTGAGTATGGATATTGTTTCCATGATTTTTGCCTATTATATGAAATATTATGTATTAGAACCCGGAGCCCTCTCCATGGTATTGGGAGTTCTCTTGATTGTAGAAATTTTGTTTATTCCATTTTATGCGTTTATCGCCAGAAAGAAGAGTAAAACCTTTGCATTTATTATTGGGGCTATTATTTGGGCTTTTGGCAGCATATTGATCTTTATGCTTCCACAAAGTGCACCTTTGTATTTAGTCATCATTTTGGCAGCATTGATTGGTTCAGGAGTCAGTGCAGCAGCTGTTATCCCCCATACTCTTTTTGGAGATGTGACCGATGTGGGCGAACTGGCATATTCAGAAAGAAGAGAAGGTTCTTTCAGCGGTATTATAACCTTTGCAAGAAAGTTTGCCTCGGGAATTGCTGTTGCCTTTGTGACTTTCCTATTAGGAGTAACCGGTTACCTTAACCCTGAGATAATTCTTGAAAATGGTGTAGAAAAATCGGTTGAACGTATTCAACCGGAATCTGTTTTACTCACCATTCGAATCATCATCTCATTTGTACCCCTCGTTTTAATGGCTTTGGGAATATGGGCAGCAGTTAAATATCCTTTAAATCCTGAAAATCACAGAAAGATGATCGATTACCTGACAGCAGAAAGAAAGGGAGAAAAGCTACAGGGAATGACTTCTGAGGAAATAGAAAAGCTGAAGGAAGAGCTAATCTAAGGTTATATGGATTCAAAATCTGTTTTTTCGCTTTTATTGTTAAATATCGTTTGGTCGAGTTTTTACGTCGC
Source organism: Thermotogaceae bacterium (assembly GCA_030445775.1). Lineage (GTDB taxonomy): Bacteria > Thermotogota > Thermotogae > MWEM01 > MWEM01 > JASUTC01. The sequence continues at coordinate 13,880 of JASUTC010000010.1, read as the reverse complement.
CAACAGATTTTCTTTATTGCAGCTGTCTCCTTTGTTTGTCGGCGTTATGGTCAGACTGTTAGCTTTAATATTCCTTTTGATTTTTATCTTTATAAAGGGATATCAAAAAGATCTTTTGACAATAAAAGCTGTTTTCCCAAAACTCATTTTGATCGGTATTTTGGGTTTTTCTTTGGATATCACAGCGTTTTTGGGTTTGCAGCTATCAACAGCCTCAAATGCAGCGATATTGTTGAAATCGGATGTTTTGTTTACCAATTTCATCTCTATTTTGGTTTTTAAGCAGCGGTTTACAAAAGCGGATTGGCTGCTAACCTTCTTTATTTTAATTGGAACCGTTTTTGTTATTGATATCGATTTCTCAAATTTCAAACTCAACGGCATCGGTGACCTTTTATTCATACTCAGTGCCCTTTTTGTAGCCTTGAACGGTTTCATCATAAAATCCGTTCAAACGGACAAACGAGTCAAGGTAAGAGATACAACCGTAGCTTTTTACAATAATCTGATTACATTCATCATTTTCCTTTTGATTTTCACGATTTTTGAACGAAAGATACCCATTCATACCATTGAAGAAAATTCCATTCTGATGGTTTCCCTGATTTATACAGGTATCATGCAAACGGCTATTTACATCCTTTATTACTATAATCTAAGAATTTTGCCGGTTTGGATAGTAAGAATCACCTTGTTGATCATGCCCGTTTTTGCATCGCTAATTGGTTTCTTCTTGTTGGGGGAAACCTTGAAGACTATTCAAATCATTGGCATGATCATTGTTTTACTATCAACAATGGGAATCATCCTGATACAAAGAAGAAAAAAGACTAAACAAGTGCAAAGCAATTAAGAGAAATTAAGGGAGGAAGTATATGAATTTTCGTTTTTTTCTACCCGTAGAGATTTTTTTCGGTAAGGGTAAAATAAAAGAATTGTCTCAACAAATCAAGAAAACACCGATTTTGATCGTTAGCGATCCGGTTTTAAAAAAAATAGGAATTGTAGATCAAGTTAAAGAAGCTATCGATAAACAATGTGATATTTTTGATTTTTGTCAGGTTGAACCCAATCCGTCTTGTTCAACCGTTAATAAAGGTACACAATATGCCAAAGAAATAAACGCAAAAACCATTATAGGATTGGGTGGAGGTAGCGCTATTGATACGGCAAAGGCCATATCCTGCTTGATTGACACCAGCGATACTCTTCAAGATCATCTTTTTGAGGGAAAAAGTATAGAAAAAAGGACTAAACGGTTAATCGCCATTCCCACAACATCCGGAACAGGTAGTGAAGTTACCAACGTGGGGGTTTATACAGATAAGGAACGGGGACAAAAAAAACCGTTGGTTTCAGAATATTTCTGGCCTGATCAAGCCTTTCTGGACCCCAAGATGACTTTCACTATGCCCGCAAAAGTAACCGCCTCTACTTCGTTGGATGCGTTCACCCATGCCATTGAAGCCTATTGGGCGGATTCATCCCAACCACTATCAAAATTGATGTCTATGAAAGCGATGAAATCAATCATTGAGAATTTGGAGAAGGCTGTTAAGGATCCCGAAAATTATGAGGTTAGAGAAAAGCTTCTTTACGCCAGTCTCCTTGCTGGTATATCATTTGCCCAAACCAGGACAACCATCCTTCATGCGTTGAGTTTTCCGCTTACCAACGAATATGGTTTGGAACACGGATTTGCCTGTGCTTTGGCCCTTCCAAACTTAATTGTTGAAAATTACAATTATATGAAAGAGTCCATGGATGTTTTAATCAAGTACCTGGATTTGAAATCCGTTGAACAATTGTCTCAAAAGATGCATCAAATCATGAAAACAATACACGCCCCTACAACTTTAAGTGAATTGGGTGTCCAAGAGGCTGATATCGAAAAACTTGCAAATACCACTCTATCAGCCCCCATCGCATCCCTTAACCCTAAAAAATACACCAAAATTGAGTTAATCAAATTTTTAAATAAAATCTATTAAAGAGGTGAATACTTTGAATCAAACCGAATTAAAGGAACTTGAAAAAAAGGCAACCGAGATTCGTTGTTTGACCATTGAAATGATCGGTAAATTAGGAGTTGGACACATCGGAGGTTCCCTTTCCATCATTGAAGCCTTGGTTTCACTCTATTATAAAACAATGCAAGTTGACCCTAAAAATCCAAAATGGGAAGATCGAGATCATTTTGTTCTTTCAAAAGGACACGGGGGGCCTGCTCTGTACGCTGTATTAGCCGATAAGGGCTTCTTTCCGAAAGAATGGACGGACACACTGAATCAACCCAATACAAATCTGCCCTCTCATTGTGACAGGATCCTCACACCCGGTATAGATATGACGGCCGGTTCCTTGGGGCAGGGTTTATCTGCAGCCATTGGTATTGCCATCGGGAAAAAAATTGATCACAAACAATCAAGGGTTTATTGCATTATTGGAGATGGTGAAAGCCAGGAAGGGCAAATCTGGGAAGCGGCTATGCTGGCCCCGACCAAACAATTGGATAATTTAACAGTATTACAGGATTACAACAAGATGCAAATCGACGGAACAACAGATGACATCAATTCTTTAGAACCCCTTACAGACAAATGGCAGGCATTTGGCTGGCATGTCATCTCCGTTAATGGACACGATATGAATCAAATTACGGGTGCTTTGGAAGTGGCAAAACAAACCAAAGAAAAACCAACGATGATTATCCTTAATACTGTTAAGGGAAAAGGTGCTTATTTTGCCGAAAATAAGCTCAGTTCTCATAATATGAAAGTATCCACCGAAGAATGGAAAAAAGCAGTAAATGAATTAAAGGAAGCTGGTGTATAGAATGGCAAACAAAAAAGAACTCAGACAGATTTATGCCGAATTACTCTTGGAAATGGCGGAAAAAGATGAGCGAATTGTTGTGCTGGAAGCCGATCTAATGAAAGCCACCGGGACTACACCGTTTAAAGAAAGATATCCGGACCGTTTTATCGATGTAGGTGTTGCCGAAGCCAATATGATGGGAGTATCTGCAGGGTTGGCTGTTGCAGGTAAGATCCCCTTTGCCCATTCATTTACACCCTTTGCAACAAGAAGAGTGCTGGATCAAATTGCTATATCCATTGCTTATGCAAAATTAAATGCCAAAATAGGCGGAACTGATCCGGGAGTCACTGCGGAATTAAACGGCGGCACCCATATGAGTGTTGAAGACGCCGGATTGATCAGAGGAATTCCAAATATGATGATTGTGGAGCCTGCTGATGGTGTGCAATTAAAATCTTTGCTGCCTCAGATTGCAGCTGTTGATAATCCTGTGTACATGAGATTGGCCAGAAAATCAAAAGATCAATATTTTGAACAAGATACTGAGTTTGAGTTGGGAAAAATTTATGAACTCAGATCCGGCAATGATGTAACCATTATCTGTAGTGGCATTCTGATTAAAAACAGCTTGGAAGCTGCTGAACTATTGGGTAAAGAGGGTATTCATGCCAGGGTATTGAATATGCACACCCTTAAACCCGTAGACAGTGAAACAATTATCAAAGCGGCAAAGGAGACAGGAGCAGTTGTGACAGCAGAAAATCACAGTATCATCAACGGTTGGGGGAGTGCTGTCTCTGAAGTGCTTACTGAAAGCTATCCGGTGCCACTTGAGAGAATTGGTATTCGAGATCATTTCGGAGAAGTGGGATTAACCGATTTCCTGTTGAAAAAATACAAAATGACCGCTGAAGATATTGTTGATACTGCAAAAAAGGCCATTTCGAGGAAAGGCAGAGAAAATGATAACCATCGTTGAAACTAATCATGAACTTCATATCGATTTTAATGGAAAACCAGTTATCCATCATTCACTTGAAAAGCCAGCCTTTTTCATTGGGAAAGGTTTTTCAACGTATGAGATGTACCACGGAAATTTTGATATTAGGTCTGAACTGGAATCAAAAATACCCTTAATAAACTTTAAAGTGATTGAATCCAATCAAACACAGGCCTTGATTCGTTTTTTTTATGAATCCCTTCAGGTTCGAATCAATTTTCAAATTGATGAAGAAGGATTATTAAAAATGAATATTCAAACTGATGACTCATTTTATAATCGGTTTTGGATTCGTTTGGTTTCAAACAACGATGAAGCCATATACGGTTGTGGTGAGCAATACTCCAGATTAAATCTCAAAGGAAGCAAATTACCTTTATGGGTGTCAGAACAAGGGGTTGGAAGAAATAAAAAGGAAATCCTTACCTTTTTTGCAGACAAATTTGACAAGGCCGGGGGTGATTGGTACACCACTTATTATCCCCAGCCATCATTTATTACCTCTTCAAATGTTTTTTGTCATGTCAATGACACCAGTTACATGGAATTTGATTTTACTCACGAGAATTATTCTCAAATAGAGTGCTGGAACATACCAAAAGAGATTGTAATCGGCACAGATAAGGATTTTTTAAGCGTGATAAAAAAACAAACCAAGTATTTTGGATTACAACCCCAATTACCCGACTGGATATTTGATGGGATGATACTGGGACTTCAAGGAGGAACGAAAGTTGTTCTTCCAAAGGTAAAAAATGCATTCAACAAAGGTATCAAGATTTCCGCTATATGGATTCAAGATTGGGAAGGTAAAAGGATCACTGCATTTGGTAAACAACTCATGTGGAATTGGCAATATGAAGAGTTTATGTATCCTAATCTCCCTGAAACGATTAAAGAGTTAAACGATTCCGGGATAAAAACCATGGGTTATATCAACCCTTTTCTTGCAATAGAAGGAACATTATTCACTGAGGCAAAAGAAAGAGATTTTCTTTTGAAAGACCGTAAAGGCGACATTTATTTGGTGGAAGTCACCACATTCCCGGCGGCGATGGTTGATTTGACTAATCCTGAAGCCTATCATTGGCTTAAGGAAGTCATTAAGAGGAACATGATTTCCATCGGATTATCAGGGTGGATGGCAGATTTCGGTGAATATCTCCCTTGCGATTGCCAACTGTATTCAGGGGAAGACCCGGCCTTAATCCACAATCAGTTTCCGGTTTTATGGGCACGTTTGAATCGCGAAGCTCTAGAAGAATGTGGAAAGATGGGAGATGTTGTCTTCTTTACTCGAGCGGGATATTCTTTTACCCAAAGATATTCAACGTTAATGTGGAATGGAGATCAAATGGTTGATTGGAGCATAGACGACGGCCTGCCTTCTGTTATACCTGCCGCATTATCCCTTGGACTAAGCGGTTTTGGTATCAGTCACTCGGATATCGGAGGCTATACAACTTTTGATAATCAATTTGGGAAAATTATACGTTCAAAGGAATTGCTCATGAGATGGATTGAATTAGCAGCCTTTACTCCCGTTATGCGTTCACACGAAGGAAATCGGCCGGATATTAATTGCCAATTCGATTGTGATGAAGAAGTCTTGGAACATCTGAAAAAGATGGTGAATATCCACGTTAATCTGAAGCCGTATCTTAAAATATTGAACGCGGAAAACGCAACGTCCGGTGTTCCATTTATGAGAAATCTTTATACACATTATCCCTCACAAGAAACAAAAAATATTCAGGATGAATTTTTATTGGGCCCTGATCTTTTGATCAGTCCAGTTCTTAAACCGGATGAAAAAGTGCATGAGGTTTTTCTACCTGAAGATGAGTGGATCTATCTTTGGGATGAAACCCTGTTTAAAGGTGGTAAACATCTCATAGCTTCTCCTATGGGAGCGCCTCCGGTCTTTATTCGCAAAACGTCCAACAACAAAAACATATTGTTAAAAATTAAGGAGGGAAAAGAATGAAAAAAATTGTTATCGGTGCAGATAAATCCGGTTTTCCACTCAAAGAAGCATTAAAAGAGCATTTAATCGAAAATGGATACCAGGTGGAAGATCTGGGAATGCAAAGCCTTGAAGATTTTCAAGCTTATTATGAAGTAGCCCCAAAAGTAGCAAAAAAGGTTCAATCCGGAGAATATGATAAAGGATTACTATGCTGTGGTACTGGCATGGGAATGTCTATTGTTGCGAATAAGTTTAAAGGAGTTTATGCAGCTGTTGTTGAAGGTTCTTATGCAGCAAAGATGTGTAAAGTTATTAACAACGCAAACATTCTAACCATGGGTGGCTGGAAATTGGCTCCTCAGGAAGCCATTGACATGTTGGACAGATGGTTAAACACCGAATTCCTTGAAGGATTTGAATTCAAAAAAGATTTCCTCACCAACGCCTTTAAGCAGGTTCAAGTCATAGAAGATGAGAATTTCAAATAAATCCAATCATCTCAACAAATAGTTAAAAACTTTCTAAAAATCAGTTTATCTGAAACATAAAAGGACCGTTAAAATCGGTCCTTTTTGCATAATTAAGCTAAATATGATAGAATAATATAAATAATTGCGAATGATTTGCGGAGTAGTGGTGAAATGCAATTTACAAAAAAGCGTCAAATGATATATGAAGTTTTAAAAAAGGCCGATAAGCCCTTGAGAACCGAACAGATAAAAAAAAGATTAAATGAAAAAATGAATCTATCAACTGTATATCGCGCATTGGATTTTTTGGAAGAAAAGAACTATATAGAATCAGCTTCTTTTGGAAAAACGGTCAGGTTCTTTTTTTGTAAAAACAGATTCAAGCATTTTCTTTATTGTGAACGTTGCTCGGATATTCAGATTTTTGACGTATGCGCGGCAAAAGCCTTAGAAGAGGTTGTGTTGAAAGAACATCGTTTTCAAATCAATTCACATATATTCTATTTCACAGGTCTTTGTGAAAAATGTAAAGGGGACAAAGAAAAATGAAAAAAACGATTCTGTTGTTATTCTTGTCATTGTATACATTAACAGTTTTTTCTGCCATAAATGTAGCAGTTTCCATTGTACCTCAAAAAACGTTTGTTGAAGCCGTTGGAAAGGATTTGGTAAATGTAACGGTAATCATTCCCCCGGGGTATAGCCCATCCAATTATGCACCGACCGCAAGGCAAATTGTCGATTTTTCAAAATCCGCTGTTTATTTCACCATCGGTGTACCCGCAGAGGAATCAAATGTCTTACCCAAGGTTGCAAAAAACGCTCCGAGTGTAAAGATTATTCATCTGGAAGAAGAAGTGGATTCAGTTTATGATCCCAGGTTTTTTGATGGTGGAGGACGAGACCCCCACATTTGGCTTTCTCCGAAACGGGTTATCATCATGATTGAATCCATAAAGGATCATTTATGCTCAATTGATGACCAACACTGCAACGATTATATTCAAAACGCCGATGAATATATCTATCAATTAAAACAACTTGATAAAGAATTGAAAGAAAAGCTCTCTCAAGTGAATAGCAGCGGCTTTTTTTGTTATCATCCTTCTTTTGGCTATTTCGCCGATGATTATTCATTAACCATGCACGCTTTGGAAGAAAACGGAAAAAAAGCAACTCCAAGAAAAATTACCGAGATGCTTGAATTGGCAAAAAAGAATGACTACAAGGTCATTTTTTATCAGGCTGAAATCGACAGTTCTCAAACGGAATCATTCGCCCATGAAATCGGAGGGAAAGCTTTGCAATTGGATCCTCTATCACCTGATTACTTGAACAATTTGAGAGAAATGGGTCAAATCTTTTTAGAAGTTTTAGGAGAATAAGATGGGTACAAAATATGCCGTCTCATTAACAAAGGTTAATGTATCCTTTGAGGATTTTCAGGTGCTTTCGGATATAACAGTAAAATTTCCCGCCTCTGAAATGAGTGCGATCATAGGTCCAAACGGTGGAGGGAAGACAACTCTTTTAAAGGTTATTACGGGCTTAATCAGGCCAGATTCCGGCTCAGTTCAAATCTTTGATAAAGATTTGAATAAGGCAAGAGAACAGGGTTGGTTGGGATATGTCCCTCAAGCAGCACAGTTTGATCGAAAATTCCCTATAAGAGTTGAAGAGGTTATCTTATCCGGTACCTTAAAAAATCATCTACTCCCTTTTAAACGATATTCCCAGGAAGACATACAAAATACCCACGATATATTAAATCAACTGGGTTTGTTAGAATTAAAAAAAAGACAGATCGGGCAATTATCGGGAGGTCAATTACAAAGGGTATTGATTGGAAGGGCGTTGGCAAAGGACCCCAAAATTCTACTGTTGGATGAACCGACAGCCAGTATCGACACACAAACAAAAAACCAAATTTATCAGCTGCTTCACAATTTAATCCCCCAAATGACCATTCTGATCGCAACCCATGACATGAGTGCTATTTCATCTTATTTTGATACTGTTGCCTGTTTAAACAAAAAAATTCATTACCATGGTTCAGATCCATTAACTCAAAAGGCCATTGATGGTACCTTTGGTTGCCCGGTGGATCTTATTGCACACGGAGTACCCCATAGAGTATTTCAAGAAGATGAGGAGATCTATCATGATTGAAGCCATTTTGAATTACCAATTTATGCAGAATGCCTTACTAACTGCCATAATGGCAAGTGTCGTGTGCGGCATCATTGGAACAATCGTTGTGGAAAAAAAACTTGTTATGATGAGTGGCGGCATAGCCCATACCGCTTTTGGCGGAATCGGTCTGGGTTATTGGCTGGGATTTGAACCCATATTGGGTGCTCTTATCTTCTCAGCCGGTTCTTCCCTGTTAATTACTTCCATCAAAAGAAAAACCAATACCAATACGGATACAATGATCGGAATTTTATGGTCAACGGGTATGGCTTTGGGTATCTTGTTTATCTACCTTTCTCCAGGCTATCCTCCGGATATGGCATCGTATTTGTTTGGTGATATTCTTACCGTAACCCGTTTTGATCTGTACGTTATTCTTGGTTTGGTTCTTTTTACCGTTTTGGTAATCGTCGCTTTTTTCAGTAAGTGGTTGTCCTATCTGTTTGACGATGAATTTTCTTTTGTGATAGGTATGAATACACGATTTATGGATTATTTCATGTTTTTGCTTATTGCCTTAAGTATCGTAGTTTTAATTCGAGTTGTGGGGATCATACTCGTTATTGCGTTATTGACTACACCAACCGCAATTGCCAAAAGATTCACTTTTGATCTGAAAAGGCTGATGATTCTATCCAGTTTGATTGGAATGGGGATCAGCCTGACCGGTCTGTGGCTTTCGTTCTATTTAAACATCCCCTCAGGTGCTATGATCATTCTTTTGTTGGCTGCATCATTTTTCCTTTCAACTCTTTTAAAAAAGGAAAAGAAAACCTCGATGAACAAAAAAAACTAAGTAATGGTATATGCTATAATAAACCCAATATTGCTTAAGGAGGTTAAGCATGAACAAATTCAACAGTATTTCGGTAGTTCCTCATATACCAGACAGAATTAAAGGGCTCCGTGAAATCGCTTATAGCTTTTGGAACGCCTGGAATCCGGAAGTTCGTTCTTTATTTGAAGATATGAACCCCTATCTTTGGGAAATTGTGCAAAGAAATCCTGTCAGATTCCTTAAGCACATTAGCCAAAAAAGGTTGGATAAGGCGGCCAGCTCTGAAGAATATTTAGACAAATATGATCAAGTCTATCAAAAATTCAATCAATATATTTCAGATAAAAAGACTTATTTTTACTCAAATGAAGTACTTGATGAAAATGAAAAAGAAAATTTCTTAATCGCTTATTTTTCTGCAGAATTTGGATTACACGAATCACTGCCAATCTATTCAGGGGGTTTGGGAATTCTCGCAGGTGATCACGTTAAATCCGCCAGTGATTTGGGAATCCCGTTATTGGGAGTCGGCTTGCTTTACAGAAACGGTTATTTCCAGCAGAAAATCAACAATCAGGGATGGCAGGAATCCGATTATCCAGAATATGATTTCGCGGATTTTTCCGTTGTTCCCATTAAAAATGACCAAAATGAAGAAATAAAAATAAGCGTTACCCTTCCTGATGGAAACCTCGTTGCCAAGGTTTGGAAAGTTCAAATCATGCGTTCAACTATTTTGTTATTGGATACGGATATTAAAGAAAATCCACCCAAATTCAGAGAGATCACTTCACAATTGTATGGCGGTGGCCAAGAAATGAGAATAAAACAAGAGATTTTATTGGGAATCGGGGGTGTTCGTGCAGTCAGAATGGCCGGTTACAAACCAGGTGTTTGGCATATGAATGAAGGACATTCTGTTTTCATGGCATTGGAAAGAATACGGGAATTGGTAGAGGGTAAATCATTAACGTTCTTTGAAGCATTGGAAGCGGTTCGTGCCAAAACGGTTTTTACAACCCACACACCTGTCCCGGCTGGTAATGATGCTTTTCCTTTACATTTGATGGAAAAATACTTTGCTCATTTTTGGAGTCGCTTGTCCATATCCCGTAAAGAATTCTTGGAATTGGGAATAGAAAAAGATGGAGACCATAATCTGTTCAACTTGACGGTTTTCGCCTTGAATATGACAGCCTGGCACAATGGTGTCAGTAAATTACACGGCGAAGTTTCAAGAGCAATGTGGAAAAATGCCTGGTACGATATCCCCGTACAAGAGATCCCCATTGATCATGTGACCAACGGTATTCATCTGGAGACATGGTTGAATAACGATATGAGGGCCATGTATGACGAATATCTTCAGGATTGGAAATTCAACATTCCCAACAAAGATTTCTGGAAAAAGTTAGAAGACATCCCCGATAAAGTATTATGGAATGTAACGAATAAAATGAAAAAGTCAATGGTCGAGTTTATCCATCAGAGAATTAAACTCCAGAGGGAAAGAAACGGAGAAACCATCGAACAGCTTCGCGAAATCGAAAGCATCTTGGATCCTGACACATTAACCATCGGTTTTGCCAGAAGATTTGCCACTTATAAACGAGCAACACTCTTATTGAGAAATCTTGATCGATTAAAGAATATCATCACTAATTCAGAGCGTCCCGTTCAGTTTGTATTTGCCGGAAAGGCACATCCTGCAGATAAACCAGGTCAAGAGCTGATTAAGAGAATTTATGAAATCACGAGAGAAGAACCTTTTAAAGACAAGATCGTTTTCCTGGAAAATTATGATATGGAAGTTGCCCGTTATCTGGTTTCGGGAGTTGACATCTGGTTAAACACTCCAAGAAGACCTCATGAAGCCAGCGGAACCAGTGGTCAGAAGGTTCCCGTCAACGGAGGTGTCAACTTCAGTGTCCTTGACGGTTGGTGGGTCGAAGGGTATAACGGAAACAACGGATGGGTAATAGGCGATGGACGAGAATATGAGAATACAAATATTCAGGATACCGTTGATGCCGTAAGTTTTTATGATACTTTGGAAAAAGAAATTATTCCCCTTTATTATGAAAGAAATGAGGAAGGATTACCGGGTGGATTCATCAAGGTGATGAGGCATTCAATGAAAACTTGTATCCCTGAATTTAACACACATCGTATGCTCATTGATTATTTGAATAAACTATATATTCCGGCTTATCAATATGGACAGCTCTTAAAAGGCGATGATTACAAAAATGCTAAAGAATTGTCTTCCTGGAAAAGAAAAATAAGAGCAGAGTGGGAAGCTGTGAGAATCAATACTGAGACTCAATACAATCAGGGAGACGAAATACCCGTTGATATGGAAATTGATTTTACAGCCACCTTATTTGCAGGCGATATCGATCCTGAATACCTCTCGGTTGAACTTTACTTTGCCAGGTATAATATTCATAATGAGATGGAGGGATACGAAATCTTTCCAATGGAATTAGAAAAGCAAACCCTTCACAACACCTATATCTATCGAGGAAAGGCCAAATTGCCGGAAAGAGGTCGTTATGATTACAGTATCAGAGTCATCCCTCACAACGAACTATTAGCTCATAAACACGATACGGCGCTAATCAGATGGTTGGACAATTAACAAGGAGTGAATGGATTGAGTGAACAACTATTACCAATAATCTTTAAAGATGACCATTTACAAATCTTAGATCAAAGGCAGCTTCCAAACAAGATCGTATACAATAAAAGAAAAACGATAGAGGAAGTCTTCCATGCCATTAAAGATATGGAGTTAAGAGGGGCTCCATTGATTGGTATAACGGCTGCTTATGGAATGTATTTATCGGTCCTTGAATTTAAAGGGGATTCAAAAGCGCTCTTGAATCAATTGAAGGACAACGGTGACTACCTTGTAAAGGCCAGACCAACAGCGGTAAACTTGGCTTGGGCAATTAAAAGAATGATAGCAACTGCCAAAAGAAATCACGAAAAAGAACCGGAGGAGATAAAAAAAGAATTACTGTCAGAAGCTGTGCTGATCAACAAAGAAGATGTTGAAATATGTAAAAGTATCGGCGAAAAGCTCCTAACGCTTTTAAAAAAAGGGAATGGTTTGTTGACTCATTGTAATGCGGGAGCATTGGCAACCTATCAATATGGAACTGCAACGGCGCCTATGTATCTTGGACACGAAAGAGGCTGGAAATTTAAAATTTTTACCGATGAAACACGTCCTTACAATCAAGGGGCTCGATTGACTGCTTTTGAATTATCTGAGGCTGGTATGGATGTTACACTGATCTGTGATAATATGGCCGGTGTGGTTATGTCCCAAGGAAAGGTGGATGCAGTAATCGTTGGTTGTGACCGGGTTGCGTCAAACGGTGATACTGCAAATAAAATTGGGACCATGACATTATCTGTATTAGCGAAAGAATTTGGGATTCCCTTTTATATAGCCGCCCCAACTCCTACAATAGATATGGAAACACCGTCAGGAAAAGAAATCCCCATAGAGGAAAGACCTCATGAAGAAATCACCACATTCAAGGGAGAAAGGGTTGCTCCTGAAAATATTTCTGTTTATAATCCGGCATTTGACGTATCACAGGCAGAAAATATAACTGCAATCGTGACAGAAAAAGGCATCGTATATCCTCCTTATAAAGAAAACTTAGCTAAACTGATGAAAGGTTGAATGAAAGATGTGGATAGACACCCATACCCATCTTTGGGATGAACAGTTTGATAAAGACAGGAAAGAAATCCTGGATTCATTGGGCGGAAAACTGAAATACATAATAGAAATTGGAGTAGATTCAAAAACATCCCAAAAAGCTGTTACATTAGCCTATAAAAACGAAAGGGTATTTGCGGTTGTTGGGGTTCATCCTCATGATGCAAAACATTTAACTGAGGATGTCTTTAAGCTGGTTACAGACCTTTCAAAAATGGACAAAGTGGTTGGTATTGGCGAAATTGGTTTGGATTTTTATAAAAATTACTCTTCAGAGGAAAAACAAAGAAAATGCTTTATTCGATTTCTAAACTATGCAAGGGAGTCCAATTTGCCTGTTGTTTTACATGTACGTGATGCCTATGAGCATGTTTTGGATATTTTAAATACCGAAGGAATTCCTAAAGCTGGAGGTGTTGTTCACAGTTTTTTGTCCAGTTATAATCATGCCAAAAAATTCCTGGATCTCAATCTGTTTTTGGGAATCGGAGGTCCTATCACCTTTAAAAAAAATAGTTCATTGAGGGATACCCTAAAAAAAATCCCTATTGAAAAAATTTTATTAGAAACCGATTGTCCTTATTTAACACCAGTTCCAAAACGAGGGCATCGGAATGATCCAGCTTATGTAGAATACGTTGCTCAAGAGATTTCAAAAACAAAAAACATACCAATACTAGATGTAGAAGAAATTTTATACGAAAACACAACAACGCTTTTTGGACTACCAAAATGCTAAATAACATGGAGGTGTAAGAATGGAAGGAGATTTTGAAAGACGCCAAGATACAATTGAAAAGATAAAGAAATTCATTAGTACCTTTTCGATTTTGGTGATATTAATTATCATTGGAATATACTTTGCAACCGGTATATATCAGGTACAACCATCGGAATTAGGTTTGGTTAAA
>JASUTC010000064.1 GCA_030445775.1 Thermotogaceae bacterium | reverse complement strand
ATTCACGGCCGGTGTAGGAGAAAACTCCCCCATGCTCAGAGAAGAAATATGCGAACAATACCTGGGATATCTGGGTGTCAAAATCGATAAAGAAAAAAACAACGTCAAAGGCGATGAACGGTTCATATCCACCCCCGACTCAAAAGTATCCGTCCTTATCGTCCCAACAAACGAAGAACTCATGATCGCCAGAGACACCATGGAAATTGTGGGATAACAAAAGCAGAGAGGGGCGGAACTCCACGCTTCATAATTGTAGGGGCGGACCGGTGTGTGGCCAAAAAAGGCATTGGCCTTGGAGTATTTTCCCTGCGGGAAAAACTCCACGCTTCATAATTGTAGGGGCGGACCGGTGTGTCCGCCCGTTTTAAAATTCAAACTTACCTCTCGAAAAATCACCCAAACATGGTAAAATAGAACGATGAAAAATAAAAAAATATTCCTAACAATGCTTTTACTGGTATTTGCATCACTTATTTTAATAGCGGCCATCGACCCACTCGTCAACATGAATCCCTTGACCCCCTTTTCATTTACTTATGAATACCGGACACCAAGAGAATGGCAAGTCGAAGTCCTGGTGGGAACAGCTTTGGATATCTCAAGCTTTTCACAACAAAGCACCGGCACTGTTTTCAATACGGGGCATGTAGGATTAAAATTCGGATTGCCCGGGGATATCGTCGTGCTGGCAACCTGGCCATGGGTTGGGGGGTATATCAGCATTGATGAAGGAGTATTTCTTCCTGAATTTGACATTTCCTTGAACGTTCCCATGACATTTGGAACAGCCATAGGCAATACAGCACCGGCTATCAACCTGAATACCATCTTTAAAAAATCACTACAACCGGTAAGATTCTCAGTGGGACATAATTTACTCTTCTCAAATACATTTGAATTTAATCCGGACGAGGCAACCAGTACAACCGTAGGTGAACAATATATCGGAACCGGATTAGAATGGCAAGTCAATCCCTATTTCAGATTATTTGGCGAATTTCGTTATCAGTTAAGTGCCATCATGTACAGTGAAAACGGTGGATACAATTACGATTTTTTAATACCCATAGAACTGGCAAACAATATTCTCAGTATCGGTGGTGAATATGTTTTAAACACAGAAAACTTCGTCATGAGAACCACAGCTGGTTACTCGATCAACCTACTTCCCCAATATAAAATAGAAAACAGTGGAACTCCATTCACCTCACACAGCGTCAGCGTTGGCATCAGTTTCCTGTTCCCGTTCCCACTGGCTCCCGAATACTGGGAAAACGAATACAGCCCATTGGGGGAAGTACCTTAAAATCGAAAATACAAAACTCCGAATACAGGAGGTTAAAATATGGTACAATTCTACAAAAGCGACGAAAAAGGACTCAAGGAAACCACAGGATTTTCCGAAAATGGCCTCATATACGTCACAAATCCGACACAGGATGAAACCCGCATGCTTTCAAGTTTACTAAACTTTGAGCCAGATTTCATCACCGATCCCCTTGACTTGGATGAACGGGCAAGAATCGACTTTGATGATCACGCAACCGAGATCATCATTAAAGTCCCCTTCAAGGATGAGGAGGATGTAAAAATAACCTATAAAACCATACCGTTGGGAATCGTCATTGGAGAAAATTTTGTTCTGTTTGTCAGTCGGTACCGACTGCCTTTCCTTGAAACCATGATTGAAAAGTCACAATTGGATCCAAACAAACGAAGTCAGATGATCTTTCAAATATTCTACAGAAATGCCATTTTGTTTTTAAGCTACCTGAAAGAGATCAACAAAATCTCCGATTCCACAGAAGAAAAACTACAGGAGACGACGCATAACAGGGAACTGGAAGTCCTCATGTACCTGGAAAAAAGCCTCGTTTATTTCACAACATCCCTCAGGTCCAACGAAATTGTCATGGAACGCATCCTCCGGGGAACCATCCTGGAAATATACGAAGATGACAAAGAGCTCCTGGAAGACACCATCGTCGAAAACAAGCAGGCCCTGGAAATGGCCCACATCTACAGCGATATACTCTCTGGAATGATGGATGCCTTCGCCTCGGTCATCTCCAACAACCTGAACGTGGTCATGAAGATCCTGACCGTTGTAACAATCATCATGCAGATTCCGACTATACTAACGGGCTTTTACGGCATGAACGTAGGTCTTCCTTTCCAAAATGACGTATTCGCCTATGTTTACGTCATCGTATGGTCTTTGGTAGCTGCTGTATTGGTCGTATTCTGGTTTAAAAAGAAAAAATGGATATGATTGGATGGTTCCACTGCAAAAAGGTCAATTTCGAAGACATAATCGGAAAATCAACCCATATTTCATTTTCGGGAGCCCTCGCGTGGGCTCCCGCAGGAAAATAACTGAGACAAATTTTTGGGTATTCAATCGTAAAAATGGTTTTTGCAGTGGAACCATTGACATTAATGAGATCATTTTGGAAGAATGCCATGCAAAAATGGTATAATGAAATCAAATGATGATCAAAACAAAATCCCAATATATTTTGATGCAGGATAAAGATGCAATCAAGAAAAAGAGTATGGCTGTTATTCACGGCGATTATTATTGCAGTATTTGCAATGGTTGGATGTATACCGGAAATAACACCCGACAAAACACCGCCGGATGTAACGGCGAAATCAGTAACGCTATCGGCCACCACGATCAATCAAGGTGATCCATTAACGGTCACGGTTCAGGTAACGGCTGAAGATAAACGAAGTAATCTGAAAAACGCTCAGATTAAGTTAATGATGAAAAAACCCGGAGAAAGCGCTTTTTCACAAGTGGGTGCAACAGTTACAAAACTCTTTGCGGAAAATGTAAAAACCGGCACAGTAACGAATGATTTCGTACTTGAAGGTGCGAATTTTGATGTTGGAGGAACTTACGAAATCAAAGCTGAAATTTGGGTTTCGGACGTTAAGGATAATATCTCACAAGAACCAGTGGAAATACAACCCTCAGGATCATTGCAGGTTCAAGGACAAGAAGAGCAAAGTCCTAAAATCACAGATCCAATCTTCTCACCAAGGGTTAACAATGCTGTCCCACCATCCTTTGATATTACGGTAGGTGCAACAGACGATGATGGTGACTTGGTTTATTTTGAATTCAGACTTCTTGACGAAGAAACCGACATCGTCAATATTCAGATACCTAAAGAAGAAGGTGTTAGTTCAATATCCACGACAACTCATGTGAATGTGGATATGGGTGATAAAACTCAGAAAACACTGAGATACTTTATTCTGGCAAGGGATGCACAAGGGCATACAACATCCTTGGACAACCAGGAACTTGTTGTAAGAATAACCGATCTCGGTTATATAACCAAAGAACTTCATGTTGGTGATGAACGAATAATTGAAAATGCCCAGAGTATTGGAAATTATGCTGTAAGTGCGGATCCCTCCGTGATTCCAACGGAATCCCCAACGGTGTATGAATTGCCCTTTGGTATCACAACACTCACCTTTGATATCTACCCCAGCCAGGCGATACCGACCAATATGGCAAAGGTATTCATCTATTCCGAACCTGAAGACATCTTTAATCAGGATGATCAGTTCAAACGAGGCGAGAGTAATCAAATAGAAAACATGGGTGGCGGCAATTACCGAACATCCATCGAATTCGCCAACCTGAGTGCAGACAACGCCAAATGGCTGGCGCTGTACATACAAGGAGCCGCAAAGCCATGGTATGTCTGGAAGATTTCAGCTGCAGATCACGCCACCACACCTCAGGTAATATTAAAAGACTTTGGAACCATCGAAGAATTCATCGAAGGAAAACCAATAGAAGTCAAACTAAATCTTAAAGACGAGCTTTTGTTATCGTTGGATGATCTTGAAATACAGTTCTTGAATAACCAGGAGACGACAACCCTGGAACAGCTCATCCTTAATCTTAATGAACAGCTGCCGGCAGATTCCCAGTCAACACTGGGGTGGCCGACAAATGACAGCTGGAGATTTGCAGTCAGATATCATGCAAAGGTCACGTACGAAAACTATCCGGAAGCATTCGAAGACATCAGAAAGAGAGACCTGGAACCCGATCCTGATCCCAAGACCGTTTATGCCATCAGTAATCCCGTTAGTGATGGGACAACCGATCATATTTGGTACCGATTCGATGCTGAGACCGGCCAAAGGGTAAACTGGAACAACAACTTTGTGACAAACGACATGCTCTACTTCTTCGGAGTCCCTGACAGACAGATACAATCACTGAACAGACCCGAATACATCACCGATCTGGCGACGATGACGGTCCACCTGTATCCCGAAATCGTCGTTGTGGACAGAGACGATCCAGAAACCGTATTGTTTGTCAGTGACGCAGCACTGGGAGCCGGCAACCGATACATCCTGGAAACGGCCAGTGGCTACAAACAATACAACATCATGTTTACAGCCCAGAACGCAAAAAGAGACACGGGCTCATCGGTCAGGAAAGTGTTCCCAATCTATGCGGATAACACCTCACCTGAAATCAAAGTCACTTATGGTCCAAGTAACGTTATAAAGTACTTTGCTGACAGAAGGCCTGAAGAGCTTAAGTCAGGGAATAATGCATATGACAGAATAGCACCACCAATGTTCTTCGTTGATTCAATCAATTTGAAAGCCGGACAAACACTTTCCGTAGATGCTTTGGATAACGTTGCGCTTTACGACTTTGCCGTTTTCTTTGTCGGTGAAGATACTGTCCAAAACCATTCAAATTGGAGATCGAATCTTCCTGCTATATTAAATCCTAATTTGGAAACCATCGATATGCCAATGGGTTTTGATTTCTTATACAAGAGCACGGATGAATTCTATACCGGACAAGACTTAGCCAATAAAAACAAAGAAGATTTACCAACAAAATTGCTCAATCAAATATTAATCAACGAACCGATACCAATAACGTCTAAAGCTGTCTATACAGATATTTATCCAACTGGTGGATTCAGTATAGATAACAGATATGAAGTTTATGAAAATTACACCTGGTCAGGTGTCAGAAATGCGAAAACAACGGCATTAATTGATGTGACGAGACAAGAACAATATTTCACAAGAAGAAAAACCACAGTATCGAAACAAATCAACATGCCAAGTGTACCTGGAACCTACTGGGTATGGATTATTGCAAGGGACAGAGGAGCACAGGATTCATGGTTATTCGATTATGAAAATGACAGAGTAAACATTGATCCATTAACCGGTAATCCGGAGATTTACTCACAAGATGTCTTATTCAATCAGAGTAATTATTTCACTGTCGATCCCAATCTTGAGAATGTTGAAGTGTATTATGAGAATTCCGAAAGCGAATCAGATGCACCTATGTCGGTACTGCTTAGAGTAAGGGTAGAAAGTCATAGCATGGATATTCAAAGACTCGATATTCATGAACCATGTCTTGTCAGTTATCCGGATGAAGATAGTTTTGGCAAGGTTTGGTTTGCTCACTCTTATAATGTCTTGCAGCTTGACGGTGAAACAAAGGTTTCTGAGTTTGATGAAGGAGAAAGTCTGGAACACCTACCCAGAGACATGTATCCGGTCTTTAAACGTGAAGAATTGGATAAAGACGCTGGAAACAGATTCGGTTTAACGCCTAGTGGAAATATAATGACCAGTAACTTATGGGAAGCGGTAGAAACAGTTACGTACGGTGGTTTAGATAATAGAGATCAACAATATGAAACCGAAACGAAAGAAGCTATCCCTGTTGTTGGAGGAAATAATTCCACAACATTCAGGGTCAAAACACATGAAGACATTGAAAAAGTTCAGCTTGAATTCATTAACAAAAAAGTTTGGACTGCGAAAGAATATTCTGCCATACCTCATACTTTATTGGAATCGATAGTAATTGAAAAAGATCCAAATTCCAGTATAAATGATGGTGAAGGGCAAGGCGGTTACTGGGAATGGGAACTTGATTTAAAATCTTATCCCGGTTTTGATGCAACTGAAACTTATTGTTCTATAGTAGTAAAAGCATTTAACAATAAAAATGCTCAGTTCTATGAACAATGGCAATGGCCAATATTTGTAGATACTAAAGGTCCTGAGATTGATATGTATTCTCTTAAAATTGAAGAGGATGAAGAGGGAACTGAGCAAGATTTCTTTGACCATTTAAGAATTAACAAATGGATAGAGCCTAGTCCGCTTACTTGTTGTCCATCAACCGTTGAAAGATGGATTGGATTCCAAGTTAAAGACGGTGGTGGCCTAATGTTTGAATTTGAAAAAGGATTTACATACTCCTGGCTTAATAATGTTACTGCACTGAGACCAGACAGACGTTATGATCTTTGCTCAGACACGCAAGAAGTTCCGGGAGATTGTTCAACACTTAGAGGACATAAAGTAATACTCAAAGCAAATGATTCTTGGTATAATATTTTCCAACAACAGAATATTTACAACGAACGTAATTCAAGATTGCTTGGATTCCCAAGTTATTATCCTTCAGTTACCATTGAGGGCACACCTGTATCATCGTTGAAATATTTAACAAGAGAAGTTGTCAATTATGAAAATCTCGAACTATCAGAAGAGCCATGGCATAAGTATTATACAGATACTAATTGGGGAGCTTATGATGGAACGAATCATAAAACTGACCCAAGAGAGATTCCTACAATAGCCTTCTTTAATAACATTGATTTGTTGAATGGGCTTTGGGAAAATAATGACGACATCACAAAGAAATTCCTTGAATTCAGTCTAAGAGATGAGTTGGGCAATGTTGGAACTTGGGAGAGTTATCTAGCAAGAAAATCCCTTTACGACTTAGAAGAAGCAACGGTCACATTTAACAAGATTTCTTGTAGAGAAGGCGTAGCAACTGTAGAAGCAACATCAGTTGAAGTAAATGGACAGAAGGAAAATATAGCTTCACTGTTTGTTCAGGAGAAAGAACACTTAAAAATACTCAGCGAATTTTTAAGAAATGGTTCGATGAATGTATTTATGCCTGCGACTAGTATTCATGTGACATCACAATTTGCAGCCTCCAACTTCTTAGTTCCTGCTTTCCAGACTGAAAGGATGGTTCAGATTGTTGCAACTTCTGAGAACCACACAGAAATGGCAACAGAATTAACCTATACAGCCACATATGCCGGCCTTGTTCCGGAAATTGGATTAATGCCTGGAGATAATGTGAAAGATTTGATAGAAGAGTTGACAGCATTAGGAAAGCAGAATTTGATTCTTCTTCTGAAGAGCAATGAAAGATATTATGTGGAAGATATTGAAGAAGCCTTCACCATGAATTATCTTTCTGAAGATGATAATGTGGATAAGTATATGGTTGGATATAACAGAGAAAATTACGAGCAAGGAACATTAATAAGTTCCAGCAGCTTTGAGGCAACCATATCCAATAACCCAAATGTTCTAATTGAAGAATCAACTACAACTAGTATACCTGCAAGTCGAGAATCAGGACATTATGATTTCTCCGTATCTGCAACGGACTGTGCAGATGGTAACGGTATCGTATCTGATCCGGAAAGAGTATATTATCAGAATCCAGATACATTTGTAGCCACAGCAGTTGCAGTAGGAAATGCACCTGGCGGACTTGCAACAGGAGTAGAAATAGAATTCCAGAGTGATATCCTCTTTGAGAATGCCGATGATTTACTCACAAACATCACATTCTTCAGAATGATCGGAGGAAATGAAATTCCAATTCCAATGAATGAAGTCTACCAATGGGATCAAGCAACATCTGATTGGAAGAAAGTGGGTACATTGATCGGTAGAAATAAGAAATTTAGATTTGCATCAATTGATCCATTTAATGATCCACTATCAATTTCTTCCAGAGAGCTTTTTGCAAGAGGATCAACCTATGGATTACTCATAAGATTCGAAACAATATATTCTATTGCTTTGGGAAGGTTTCAAATGGAGGAATTTTACAATCTTAATCCGACGCTCCCTGTGCTTTTAACACCTGCAAATGAGAGTCATATAGCAGCAACAACTGTGGATTTTGAATGGAAGGCTTCTAGCGATCCAGATGGAGAGGTCATTGTCTACGATCTTTATTTAACAAAGGATTCATCGGATTTTGGATTGCCAAATGAGTCAGCAACAGATGTTACGAAAAAAACTGGAGTAGCGGTTGATCCATCATCAACATATTACTGGAAAGTAGTTGCAAAAGATCCTGGTGGAGCTAAAGCTGTAAGCGAGACATGGTGGTTTACAACAGTCACCGAAGAAGAAAGAGACGCAGCTGCGACTGAAACATTAACTAATCTTGATGACTCGGGCTTTGCAACATTTACAGATTTTGATGAAACAACAAAAACTGCAACTTTAACTGATGTTGCAACGGATACTGAAGTTGGTGATCTTCTAAATGCAATGGGGCTTCAAAATAACGAAGAAATAATGTTCCCAATAACATTTGGAAACGATGAAGACTTCGAATTCCTCGAGAACAGAACATTTAACAGTTATACAGAATTGGAGAACGCTTTTAAGGATCAATTTGGACCTGATATGGATACAAAATTATCAGCACTCTTAGATACGTCTCCAACTGAAATCACACTTTGGATACAGGATATTGAATATACCATAGTGCTAGAATGGTAGGAAGCAAATAGATTAGATCGTTTGGGAGGAAGGAGGAGACCTTTCCTCCCTTTTTAAATGGAGTTTAAAATGAAGAAGAGAATGGTGTCATTTATAACTGGTATTTTCATAATATTTTTTGTATCTTTTTTGCTGTCTTCATGTTTGTTTTTTAAATGGGTGTTCAGAAAAACGGAAGATATTCCAGAGGATAAGACTGAGACGATTGTTTTAAAGGTGAAGGATATTTTGCCAGAAGGCATAGAGTCCATTATTCCATCTGATTTAGGGTCAGATGTTAGTTTAGCCACCCAGAAAGAATTTATTAAGGGTCTTCTAACAGACGACATCGTTGATGCTGTTGTGAGATCTAATTTTGATGGGGAATCTACAGAAACTGTGAAGACGGTTTCTCTTAATTTTGAAAACAGGGCAGTTTTTTCACAGTTTTTTGATGAGTTAAAACTTCCCGTGGATGAGTATGTTTTTGAACTAAAAGAAGTGATTAGCGAGTCTTTTTTCACAGGGATCAAATCAGATATAGATAAAGAAGGGGAAAAAATCTGGTTTTCTCCAGAGCTTGAAGTATATGATTTGAATTTAAGCGGAGAAATGAAAGTAGATATTGTCAATGAAAATCTTAGTGGTAATGCTACTATCAACACAGTGATCGATATTTCTAAAAACGAATTTGGAGTTAATACTAGGAATTTGATTGAAGATTATTTTATACTTGGTAAGAAAAAGAATTTCCAGTTCAATTCCGATTCTGAATGGATTCTTATAGCATTGATAAACAAACCCGAACTAATGTATTTGAGCGGGGATATTGGCTTAGAAATTGATTTGAGTGCATATAAGGTTGAAATAAATGGAACATATGATGCTGATATTACTATAACGCTTAAAATTGAAGTAAATGACGCTAAAAATCCAATCAGTTCCGGATATTCCTGGCAAATAGAAGCACTTAATGTGGAAAAATTTAGATTTCATGATTTAAATATAAATGGTTTTGAATTAGATGAAGAGTTGTTTGAAATTAGTTTCAGAACTATTGGAACGATATCTGTAAAATTGAAGTAGGTGATGTTGGATGAGAATTATTAGGTTATTTGGAATAATCTTCTTATGTGTATTATTATTCACATCTTGTGATTTGCAAACGGTATTTATCGAAGTGAATTTGATCTCACCGTCGAATAATCAAATTATTGATAAGTCTGAAATTAAAATTTCATGGGATATTTCATCAAATGAGTCGGGATATAAATTCAACATCTATTTTGGTGGGGCAACGCCCCCTCCTTTGTATGAGACAGGGTTTATGGGGAACGGATATACCATTCAAAATCTTGAACCTGACACCGATTATTATTGGTGTGTTGAGGCAGAAAGTGATTACGGAAGAAAGAAAAAGAGTGCAGTCTATCATTTTAAAACAACTTCTGAGCAAAAAAAGCCAGCGCAACTTGTTGAACCTGAAGAATCTGCCAATGATGTATCCCTTTTACCATATTTTAAATGGATTGGATTTCCGGGTGAATCACAAGAAGCAACATATGTTCTTCTTGTTGAATCTGGAAGGAGAATGACACCGATAGCGACTTTGATTGGTGTTACCAGTTATCAAAGTGAGAAACCTTTTTTAAGCAATACTAATTATTCTTGGGCTATTGAGACTCGATTTAATCAGGAAAATGTTCTTTCAAATGTTCAGTCATTTAAAACAACAGCGGTTCCGGAACCACCTGTTTTACTCTCTCCAGAGAATTCAGCTGTGTTAACCGAAAACATGGCCACTTTCCAATGGTCGGTATTGGTGAATGAAAATGAGGGGATTCTTTACGATCTGTATCTTGGTAAACAAAGGGATTCTATGCTTCCTGTCGTTGAGAGCTATGATCAGCAATCATATTCTTTGAATTCCCTTGCATATGGTATTGATTATTTTTGGATGGTCAAGGCATATTATGAAAATGGTGGTACCTGTGTTAGTGAAATTGGTAAATTTTCAACAATTGAGGGCAATCTTGATATTGATAGTATATATCCCGATGATGGAGAGCATTACATACCATTAAATACAAGTCTTGAATGGGATTATTCAGGAAACCTTGATGATGCGGTGTTTAATATTTATTTTTCAAAACAAACGTCCCCCTCTTTTTTTAGGTCAGTTGTTGGATCGGAGTTTTTAGATCTGACCAATCTTGATCCTGAGTCAGCATATTATTGGAAAGTTGAAGCGTTAGTTCAAGATGAAGTGGTAGCAATAAGTCCTGTAAATTCGTTTAATACTAGAAAGGCTGATAATTATCCCCCTGAAAAGCCAACGAATCCCTACCCGAGAGATTACGGGAACCAAATCCCAACGGATTTAACGCTTTCTTGGAGTTGCTCAGATATTGATGGTGACCCTTTAAGTTTTGATGTTTTTTTTGGAACAAGTTCATATAATTTGGAAAAGATAACTGATAAAACAGAAGTAGAATTTTATTATTTGGAAAATCTGGCTTATGATCAACAATATTATTGGAAAGTTAATTCATCGGATGGAAAAAAAGAAACACAAGGTGAAGTATGGAGCTTTAAAACTTTGGATGATCCGGATATTCAAATTCCCATTGTCCATCAACTATCTCCACAAAAAAATGCTAAAGATGTTGAAACAAATTGTGTCTTATCATGGACAGGAGAGAATGCAAATAGTTATGATGTGTATTTTGGAGAATCTTCATCTCCTCCCTATTACGAAACCACGACAGACCAAACGTTAAGTTTATCACTTGAAAAAGGGAAAACCTATTATTGGCAAATTGTAGCAAAAAATGGTGAAGAAGAGACTTACAGTATGATATGGGATTTTACGACTGAATTTGGGATTGAACAAGCTGATGAAGTAGCCAGAGAAATGCTTAGTTATGCCAGAAACAGTAGTTTTATTGAAACAACCACTTTTTCAGCTGATACAAATTGGGGTTCGATGTATTTTAAGGAAGAATATTTACAGGATACCTATATTGATGATTTTTATTTTGTTTTAAGAGCAACAATTGTCAATCACCAAGATGTTTTTTTCCCGTTGGAAGCAAGAGTTTCAGGTCCTGAATTAGGTAGTCACTTTTTATTAGGTAGATTTGCTAGTATTTCAGAATTGGATAATGCTTTTACAGATGAAGCGGTAACGTCAATCTCTTTGGAACAGATGCTTACAGATGTTGAAAGAATTAAATTTTTCTTTTCCAATCAATGGTATAATTTGGAACTTTTTAGAGCACCTTAAAATATTTGATAAATATACCATTAAGAATCGTTATTATTGAGAGGACTTTAGAAATTTTTTATGCTTGACAAACCCCAATAAATCTGTTAATATTTTACAACTGATAATTTGGAGAGGTATTATGAGAGAGTATTTGTTGTCAATTGAGCAAGTAAATATGAACGTTTGGTGGTGGCG
>JASUTC010000063.1 GCA_030445775.1 Thermotogaceae bacterium | reverse complement strand
GGACCTACTCAAGATGACTTAACCAAAGAAGCTGCTTGCGAATTTTTCGGGCAAAAAATGGTACTGCATGATCGCTCACTTGAAAGAATCAAATCATACTTCAAAGATAAACCTATCAGTAAATTCAACGAAAAACAGGCTATGTTTCCTTCCAATGCCGTTGTACTTGACAACGATAATGGAACAGCACCGGGTGCAATTTTGGAAAAAAAAGGTAAACGTATTGTTCTGTTACCCGGTCCCCCAAATGAACTTCGACCCATGTTTGAGAAAGTTCTTGCTTACCTTTCCAAATTTCAGGAAGGAGTCTTTTTCTCTAAAGAGTTGAAATTATTTGGCATTGGAGAAAGCACGCTTGTTGAAATAATTGAGGATATGATTGAAAAGCAAACCAATCCCACAATAGCTCCCTATGCCGGTGATGCTGAAGTGAAGTTAAGAATCACCGCTTCTGCGGACTCGATCGAAACGGCAAAGGAACTCATATTGCCCGTGGAAAGACAAATCAGGAATAAAATTGGAGACTATATCTACGGAACAGATAACGATACCTTGGAGAAGGTAGCCGTCCAAAAGCTGATCGAAAATAACCTGACTCTTTCCACCGCAGAATCATGTACCGGTGGGTTGTTCTCATCAACCATTGTGGACGTATCCGGTGCTTCAAAAACCTTTATGGGGGGATTTATCACCTATTCAAACGAAGAGAAGATCAATCGTCTTGGTGTGGATAGTGAATCTCTGAAAAAATATGGTGCTGTTAGTTCTCAAACCGCAAAAGCCATGGCAAAAGGTGTTTGCAAACTTGTAGGTACCAATATCGGAATTTCCACCACAGGAATCGCAGGCCCCACCGGCGGCACTGAGGAAAAACCCGTTGGAACAGTTTTTATAGGCCTTTGCTATAACGGTGAAGTTATTTCAAAACGCTTCCTTTTTAGAGGAAACCGAGGGAAAATTAGAATACGAACCGTTAAGATGGCTTTAAAGATGCTGATTGATTTGATTGAGGACAAGCTATAATCTTTATTAAACTCACAACCATATCCCATTTTTCACCAAACTCATAAAAACATTCCCTAATCCCTTTGAATAGTCCAATAACTTTCTTCTTTGACTTCTAAAATCCCATATTTTTCCTTTGATTCAATTATTGACAGGAGACAATATTTAATGTTATAATGTGGTCTAAAATGACAAAAAATGTTACTTTAGTTAACACGAAAGTGGGTAGGATATGGAGCTTGGTAATAAGATCAGGAAGTTAAGGCTTTCATTGGGACTGACTCAGGAGGATGTTGCGGCGAGGGCGGATTTGGCGAGGAGTTTTATTTCGCAGGTTGAGACGGGGAAAACGTCGCCTACACTTGAAAATCTGGAGAGGATTATCAAGGCGGTGGGGAGTGATCTGAAGACTTTTTTTTCGGATTTCAAATCCCAGAAGGTTCTTTATAAAAGAGATGAGCGGGTACCCGTTTATGATGAACCCAAGGGAATCACTTCGCAGATGTTGATGAACGAGGTAGAGGATAAAAAGATCGATGCTTTTATTGTGTCGTTGGAACCGGGTTCAGAAACGGAAGTGGAGGATTTTCACGAAGGGGATGAATTTGGGTTTGTTTTCGAGGGTGAATTAACACTGTCTCTGGACGAAAAGTCTTATGAACTGAATGAAGGGGATTGTTTCTATTATCAGGCAGATAAAATCCATCAGTTGAAAAACCACAGTAGGGAAAAGAAAGCAAAAATCTTATGGATTAAGATAGATTAGTGATGAAAGGGGATGAAAGTGTTGAAAGCATTGGGCAAGCATCTTTTGGCTGAATTTTACGATTGCGATCAATCCGCTTTGGATAATGTGGAATATGTGGAAAATCAAATGAATTCAGCTGCAATTATTTCTGGAGCAACAGTAGTTAAATCGGGGTTTCATAGGTTTTTACCCCAAGGGGTTAGCGGAGTAGTTATCATCTCAGAATCTCATCTGACGATTCATACCTGGCCTGAATACGGATACGCAGCGGTGGATGTTTTCACTTGTGGCGACCATGTGGATCCATGGAAGGCTTTCGATCATCTGAAAACAGTTTTTGGGGCAAAGCGAACGGTTACGGATGAATTCAAAAGAGGAAATTATCAGGCGATTGGTATTTCGGAAAATGCCCCTTTTAAAGTTGAGGCTATATAACGAATGAGTACAGATAAATTTGATTTTGAGAAAGGGAAACATTTAAGATATGAAGAGTATTTTCAGGGAGAAAATAACGGTCTTTTTATAAAAATAAAGGAATTGCTTTTTTCAAAACAATCGAAATATCAAAGGATCGATATTTTCGATTCATATGACGTCGGTAGAGTATTTGCCTTAGACGGCATTACTCAGACCATTGAGAAATTTGAGTTCATGTATCACGAAATGCTTGTCCATGTGGCCATGTTTTCACATCCCAATCCTGAAAAGGTTCTGATTATCGGTGGTGGTGACGGTGGAACACTGCGAGAAGTTTTAAGACATCGTTGTGTGAAAGAAGCGGTTATGTGTGAGATAGACGTAGAAGTGGTATTGGCTGCTAAAGAATATCTGCCATCCCTTTCTTGTGCCATGAATGATGAACGGGCGTCTCTCCTTTTTAAAGATGGTGCCGCTTATGTTTCTGAATTTGAAGATTATTTTGATGTGATTATCATAGATTCAACCGATCCAACAGCGGGTGAAGGCGGTCATTTATTTACAGTGGATTTCTACAAACGTTGTTCTCGGGCTTTGACTGATGAAGGACTACTGGTGGCCCATACCGAGAATCCGGTTTACGATGCAAATTGGTTGAAGATGGCCTATTCCAGAATTGAAGAGGCCTTTGAAGTAACAAAGATGTACACAGGCTTTTCACCTCAATATCCTTCCGGTTTTTGGACCTATACTGCCGGATCAAAAGGTAATAATCCTTCTGTGAAAGTAAGAGATGATGAAAGCCTTGAAAGTCAATTAAAGTATTACAATGGACAAATACATCGGGCATGTTTTATTCTTCCCGTCTTTTTAAATGATATAATCGAAAGCAAAAGCTAAAAATTCGAAAAGTGGGCTAACTTTTCTATTTAAAAAATCAGGGGGGATTACATGAAGAAGTTTTTGTTAATGGCGATATTGTTGGTTATGATTTCTACGTCTATCTTTTCCATTAGTTGGAAGTGGATTCAGGAAGGAAATGAATTTTTACTGTTGGGTATCAGTGGCAAATCAGTTGAATTGGGATTCAGGATTAGAGATTCTTGGCTGCCGGTAAAGTTTTACACCAACAATAACTATTTTTTGTTTTTTGTAGATACCAATGAGATCCTGAGAATTTACCAGTTACGACCCTCTTCCGGTTCCTGTGTTTTGAAGTCAAGATTGGATTATACATTTAATCCGGAATGGGGAAGACCACTGCGAATTAATCCTTATGCAGATGAAACGGTTGATGAGATTGCCATTCGATTCGAAGATGAAAAAACAAGGGTTTTTTCTTACAATATTCAAGAAAACATCATTGAAATGGTTCGAGAGCATTACTGAAGATATTCAACCTTTTTAATAAATATAAAAAAACGCCCTAAAAGAAAGGGCGTTTTTTATATGAGATCTTTATTAGTCTTCTGCCAGTTTCTTGTATTTGTTGTATCTGAAGAGCATGTCTTTTTCAGCCTTTTTACTCAGCATTTCCGCTCTGTCTGGGAATGTCTGTTTCAGTGCAGAGAATCGGATTTCTCCGTCCATGAAGTCCTGGAATTTGCCATCCAACTCTTTCGGGCCATCCAGTTGGAAGGGGTTCTTTCCTTCATCAGCCAGTCTTGGGTCATATCTGTAAATTGGCCAGTATCCACAACTCGTTGCTTTTTTCTCTTCAGCTATGCTTGTGCCCATTCCGGTCTTGATCCCGTGGTTGATACACGGTGTGTAAGCAATAACAATGGAAGGTCCTTTATAGGCTTCGGCTTCTTTAATGGCTTTGAAGGTTTGATTCATGTTGGCACCCAATGAAATTTGCGCTACATAAACGTATCCATAGGTGGTTGCCATTAATCCCAGGTCTTTCTTTTTAATTGGTTTTCCTGATGCTGCAAATTTAGCAATAGCTCCTGTTTGAGTCGCTTTTGAGGCTTGTCCGCCGGTATTTGAGTAAACTTCTGTGTCCATGACCAGAACGTTAACATCTTCACCGGAAGCCAGCACATGGTCAAGTCCACCGTAACCGATATCGTAAGCCCATCCGTCTCCACCGAAGATCCATACAGATTTTTTGATGAAATAGTCTTTCAATTCAAGGATGCTTTCCAACGTACATCGCATTTCACCGGATACGGTTGGTAATGCAGCGATAAGAGCAGCTCTGAGCTTGGCGTCCAGTTCTTTTGTGGCTTCGGCATCTTCGCGTTTTTCAATCCATTCTTTGAAGAGTTCTGCCAAACCATTTTCAACACCGGCTTCAATCGCTTTTTCCATCAGATCATGCAATTTGTCTCTTGTTGTATTGATGGATATTGCCATTCCGAAACCGTATTCAGCGTTGTCTTCAAACAGTGAGTTGGCCCATGCAGGTCCCTTGCCGTCTCTGTTGGTGCAATACGGTGTGGATGGTGCACTTCCACCATAAATGGATGAACAACCTGTTGCATTGGCAATGACCATTCTTTCTCCAAACAACTGGGTGATGAGTCTAACATAAGGTGTTTCCCCGCAACCTGGGCAAGCACCGTGGTATTCAAACAACGGTCTGTTGTACATGGCACCGATCCACAACTTATCTCCGAGGGGATTCCTGTCAGGCAGCTCTTCTGTAAATCTGAAATTGTTCATGCTCTCTTCTACAGCGTCTTCAATAGGTGTCATAACCAGTGCCTTTTTGCCAGCTTTTCCGGGACATACCTGTGCACAGTTTCCACAACCGGTACAATCCAGTCCGCTGATCTGAAGGGTGAATTGATATTCTTCTTTGAGTTTTGGATTTATGGGTGTGATGGTGGTTAATGTTTCTGGTGCGTCCTTTAATTCTTCCTCTGTGACCAATCTCGGTCTGATAACCGCATGAGGACATACCATGACACACTGATTACATTGGATACAGTTTTCTGCTCCCCATTTTGGAATATTGACAGCAACTCCGCGTTTTTCGTAAGCGGTTGTTCCGTTTTCAAAGGTGCCGTCAGGTGAAAACTTTGAAACAGGAACTGTGTCCCCCTTTTTGGCGTTCATCACATCGGCAACTTCTCTAACGAATTGAGTTTTGTCCATATCAACGGGTTTTACTTCCTCAACCAGTTCTGCCCATTCTGCCGGTACGTTGACTTCTTCGTAAGATTCTCCCATATCAACGGCTTTATAGTTCATCTCAACGATGTCTTCACCTTTTTTACCGTAGGTCTTTTCGATCGCTTTTTTCATGTATTCTTTTGCTTTATCGTAAGGAATGATATCCGCCAGTTTGAAGAATGCGGACTGCATGATGGTGTTGATTCTTTCACCCATGCCAATCTCGGCAGCGATCTTGAATCCGTCGATGATGTAGAATTTAGCGTTTTTCTCGGCTAGTTTTTTCTTTAAGGAATTAGGCAATTCTTTTTCCAGTTCTTCTTTTGTCCAATTGGTGTTTAAAAGGAAAATTCCGCCGTCTTTCAAGCCGTCAACCAAATCAAACATATTGACATAGGCTTGTCTGTGGCATGCAATAAAATCAGCGGTTTCAACGAGATAAGGTGATTTAATGGGTTCGGGTCCGAATCTCAGATGTGATCGTGTAACACCGCCGGATTTTTTGGAGTCGTATTCAAAGTATCCCTGTGCATACATATCGGTATGATCTCCGATAATCTTAATGGAGTTTTTGTTGGCTCCAACTGTACCATCAGAACCGAATCCCCAGAACAAACATCTTTTCACTTCAGGGCCTTCTGTGACGATCTGTTCGTCCACTTCCAAAGAAGTGAAGGAAACGTCGTCTTTGATGCCGATGGTGAAATGGTCTTTGGGCTGTTTTCCTTTCAAGTTGTCATATACAGCCTTTGCCATGGAAGGTGTGAATTCCTTTGAACTCAAGCCATAGCGTCCACCAACGATGGTTGGGGCGTTTTTTTGACCGTAGAAAGCGAATTTGATATCCTCGTAAAGTGGTTCTCCAGCTGAACCGGGTTCCTTTGTTCGGTCTAATACCGCAATGGATTTAACTGTTTCAGGAACGACAGACAATAAATGTTCAACGGAGAAAGGTCTGAAGAGTCTGACTTTAATGAGCCCGACTTTTTCCCCGTGAGCGTTGAGATAATTAGTGGTCTGTTCAAGTGTGTCCAATCCGGATCCCATAGCAACAACTATTCTTTCTGCTTCAGGGTGACCAACATAATCAAACAGTCTGTATTTTCTTCCGGTGAGTTGTTCTACCATTCTCATCTTTTCTTCAACAATATAAGGGACCTTGTTGTAATAGAGGTTCGCTCTTTCCCTGTTCTGGAAGAAGATATCCGGGTTCTGCGCGGTTCCTCTTGTTACAGGTTTTTCCGGCCTTAATGCCTTGTCCTTAAAGGCTCTGACGGCATCGTAATTGACCAATTTTGCCAGATCATCATAATCAAACAGTTCAACCTTCTGAATTTCATGAGACGTTCTGAATCCGTCAAAGAAATGCAGGAACGGTAAACTGGAGTCCATAGCGGATAAATGCGCTACGATAGCTAAATCATGAGCTTCCTGAACACCGGCTGAGGCTAGTAAAGAAAATCCGGTTTGTCGGCAATGCATGACATCCGAATGGTCTCCAAATATTGATAACGCATGTGTTGCAACGCTTCTTGCCGATACGTGGAAAACAGCAGGAAGTAATTCTCCAGAAATCTTATTCATATTTGGGATCATAAGCAGCAATCCCTGTGAAGCTGTGAACGTTGTGGTTAATGACCCTCCTTGAAGGGCTCCGTGTACTGCTCCTGAAGCGCCTCCCTCTGATTGTAGCTCAGAAACTTTTACTTTTTGTCCAAAGACATTTTTCCTTCCATCGGCAGCCCAAGCATCCGCAAATTCTCCCATCGGTGAAGATGGTGTGATCGGATAAATGGCAGCAACTTCTGAAAAGGCATAAGCCACATGAGCAGTGGCCGTGTTACCGTCTACAGTTACCATTTTCTTACCCACAGTTTCATCCTTCCTTTCATCGTAAAGTTATATTCCCGTTTGAGAAAATTATAACATAAACCTCTAATCTTTTCCATTCTGTAGAGCTTCGTAGATACTCCCAAGGTTAGGCTACTTATCTGTGACATATTCAAACAAATTGTAGTAAAACTCATTTGCAATTCGTCTTAATATATGTTATACTGACAAAGCTGCGGAGTGTCTAACTTCTACTTGGATTATTATATATTATACGATTTAAAAACATTATGCATTTTATTTTATAGCCTTTTATGAGGATCTGGGTTCTATGAATCCAATTTAAAAACGGAAAAAAGATTTTATACCATTTTATGTGAGGTGATATTATGGGTAGTACACAGCAATTAAGAAAAGAGATTATCAAGATGGAAAAAGCTTTAGAGCTTGCAGAGTCAAAAGGCGAATTCAATTTCGAACTTGAATCCAAAATTCAACAGGCAAAGGCATTACTCCCTGAACACAATTTCAACAGGATTACAGAGAGTTAGATACGCCCTTTGTTGGCATTGTTAAAGGGGGGGCTTTCTGCTCCCTTTTTTTATTGCAACTGAATGATAAAATCCATTGATAAACACCCTCAAGTTTGATAAAAGACTACCGATAAACATATGTAAAGGATAAAATAATTTGTAATTAAGAGGTGTTCGTGATGATTGACGCAGGTGGTATTAACAGGATTAATTCGCCGGATTTGTATAAGCAGCTGAAACAGGCGCAAAATAAACAAAAACAAGATGAGAAGATCAAAAATGATCCTTCCTTGTTTAAGTCGGAGAATCTTGAAAAAAGTAGTCATATCAAGCAGATGTTGGATGAAGTTCACAAACTTCCGGAAGTGAGAGAAAAGCTCGTACAGCATTTCCAAGAACTCATTCAAAAAGATGCCTATCATACCGATTCAGAAAAAATCATCAATAAGATGCTGGGCCTTTAGATCGGAGGATTATTTTGAACCCGTTATTGGACTTCAAAAACCACATTGAGTTTTTAACCGCATTATTTAAAGAATATGGAGAAATACTCAAAAAAAAGGAAAACTACATCATCAACGGAAAATACGATGAATTAACGGAGATTATTCCCGAAGAGGAATCTATGGTTGTCAAAATTGATGATGCAGAAAGGGAAAGAGAAAGACTATCCAAAGAATTGTGTCAGTCTATCAATATTCCCGATAATTCTTCTGTGTCTCAGATAGCCGAGGCCTTGGGAGAGGATGAAGGTACAAAGGTAATGATTTTGATTGCCAGGTTGATGGAATGCCTGCAAGAAATTAGTATGCTGCATTTTAATATTGACAGGATGATCGGGTTTCAGCTTAAAAACATACAATTGCTCCAAGATACCGCCACCGGTCAGGATAGGATTAATACATATGATATGAAGGGAAAATACCATCCGGATAATCAGAAAAAACTTTTTAACGGTCAAGGTTAATTACAAGAAGGTGTTATAAGATGAGAGTAAATCATTCAATGTTACATAATACAATATTACAGGATATCACCCGGGATTATAAACGGGTGGCGAAATTGCACGAGCAA
This sequence comes from Thermotogaceae bacterium, assembly GCA_030445775.1. Lineage (GTDB taxonomy): Bacteria > Thermotogota > Thermotogae > MWEM01 > MWEM01 > JASUTC01. The sequence goes on along the minus strand of JASUTC010000063.1, from coordinate 875 downwards.
GGATCTTCGGGATTGAAGGTAAGGTATCCTTCCGATGATGCCATTGTTGCAACAAGAGCTTCAAATGCAAGTTCCCGATTAAGAGAAATGGAGCAGTCCAAGCGTAACGGAAATACAGTCAATACTTATCTACAAATGTATGATAAGGTTACACAAGAGATGTCTGCTCTTGTAACAAGAACCAGAGAGTTAACCGTTCAGGGAGCTAATGGGACATTAACTCCTCAAGATAGAAAAACGATTTCGCAGGAAATCACTAAGATCAAAGATCAGATGATCCAATTGGCAAACACCAATCTGGGTGGAGAACACATCTTCGGCGGAGCGGATTCATCAAATCCCCCGGTCAATGATGACGGTTCAATCAATCTGGCACCGAAGGCCGATATCCCTCAAAGTGTTGACTTGGGTGGATATAATTTCGAATACGGAATGACCGTATACGATTCCTTTGTTGTAGACGGTAACGAAAGTGTTTTTAACCTACTGGATAATATTATCAAGAATTTGGACAAAGAAGATCCTCAGGATTATCTCAACAACATTGCCTTGGAAAAGGTAGAACGTTTTGAATACAACATTCAGCAAACTACAGCCCAAAATGGTGCCTCTGAAAGATTTTTGGAGATGTCTACCAACCGTTTTGAAGAGTATACGACCTTTTTAACGGAGTATGTATCCAAAGAACAGGATGCGGATTTTTTGGAGACGTATACAAACCTGCAAAACCAACAAACGATTCTTCAAGCGGCACTTAAAACCGGGGCAAATGTGATGATGACGTCGCTGGTGGATTTTGTGAGATAGTGGTAAATGGTTGAGTTATATATAAATTTGAATAAAGGTATTAAGAGGGTGGTTTTCGGACTGCCCTT
>JASUTC010000062.1 GCA_030445775.1 Thermotogaceae bacterium | reverse complement strand
TTCATTGGAAAAATCAAAAACCAAAAATCTGGAGACCGATAAGAAAGGGAGTTAAAAGAACATGGTAAAAAAATATATTATCAAAGTAAACGGAAAATCATATGAAGTGGAAGTTGAAGAGATCGCTTCAGAAAACAAACCTGAGACGTTTCCCACTAATAACACACAAACAACACAACAAGAAAAAAAACCGGTTAATCCAAAACCAAAAAGTGAACCAATAACTGAGGTTTCAAACAACAGCTCTTCACAATCAAATATAGTTTCACCCATGTCCGGCTTGGTGATTGATTTGAAAGTAAAAAAAGGAGATAGCGTTAAGCCAGGTGATAAATTGCTAGTACTTGAGGCAATGAAAATGGAGAACGACATCGTCAGTGATATCACGGGCATCATCGATGAAGTACACTGTAAAAAAGGCGATAATGTTGAAACAGGAGAAACTCTGATTACAATATCATAAGCTGAAAAAAGGGGATGGTTTTATGTGGGAAACAATCAAAAAAGAAGACTCCGAAATATACGAAATTTTCCAAAAAGAATTAAATCGCCAGGAAACAGGATTAGAACTCATCGCGTCTGAAAATTTTGCTTCCGTAGCCGTTATGGAAGCCATGGGAAGTGTTTTAACCAACAAATACGCTGAAGGATATCCCAAAAAAAGGTATTACGGTGGCTGTATTTACGTGGATCAGGCTGAACAATTGGCTAGAAACAGAGTCAAAGAATTGTTCAACGCTAAATACGCCAACGTTCAACCTCATTCAGGTTCACAAGCAAATATGGGAGTCTATTTTGCCATTGCAGAACCAGGAGATACGATTATGGGAATGTCTCTCAGTCATGGCGGTCATCTTACCCATGGTGCAGCGGTTAATTTTTCTGGAAAAATATATAAATCCATACAATACGGCGTCAAACTGGATACTGAACAAATTGATTACGATGAAGTTGAACAATTGGCCCTTGAGCATAAACCAAAAATAATCATTGCCGGGGGCAGTGCTTATTCAAGAATTATTGATTTTAAACGATTCAGGGAAATTGCAGATAAAGTCAATGCATACCTTGTTGTAGATATGGCTCATTTCGCAGGATTAGTAGCGGCTGGTTTATACCCTAATCCATTGGAATTTGCTCATGTAGTAACCAGTACAACTCATAAAACTCTCAGAGGACCACGAGGCGGTATCATTTTAACCAACGATAAAGATCTTTACAAAGCCATCAACAAAACTATATTCCCTGGAATACAAGGTGGACCTTTGATGCATATCATAGCCGCAAAAGCGGTTAGTTTTCTGGAAGCACTCCAACCGTCATTCAAAGAATACCAAAAAAAGGTGAAAGAGAACGCTAATAAACTGGCAGGCGAACTGGAAAAAAGAGGGTTGAGAATTGTTTCCGGCGGAACGGATACACATTTGTTACTTGTAGATCTTACACCTATGAATGTAACAGGTAAAGCAGTTGAAAATGGACTTGAAGAGGTCAACATCACAGTAAATAAAAACACAATTCCAGATGAAAAACTATCCCCCTTCGTAACCAGTGGTATTCGTATCGGTACCCCTGCAATAACCACAAGAGGAATGGGGCTGGAAGAGATGCCAAAAATTGCAGATATCATCGTAACGGCAATCAAATCCATGAATGAAGATGGAGAAATCGAAGAAGATGTAAAAGAAACACTATTAAAACAGGTACAAGATATGTGCCGGAAATTTCCGCTTTATAAAAACAAAATATAAGGAGCGAAAAAAATGGTTCTAACAACAACACCAACTATCGAGGGTAAAAGAATCGTAGAATACAAAGGTATTGTTTCAGGAGAAATTATTACAGGCGTTAATTTTGTTAAAGATTTTATGGCAGGTATCAGAGATTTTGTGGGTGGACGATCAAGCAGTTATGAAAACGAATTAATAAGAGCCAGGGAAAACGCCCTTCAAGAAATGCAGTCTCGAGCCCTTGAAGCGGGAGCTAACGCGGTTGTTGGAATTGATATTGATTATGAGGTTTTAGGGTCTAGCAGTGGTATGCTGATGGTTAGCACATCCGGCACAGCCGTAGTGGTTGAATAAAGAGGTGTCAAAAATGACAAGAAAACAAACAGCAGGTTCTCTCACTGGTGGGCTAATTCTTATTGGATTGGCAATCATAATCCTGGTAAAGGATATTTCATTTTTTCCATGGATTTTAGCCGTGATAGGTATTGCTATACTACCTGGAAGCATCTTAAAAGAAGGCTGGCGGCATGCATTAACCGCATCCTCGTGGCTAATTGGGTTGGCTTTATGTTTTCATTTTAACGTTTTTTGGCCTGGTATCTTAATCTTAATTGGAATTACATTGATCTTAGAAGGATTATTTCCAAAACGAATGAAAAAACACAATAGCTTTGATGACGAGGAATAATAGAATGGGGATGATAAAATCCCCTTTCTATTTTCAAAAAAATTTCTTTAAATTACCCCTTCAAAATTCAAAATTTTTTGTTCTATTTCTTTTTCGATATCCAAACTTTGTTGAACTTCCACCGTTTTATTACTTTTAATATAGTAGATATAACCTTTACTCGGTTTAGGATTAAGCAGTTGTTTAAGGCAATATAAGTAAAATCTGATTTGAAAGGCGTATTTATCATCATCCGTTTTTGAACCCGTTGCGTACTTAAAATCAACTATTTCCCATTCACCATTATTCAAAAACAGTTTATCAACCGTACCGGTAAGAATGTACTTTCCAAATTTTTTCCTTAAAGGCATTTCACTGTATATCACTGTAGACTCTTCAATCTTTTTGATTAAAGGTGTTTTAATTCTTTGAAGTGTTTTTATCATCCTCTTTATTTCGGGTAAATCATTATCAAGGTGCGGTACACTTGCAAGCTTTTCAGAAATCCTTTCTACAGTTATAGAGGATAAAGGTATTTCACCCAACTCTTCCAATACACTGTGAACCAAAGTCCCCAACTGCTTGTCGTCTTCACTTTTATGTTCATTTAAATCGTAATCACTTACAATTTTATATGATTGCTGAACTCTCTCAATTTGTTTATTTTCGTTGAGTACGGTTGGACTGATGTATTTCTTCCACTCCCGTTCTTGAAGAGCATAAACTGTACCCGGTATTTGTAAATTCGTTTCTTGATAATCTTGAACCTGTTTTGAATCATCATGATGTTTCTTGTTCTCCCTTAAAGAAGCCGGAGAAATTAATTCAAGATATTTCTTCACAGGTGCATCCGGGTCATCATTCCACATATCTTCTTTTCCGTTCTCTTTTAGTATAGAGCAAGCCAAAAGGGCATTTCGATACGGTGCGTTATTTTTATTTTTTGATGGTTGAGAATAACTAAAAACAAGTTCTTTTTCTGCACGAGTAAAAGCCACATATAAGATTCGCTTTTCTTCTTCCTGTTCTTTTAATCGCTCGATCATGAGCATATTGGAATAATCCGATCCGGAAATTTCATCTATCGGATCTTTTAATGCGATTTGATTTGATTCGTAATTCACCAGTAAATTCGGTTTTGACCGACCGGCATAATTAACATACCCCATTTCAGGCAGAATAACCACGGGGAATTCAAGTCCCTTTGATTTATGAATGGTCATGACCTTTACCACATTGCTTTTCTCATTGTCAACAGAAGCCTCACCTTCATTACTCTGTTCCATACCCTCAATAGCTGCCAAAAATCGTCTGATGGAAATCTCATTATCAAAGTGCTGGGCAAATTCCAGGAATTTCTTTAAATTTAAAAGTCTCCTAGTGGGATTTGATAACTGAGAGATAATAAACTCATAATCAAAGGCCTCAATGATTTCTCTTAACAGTCTTGAAGGGGTAACAAGATTGGCCATTTTTCTCAAGGATCGATAATGCTCGTAAAAGTGATCACTCCTAACATTATCCTTTGAATAAAGCTCCCAAGCTTTCAATAAAGACCGTTTATCTCTTACTCTTAATTCAACAAGTTCTGAATCTGAATAAGGACTGACATAACTTCTTAACAAAACCAAAAGATTTTCTTCATCAGAGGGTTCAAAAATGGCTTTTAGAAAGGAGGTTAAAGTCACAATTTCAGCTTTTTTAAAAAATCCACGACTTCCGTTGATGTGAAAAGGAATTTGACGTCTTTTAAGCACGTTTTCAAGTACTTCAATCTTTGTCATTCGACGCATCAAGATGGCAATTTCCTTGTACTGAATTCCCTCTGAAATTAGTTTTCTAATATAAAGGCAAATATTCTCGCATTCCTCTTCAAAAGAATCTGCCATTGGTAAAAGCTTTACCGGCTGTTCAGACTTTTCACCGGCCTCAGCTGACAATGAATCATAGGTTATCGTGTAAGACAATTCTGGTTTTTTCACAAAAATTTCCGGGAAAATTAAATTAAAGAACTCAATTAACTCACTATTTGAGCGATAGTTTTTAAATAATTCAAAGGTTTCTTCCTCATCAAAAACTTTTTCTGTTTGATTAAAAACACTGACATCTGCTCCGTTAAAATAATAAATGGATTGCTTTGGGTCTCCAACAAACACCGTTTTGTTCTCATTAGTACTGAGTAAATCAACGATTTCCTTTTGCTGTTGATTGGTATCCTGAAATTCATCTACAATGATGCATTTAAAACGGTTTTGCAACATTATTCGTAAATCATCTTCACGCTTCAGTAAGCTGATGACTTCGAATAACAGCCCATCATAATCAAGCTTGTTGTCTCGTTTATTCTTTTGATGATAAGTTGATGCCATCTCTTCAAAGGCAATTTGAAACTCCGGTAATATTTGCCTGATGATTGTTCCACTTTTAATATCATCTGTTTTGGTTTTAAATGCCGATAAATCAACTTTGGATAAAGGGTATTGATTTTTTTCCAACGCTTCTTGGAAAAGTTGTAAAAGGTTATCATATCGGTATAGAAAGGCCAGGTCTTTGATCTTCTTAAACTTCGTTGAACCTCCTGATTGGTTGAAATAATTTTTGATCGTATAGTTAATTCTTCTTCTTTTTTCAGCTTGATCAATAATTTCAAATACCGGGTCTATCCCGGACTGTAATGGAAATTCCCTTAGAATTCTGGAACAAAAGGCATGCAATGTAGAAATCCAAGCATAATTCATTCTTTTTTGCAATTTTATCAAATCGGTTTTCCGCTGTCCTGTTGTTTCATCCGTAAATTCCTTTATTCTGTTCTTAATTCTATCCTTCATTTCCGTTGCAGCCTTTTCTGTAAAGGTGATTGCCAAGATATTTTTTACATCATAATGCCGATTCAAAAGTAATGTGAAATAGAGTTCAGTGATGGTTCGTGTTTTACCGGTACCGGCACCTGCTTTAACAAATAAATCTCCATCACTATTTACAATAGATATTTGCTCGGTGTTTAATCTCTCTTTCATCTATCATCAACCCTTTTTCTAATCTCACATATCCCCGTTTTTTCATGAGGACACCCGTAACAATTTGTTTTTTCGGTGTTGTAAAAATCACCATTAAAAACCTGATCAATCTTTGTGGCTATCTCAACCAACAAGTCTTGAAATGATAAGGTCTTATCCTTTCTGGCATTTTTGATGATATAGACATCTTCTTCAGTATCGTACGTCAAACATAAGCCGGTGATCTTCTTTTTTTTTGAAATAACGGGTAAAAAAGCCATCCCTTCAGGACGCTTAAATAGTTGATTGGCGGCATAAGCGTACATCATCAACTGGTGAGATGATTTTTTGTCAGCACTGCTGTCAGAACGTTTATAATCGTAAATAAAAAAATCTCCAGTTTGATTTTCATCTATCCTGTCTATTTTTCCAATGAAATAAATATCTTTATCTTTAAGAAATTTTATTTTGTCTTTTCGTGTTATTTCTATCTCGAATTTTTTTGGAATGAAAACGGATGGACCGTATTCCTCGGGATCCGGATTCGAAAAAACATATTTCGATTCCCTGTATTTTTCCAAAAAGTCTCTAATGAGCTTTGAAAAAAAAGACACTTCGGCTTCATACAGAATTTTTTCCGGATGAAACATCTTCGCCTTAATCTCATTTTGAATAAAACCAACAACAATATTATTAAAAAAAGCGTTAAACTCTGTTTGTTCAAGGTTTTCCAACAATTGATTTCTTTTGGTCAAATCACTAAAAACAGCGTGTAATACAGAATGAAGGATTTGTCCTTCAACAAAATAATCAAAACCTTCTTTTTCATCTAAAGTCGTTCTAACTTTTAAAATATACTGATAGAAAAAGTCTTTATAGCATTTTTTCAAAACGCCGAATTTTGAAGCACTTAAGGTATCACCAAATAAAGAAGGCAATAAGGATTTTTTCTCTACTAAAAAAGCTTGTTCATTATTTTTTTTCAACAAAGTGATTTTCCCTTTAATCTTATCCCAATCATAACCGAATTCAGAACATAATTTGATGAATTTTTTATCTTGAAGGTTTAGTTTGTCAAGTTTTGATATGAGGTAATCTTTTACGGAGTAATTATTCAAATAATCAATATCTTCAATATTCATAAAGCTTTTTTCTTCGCTGTCGTTTTTGTTATTCATAATCTTTAAGAAACGATCCACGTAAAAAGACCGATTGTATGGAATACCGTTGATATCACCTTGAGGAAATATAAAAAAAGCCATTTTTCTTGTATTTCTCAAAGATAATAAAAAATCTCTTTCCTCTCTCTTCAAATAGGTATCAACAAACGAGGTATCATTTACTAAAAGTAAATCATAAACCTTATTAAAAACTATTTTCGGATAATAATTCTCAAGGAAATCAGGATAAATTCTAATATCTGTTTTTCTGTATCTGGATGATTCAAGATCCATAATCAAGCATTTATTTTCAATGAATTCACTGCTATGAAGTCTTTTATTTTCCAAGAAAATATTCAAAGATTTCCAAAAATCGGTAGGTCTAATCATCGGTTTCTTTACTTTTTGTGTGATAACAAAAAAATGCTTTAATGAGGGTAAAATATCTTCAAAAAACAATTTCACTGATAAATCTTCAAAAGCTTCACTGGATAATAACCCCCCTTGGGCGAGTTTTTCATAAAGAAATTTAAAATAATCAAAGTAATCATCAAATTCCCTTTTCCGCATAGAAGAGAACAATATCCCCAACGTTTCAAAAACATCGTCCAAAAGCGATCTTATTTTTTGTATATTTTCTATAGTTTCTTTATTTTTTTCATATAAATCCCTCTCTTCTTCAACAGTAAGAGATTGGGCGTTAATTCTTTCTTGAACAAATTGTTCATAACGATTTAATTTCTTTTTCCAGATTTCCTTTCGGATCTTTAAAGTCGCGAATCGCGCTGAATCTTCTTCAGAAAAACTTTTCCCGTATGATAACCCTGCTTTTTCAAAAATTTCCATGATCGTAGCGAAAGATAACTCAGCTGTATCAATAAAGCCCGTTTCAATAAAATTCAATATCATCTCAGGTTCGAAACCACTGTAAAAAACCTTAAAGGGTAATATCATTCGATTGATGTTGATACTGTCAAGAATAGAAACATCGGCTTCAAACCGAAAAGGAATGCCCATGTTTTCAAATACTCTTGAAAGGGACAATCCAGCTTTTTTTATATCACGAGTCACAATTCCAATCTCATCTAACGGTATTTCGTTTTTTAATACTAAGTCCTTAACAATTGCTCCAATCAAACGGTATTGATTTTGTTGATTTGTTGTTTTGGCAAAAGATAAGGGGGAATTTGAGGCTTTTGTTATATTATTTAATCGTTTTTTCTCTGAATCATCTTGAATAAACAGGTCACAAACCCAGTCGATCATTGTTGGCGACTTGTTATCTAAGATGTGGCTTTTTATCCGACACTTCACTTTGTTCGCACCATTTTGAAGTGATTCCAGGAATGTGTTAAAAGATGGCTCTTCTATTTTCCAATCTAAAGAAGTTGGTAGTGTAATATATACTTCTGAAAAGAGGGGTATAAAAACAGTTAAAAAATCTCTGATGGGTTTTGGGAAATCGTTAAAACCATCGACAAATAAAAATTGTCTACTCTGGCCCAACTCATAATCTCCCTCAACGATAAGCTCCGCCATCATTCGATACGCATCATAGGTGGAAAACATGTTTTTCTCTTCAAGTAATTTCCTGAATTTTGCATACAACCCGGCAAACACTTTAATCAAATGATCTTCAGTTCCATCCGCTTCAGCAAATACGTTTTCCGGGTCCTGTTCATTAACGATACTAAAATAAGAAAGAAACAATTCAACAATACCTATTCCTGAACTGAGAAGTTCTTTCAATTCTCCATTATCAGAAAGAACGTCTAAAACAAGAGCGGATAACAATTCACGATCAACATGAATTCTATTAGGATAGTATTTTATTAATTCTTCTACAACAAATTGATTAATAACCTTAAAATTAATGTTGAATATAGCATCGGCTTTTTCCACATACCGTTCGCGAAAATCGTGCAAAAACCCTCCAGAAGAACCAAGTAATAAATAACTCATTGGACCATATTTTACTTGCTTTTCAAATAACTTATCAATCATAAAAGTAGTCTTGTCAACCCGTTGTGGACCCTTTACTACGTGAACAGTCGTCATTTTCCCTCCATATTTTAATAATAAACATGCTATTCATTTTTATTTGGAATTTTCATTTTTCTTTCATTCATTCAATAGAATTTAATAATCAATTATAGCATAGGCATGTAAGCGGTTTCATGATAACCCGGTCTTTATTGGATATGATGTAAAACCAATAAATTAAGATTTTTCAAGTTTTATTTATCATGGTATAATTAACACTGCATAAAATAAAAAAGGAGGATTCATTATGAAAAAACTGTTCGTTTTAACTCTTGTTGTATTGATGAGTATTTCGTTATTTGCCGTAACATCACATTTGACGATCTTATCTGTAAATGACACACATGGACATGCCTGGCAGGATGGAGAAATCGGAGGTTTTGCAGCCGTATCAACCGTTGTTGATGCTGTAAAAGCAGAAGTTGAGGCTTGTGGTGGTAATGTTTTGGTTTTACACGCAGGAGACTATAACACAGGTATTCCGGAATCAGATCAATTGGATGCCGTTCCGGATATTGTCGGGATGAACATGGTTGGATTTGATGCTGTAGTACTTGGAAATCATGAATTTGACAAAAATCGGGAAGTACTGATGAAGCAGAAGGATTTATTTGAAATGCCGGTACTTAGTGCGAACGTTGTTGATGAAAATAATGAACATCCGGTCACACCTTATGTGATTTTTGATTTCAAAGATATTTCTGTAGCAGTCTTAGGATTAACAACCGAAGAAACGGCCATTTTAGAACCTATATATCTTGACAACTGGAGTTTTGCAAATGCCATTGATGTCACTGAAAAATTAATGCCTGAGCTGGAAAGCAATGCAGATATCATTGTGGCTTTGACACATTTAGGTTATCAGCCCGGTTTAGATGATCCCAAGACGACATCAAATGAATTGGCAGCCGCTTTCTCTAAAATTGATGTAATAGTAGACGGTCACACACATACCCAGTTTAAGAAGCCTCCGGTCATTAACAACAGTATTATTGTTTCAGCTGCAGATTGGAATAAATACGTTTCAAGGCTTGACCTTACCATCGTTGATGGTGAAGTAGTGGATTCCCAATGGGAACTGATCCCACTGGAAGGAATAGAACC
>JASUTC010000009.1 GCA_030445775.1 Thermotogaceae bacterium | reverse complement strand
GGTTTTGAAGTCTATTCTTGGTGCGTCCACGTGTGCCGCAACCATGTTCATTCCATCTTTGACATCATCGGCAAATCTGTAAAAGGCCACCGATTTCCCTCGGTTGTTTACGTATAATTTCGTTCCCTCAAGGTTTTTGGGGGGGTTTTTAAGAAAATCTTCGTAATCGATGAATCCCTTTGCCTTAGCCAGTTCAATGGCTTCATCTACTGAACGCCTTTCGGTTGTGGATTTTTCCAAGTACTTGGCGTATTCCGTGTTAAATGAGTCAATCCCTTGAAAGTCTCTATCGGCCCAAACGCTTTTGGGATTTCTTCTTAATTTTTCATGCAGTTCTTCATATTTGCTTTTCTCTGGCACTGTTCATTCACCTCAAATAATAAATTTAATGCAGCGATAAACTTAGTGAAACTAACTGTTGGATTAAAAAATAAAGGCGACACATGCCGCCCTAGCTAATAAAAATTAAAAATCAGATTATGCTCTGAGTACAATCCATGTTGTTCGATTATTCAACAGTAATTGAGTGCATCTTCAGCACATGATTCATCTGTTTCAGGTGTTATTGCTTCAGCTTTTCCGTCATCAGCCATTTTAAATACCTCCGGGCAAAGACTTTCGCAAACACCACAACCAATGCATGTGTCTTTATCAACTGTTACTTTTGCCATTCACAAACACCTCCATTTTTTAATGATTGATCTTTCCGAAATATTATAACATAAAGAACCTTTAGTCAGTTCAAATCATCGTATTTTTAAAGCTGTACATATCTCTATGCTATAATATCGCAAAAGAATACAGATGGAGGTCAACAATGGCAGAACTGGAAAAACATTATGATCCGAAGGATATTGAAAAAAAATGGTATGAGCAATGGGAGAAATCAGGGGATTTTAAGCCAAACGGACAGGGGAAACCGTATGTCATCGTCATTCCACCTCCAAATATAACTGCAAAACTGCATATGGGACATGGGCTTAATCTCACACTGCAAGATATTTCAATACGTTTTCAACGTATGATGGGACGAGATACTCTTTGGCTTCCCGGTGAAGACCATGCCGGTATTGCTACACAAAATGTAGTTGAAAAGAATTTAAAGGAAGAGGGTAAAACGAAGGACGATTTAGGGCGAGAACAATTTATTGAAAAGACTTGGAAATGGGCTGATGAATACAGGGGACATATTCGTGACCAGATCAGATCTATCGGATGTTCTGTTGACTGGTCCAGAGACCGTTTTACACTTGATGAGGGTTTGAATAAGGCCGTTCGAAAGGTGTTTGTGGCCCTTTACGAAAAGGGTTTAATCTACAAGGGGAAATACATCGTTAATTGGTGCCCCCGATGTAAAACGGTGCTTTCTGATGAAGAAGTAGAACATCAGGATGAGCGTTCCAACCTTTGGTATTTTAATTATCCTTTGAAAGAGGGAGATGGTCATTTGACAATCGCCACTACAAGGCCGGAGACCATGCTGGGAGATACAGCCGTGGCGGTGAATCCATCGGATGAAAGATACAAGCATTTGATTGGCAAAAAGCTGATCTTACCTATAGTGAACAGGGAAATTCCTGTTATTGCAGACCAATATGTAGATAAAGAATTTGGGACAGGTGCTGTTAAGGTGACTCCGGCACATGATCCCAACGATTATCAGATGGGAATCAGGCATCACCTTGAATTTGTTGAGGTAATCGATGAAAACGGGATTATGAATGAAAATGCCGGTGAGTATCAGGGTCTCAGTATCAAAGAGGCAAGAAAACGGGTCGTAGAAGAAATAGAACGACTGAATCTGCTTGAAAAGATCGAAGATTATTCCCATTCGGTTGGACATTGCTATCGTTGTGATACCACCATAGATCCCAGGTTATCCGATCAATGGTTTGTTAAGATGGGGCCATTGGCGAAAAAGGCAATTGAGGTCGTTGAAAATGATCGTGTGAAATTCTACCCCCAAAGGTGGAAGAAAGTTTATCTGAACTGGATGTATGAAGTCCATGATTGGTGTATTTCCAGACAACTTTGGTGGGGGCATGCCATTCCCGTATGGTATTGTCAGGACTGTGATGAGATCATAGTAAGTGAACAAGATCCTGAAAAATGCCCCAAATGCGGTTCAACTAACTTAAAGCAGGACGAAGATGTTTTGGATACTTGGTTCTCCTCTGCGCTTTGGCCTTTTTCCACGTTGGGTTGGCCGGAACAAACGCCGGACCTGCAAAAATATTATCCAACCAGTACCCTTGTAACCGGATTTGACATTATTTTCTTCTGGGTAGCCCGAATGATTACCATGGGAATGGAATTCATGGATGAGGTTCCGTTCCACGATGTCTATATCAACCAGTTGATCCGTGATAAAAAGGGAAGAAAGATGAGTAAATCTCTTGGAAACGGAATTGATCCAATCGAAGTGGTTGAAGAGTACGGTGCAGATGCCATGCGCTTTACACTGGCTATACTTGCAGGCCAGGGAAGAGATATCAATCTGGATATCAAGACGATTCTGAATTATAAACATTTTGCCAATAAGATTTGGAATGCAACCCGGTTTTCTCTGATGAATATTGATGAAGATATCCAGCAACATACATTCGATCCTGACGCCTTAGCCCTTTCCGACAAATGGATTCTACATCGATTGAACGAAGCAATCAAATCAGTGACCAAAGGCTTGGAAGGTTATGACTACAATCTCGCTTCCAAATCCATCTTTGAATTTTTCTGGAACGAATTTTGTGACTGGTACATCGAATCAATCAAGCCGGTGCTTTATCAGTCAGAATCTGTTCATAAAAAGAGAAACACCCAAGCTGTTTTACTGCAAGTCTTGGATAAGAGTCTTCGCTTGTTACATCCATTTATGCCGTTTATTACCGAAGAAATATGGCAAATGCTTCCCATGAAAAAAGAAAAGGACCATTTGATGATTTCCAAATGGCCTGAAATAGATGAATTCAATGATTTTGAGAATGATGCCTCAAGATTTATTGATTTGATGGAAGTCATTCGAGGCATCAGGAACGTTCGTTCAGAGCTTCAGATTCCCCCTTCCACAAAAATAGAGATTGCCTGTATTTTCAAGAAAAAACAAGCATTCAGTGATGAAGAACAGATCTACATAAAAGCTTTGGCAGGAATTGGAGAAATTCATATGGTTTCCGAAAAGCCTGCTAAAAGTTCAACTGCGTTGGTGAGCCCAAAAATCGATGTTTATTGTCAATTATCTGGTACAATAGATTTGGAAGAAGAAAAGAGCAGATTGGCAAAAAAGATCAAAAAGGCAAAAGCAGATGTAAAACACGCTGAAAAAAAACTGTCCAATGAAAAGTTCTTAGAACATGCTGATGAAGATGTCATTGAAGAAACAAAAGAGAAGCATAAAGAGGCGTTGTTAACATTGGACAGATTGGAAACGTTAATGAGTGATTTTGAGGGATGAGTGGGAAATTAACGGTAATCGGTACACCCATTGGTAATTTTGGGGATTGTTCCCAACGGGTATTGGATTCTTTAAAAGCATCCGAAACTATACTCGCTGAAGATACCAGACGAACGATTTCATTGTTGAATCATTTCCAACTGGGTAAAAAAGAAATGATCTCATTTTCACAGCAAAAAGAAAGGTTTAAAACGGATCAAATTATTCAGCAGCTAAAAGCCGATAAGTCCATTGCTTTGGTTTCTGATGCAGGGATGCCAAGCGTATCAGATCCAGGGGCTTATTTGATCGATGCCTGTCATAAAAACGGGATAGAAGTGGACGTAATCCCCGGCCCAAGTGCAGTTACCGTTGCTTTTACGGCATCAGGATTTAGCGGACCGTTCATATTTGAGGGTTTTTTGGGAAGAGACAAGAAACTCCGGCGATATTTGAGAACGATAAAAGATGAAAAGAGACACATTATTTTTTACGAATCCCCATTTCGTCTTATAAAGTGTTTGAACGATATATTGAATATTCTTGGAGATCGGGAAGTATTTATTGCTCGGGAAATGACGAAAATGTACCAGGAGTTTTTCAGAGGAGCCTGTTCACAAGCGATCACTAAATTCGAAAATGAGGTAAAAGGTGAATTAACCGTTATCATAAAGGGAGATGTTCAATAATGGAAAAGTATGAAGAGCTTGAAAAGCTAATGAGAAAGATTTCGGCATGGATAAAAGCCGAAGGGCGGATGGCTCTAAAAGAAGGGGATAATGAAATAACACCGGCCCAGTTTGACGTGCTGCAAAGCATCTATTGGCATGAAAATCTGACAATGACAAGTATCAGCAAACGCCTGGGTGTTGCAAAGAGTACCGTTACCGGTTTGGTTAATAAATTGAAAGATGAACGATTAGTGGATTACAAGATATCTGACGAAGACAGACGTGTCAGGCGTTTAAAAATCACAGAACACGGAGAAGAAGTGATTAAAGAGGTTATTAAGCGTAGGATAACATTTGTGGAAAAGATGTTTTCGACGATTGACCCCTATTTGGTGGACGAGTTTAGACAAGTCTTAAGAATCGTTGTTAAAACGTGTGATGAGCGAAAAATTTAACCTTTGATAAAACAATAATAGAGGAGGACTTTGATCGATGGAATTAAAAGAAGGAAAGATCGTTGTGGGTGTTTCTGCAAGACATTTACACTTATCCGAAGCGGATCTGAAGGTGCTTTTTGGAGAGAATGCACAGTTGACCCCAATTAAAGATTTAGGACAACCGGGACAGTATGCCAGTGAAGAGAAGGTAAAGGTGACCGGACCAAAGGGTTCCTTTGAATCGGTAAGAGTATTGGGGCCGGTTAGGAAGGACACACAAGTTGAAGTGAGTTTGACGGATGCCTATAAACTGGGTGTCGTTCCCCCTGTGAGAGATTCAGGGGATATCGAGGGAACTCCCGGGGTAAAGTTGATCGGCCCTGCCGGAGAAGTGGACCTGGACAAAGGACTCATTCTGGCCAAAAGGCACATTCACATGACTCCTGATGATGCGGAGAGATTTGATGTCAAAGATAAAGATATTGTTTCTGTCCTATGCGATACTGAGGGAAGAAAGACCATCTTTCAGGATGTCTTGATTCGCGTCAGTCCCAAATACGCCCTTGAATTTCATGTAGACACGGATGAAGCCAATGCCAGTTTTCTGAAAACGGGCGATGAAATTCAAATCATAAAAGAAGTTTAAATGAATCTATATGAATAAAGGGAGCCTGCTTTTTGGGCCCCTGTTTTTTTTACTTGATACAATGGAGGGAAATGACCATTTCAGTCGAAAATTTGTATAGTGCATATCTGGATTTACTTGAAGAGGAAAACAAAAGACAAAATTTGATTCGATATAAAACAAGAGATGAATTAATCCAAAAGCATCTGCGAGATTCCCTGATTCCTTTTGAAGAAGGTCTGATAGAACCTTTAACAGGTCAGATTATTGATATCGGTTCCGGGGGAGGTTTTCCGTCCATTCCCTTGGCTATTATGTATAAAACCGTTTCTTTTACCCTTATCGAAAGTGAGAAGAGAAAGGCACAGTTTTTAAACAAAGTCATTCAATCCCTTGATTTAAAAAACACAACGGTTGTTAACGAAAGGGTGGAAGTTTACGCAAAAGAAAATCGAAATGAATACGATTATTGTACCATGCGTGCTGTTGCAGCTACCGGGATTTGTTTGGAATACACAGCCCCTCTTCTAAAAGTTGGAGGTAAATTGCTTCTTTACAAAGGGCCGTCTTTCAAAGATGAATTGGAAGCATCACGAAATGCAATAAAGGCTCTTGGAATGGATTTTAAAAAAAGCATCCGTTATGACTATACATTTAACGGTGAACATTTCAACCCTGTCCTGACAATTTTTCAAAAAGTGGAAGAAACTCCGAAACAATATCCACGGCGTCCGGGAATGGCAAAAAAGCGTCCTCTGTAATAAAAGCTGGATTTAATCAAAGAGAAAGGAGGATCACATGATCAGATATATTCTTAAAATTCTAATTTCTGCAGTGCTGATTGTCGTTATCTCGGAAATCAGCAAAAGGACTTCGTTTTGGGGTGGTTTAATTGCCTCGTTGCCCATTACTTCATTATTGGCCATTATTTGGTTGTACATTGATACAGGCGATCGTAAGAAAGTGTCTAATCTATCAATCAATATCTTTTGGTTTGTCCTTCCATCCCTGTTATTCTTCGTTACTTTACCCTTTTTTATTTCCAAACTCAGTTGGAATGTTTATTTGTCCATTGCCCTCTCATCCGGTATTACAATGTTTGGCTATTATATAATGGCCGCTGTTTTGTCAAAATTTGGGATTAAGGTTTGATTTTTAAGGCATTTATAATAATAAAAGATTACTTGGTAATTCAGAGCTCTTATTAATAAAGATTTGCAGAGGTATTTCTTCAAGTTAGCTGCATGATGTTGAAAGTCATTTGGATTTGGAATAGAGTCCTTGACTATTTCTTTTAAAGCGAAGAAATTACCGTTTTAAGCATTTTCTTCAACAGGCTTAAGTCCATACTGGATCGAAGGGGATTTTCGAGACATTGTTCCGGAAGGAATGGAATGTGAATAAAGCCGGATTTTGTCTGAAATCCCCTTTTTTCAATGAAGTCAAGGGCTGAATACATTACGTAGTTACAGATATAGGTTCCGGCTGAGTAGGATAACTTGACGGGGATTCCCGCTTCTTTTAAATTTTGTTCTATGGTTCTTACAGGAAGGGTTGACCAATAGGCGACAGGTCCCTCTTGATTGATGATCATGTCGTGTGGTTGCTCGCCATTATTATCCGGTATCCTTGCATCCACAATGTTGAGGGCTACTCGTTCAAGGGCGATGTGAGACAATTTGCCGTTTAAGCCAAAGCTGATAACATAATCCGGCCGGATATCATCTATCGCTTTTGTTATGACTTTACCCGCTTCTTTTACCGTCACCGGCAAGAGAATGGGTTGAACTTGAAATAGATTTGGGTCACAATCGATGTGTTTGAGTAATTCCTGAGATGGATTGATTGTTTCTTTTTCAAAGGGTTCAAAACCCGTTATGATTATTTTTTTCATCTGCTCACCTACTTGATTGAAAATTGCCAAAACCTATTGAAATGCCATATTGAGAGGCTGCTTTTTTTATTTCGTTTATCCTTTCGGGTTCAACAGGTTTAACCGGTTTTTCAAATTTTTTGGGAAAGCCTTGTAAAGAAAGTTCAGGTGTAAGCAAGATAGTCGAATCTTTTTCTTTAGCTGCTAACATTGCATTTTTAATGATTGTTTCAGTGTTTTTGTTTTCCAAATCCTGGAAGATATTTTGGGTTAATAGACTGAACTTCATTCAAACCTGCCCCCCAAACAAAAAAGAGATCAATCCGTTCACGAATCAATCTCCTTTTGTATAATTACAAGCCGCTTGTATTATACCAAAAATGATTTCATATATCAAATTTTCATTGTTTTTCTTTCAAGCTTAAATCGTTAGTAGAACAAGAAAACGGCTTTTTTTAATTTATGGATAAATACCTCTTAATCTCGTGGCCTGTGCTACTTTTTCAATCGCATTGACATATGCAGCTGTTCTCATATCGACATCATACTTCTCGCCGGTTTTGACAACTCCGCAGAAAGCCTTTTTCATGATTCTGTGAAGGGCGTTTCTAACATCTTCCAATTCCCAGAAGAACCATTGAAGACTCTGAACCCATTCAAAGTAAGATACGGTTACACCACCGGCGTTTGCCACAAAGTCAGGAACAATAATGCAGCCTTTTTCTGTAAGAATATCTTCACCATCTGGATCAATTGGTCCGTTAGCAGCTTCAACAACGATCTTTGCCCTAACTTTATCGGCGTTCTCAGCTGTGATAACATTTTCCAAAGCTGCAGGAATGAGCATGTCTACATCCATTTCAAGGAGTTCTTCGTTTGTAATCTTTTTGTCTGCCCCGGTGTATCCCTCCAGCGAACCGTTTTCTTCAAGATATTTCATCATTTCGTCGGTGTTTAAACCCTTTTCAGAGTAATAACCACCTGAAATATCACTAACGGCAATAACTTTGGCATTCAGTTCATCGTTAATAAGTGTAGCAGCATAGCTTCCAACATTTCCGAAACCTTGGATGGCTACTGTAACGTCTCTCATTTCTTTGTTGAAGGTGCCTTTTTCATTGAGGTATTTTACAACCTCTTCAGCGCAAATTCTAACGCCTCTACCGGTTGCTTCGGTTCTTCCAACAGAACCACCTATTTCAAGCGGTTTTCCTGTAACTACACCCAGTACACTATGACCCACATTCATGCTGTATGTGTCCATATACCAAGCCATGATCTGTCCGTTGGTATTCACATCAGGTGCCGGAATATCTTTGTTTTCTCCAATGATGACTTGAATTTCAGAGAAAAATCTTCGTGAAAGTCTTTCTACTTCTGTTTTGGAGAGCAGCGTGGGATCGACTTGGACGCCACCTTTTCCTCCGCCGTAAGGAATACCAACAACGGCTGCTTTCCAGGTCATCCAGAATGCAAGCGCTTTAACTTCGTCCAATGTAACGTTCTGATGATATCGAATACCGCCTTTTGCCGGTCCAAGTGCGATGTTGTGTTGTACCCTGTGTCCTGTAAATACTCTTGCAGAACCGTCATCCATTCTTACCGGGAAGTTTACAGTCAGTTCTCTTTTGGGCATTGAAAGGACTTCTCTCATGCTGGAATCGAGATTCATCACATCTGCTGCTTTTGTAAATTGTTTCACTGCATTTTCAAATAAGCTCAATTGTGTTCCCTCCTCTAATCTATTGTGGGTTCTATACTCTTACACTTCTATTTAAACATATGTTATTTATTTCGCAAAGTGGATAAATAAGGAATTTGATTTGATTTTGTGTGATTAGCGTTGAAAAACTGGTTCTTGCTCTTGTTATCTAAAGTATCTTATTCATTATAAGCAAATTGACAACCGGAAGAGATTTATGGTAACATATGTTACGTAACGGATGTTTTTTTAGGAGAAGTGTTTATGGCACCCAAACAAAAGTATGATAGAAAATCAATATTAAATTCAGCCTTAAGAATTGTAAGGTTAAAAGGAAATCAGGCGTTAACTGCAAGGAATATTGCCCATGAAATGGGGTGTTCAACACATCCGATTTATTCAGAGTTCAATTCTTTAACCGGTTTGAAGAAGGCCTTATTTCGACTTGCCTATGATTTTTTTATGGAAACAATAACAACGGAGAATTCCCCGAGAGATTTTCTGGATATTGGAGTTAATTATGTTAAATTTTCAAGAAGGGAAAAAAACCTTTTTTCATTTATCTTTATGAACAAAGATTTTAAAATGGATCTGTTGAGTTTCGAAGAAGTTGACGAAAAGATGATTAAATTTATAAAAAATGATGAATATGTGCAAAAATATGCAGTAGATTCCTATAATATGATCTTTTACAATCTTTGGATATTTACGCATGGACTGGCAACTTTAGCATGGGAATCAGAAACGGAATATAATGATGAAAGGATACGAGAAATCCTTAAGAATACAGGTCAAATGATCATACAAGGGTTAGCGAAGAAAAAATAATGATATGTCAAGGCATGGAGGTGCTGTTGTGTCAAAAAAAATATTAGAGGTAAAAAATCTCAAAAAATATTACCCTACGGTAAAGGCTGTGGATGATATCAGTTTCAGTATCGAGAAAGGAACGGTTTTTACTCTGCTTGGACCCAACGGTGCCGGTAAAACGACGACACTGGAGATTATCGAAGGTATAAAAAAGGCGGATGAAGGTCGAATCGTTTTTTTTGGCGAAGAACTGAAACAAGTTTCTGATGAAGCGAAACAAAAAATTGGTGTTTCCCTCCAGTCAACAAACTTTATTCCCCATTTGAAAGTAAAGGAAGTGTTTGAGTTGTTCGCTTCTTTTTTCAAGAAAAGTCTTCCCATTGAAGAGGTGATTGGTTTTGTGTCTCTTGAGGAAAAAAGAAACGATTTGGTTGAGAAACTTTCAGGGGGTCAAAAACAGAGAGTTGCTATTGGATGCGCCCTAATCAACGATCCTGAAATGGTTTTTCTTGATGAGCCCACAACAGGGTTGGATCCCCAAGCCAGAAGGAATATTTGGGGTATTATCGAACATTTAAAAGGCCAGGGGAAAACCGTTTTTTTAACCACTCATTATATGGAGGAAGCTCAAAAACTTTCAGATATGGTTTGTATTATGGATTATGGAAAGATTATTGCCATTGACACTCCATCCGGTCATATAAAAAAGCTGGGAGAACTGAATTACGTTGAATTTGCTGCTGACTTAGAGCAATTGGATATTGATGAACTGAATGCCTGGGATGTCGAGGAAGTTGAAATTGAAGGGGATAAAGTGATCATTCCCACAAAATCCCTGCATATCGTACTTGAAAAATTACTTTCATGGGCTAAGAGAAAAGAGCTGGATTTAAACGATATCAGTATCAGACAGCCCAACCTTGAAGATGTATTCCTTTCTCTTACCGGAAGGAGGCTAAGGGACTAATGAGGAATCAACTGTTTAAAAGTCTTCTGATAAGTGGTTTAAGGGAGAAGGAGACTATTTTTTGGATATTACTCTTTCCACTGATCCTCTTTACCATAATGGTACTCATTTTTTCCAATATGACCGGTGAAGATCTTAATTTTAAGATGGCTGTTATTGACCATTCCGGAGATGGTATGGGGAGTACAATCATTCATCAGGTTTTTGAAGACATCAGCACAACAGAAAACCCGGAAGATGATCCTTTGTATTCAATCATAGATGTAAAAAACAAAGATCAGGCGTTAGTCCTATTAAAGGAGCAGCATATTGATGTGATCGTTGAGATTCCTGAAAATTTTAATCAGAATTTCAATAAAGTGGTCTTTTTTTCCAAAATTTCTTCAATTTCAACTGACAATAAACCGACGATTATCGTTGAAAGTGTTCCAATGAGAAATCTTTCAAAGCTAGCCAGTGATGTGATGAAACAAATTCTGGCTGAAGTCAATCTTGAAGCAGCAAAAAGGATGAATATCTCAATTCCGGATGCCACAATTTCTACAGAAATGGTTGGACAAACTCAGGATTTTAACTATGCCGATTATTTTTTGGCGGGTATTTTAATCATGGGATTTTTTAGTACGGGTTTCCTTAACATGGGGATCAACATGACCTATTTCAGAAGAAAAGGAATTTTCAAGCGTTTTGCCTGCACACCAATCAAAAAAAGCAAACTCATTTCCGCAACCATCCTGTCAAACCTTGTTTTTATGGTGATGTCATTTGTTATTCTGCTTATCTATGCGAAATTGTTTTATCATGTCACATGGGCCATCTTTTATCCGGAGTCCATTTTGTTTATACTGATTAGTGCGATACTTTCTCTTTCCTTTGGGATTTTTCTTGGTTCGGTATCCAAAACACCTAACGGAGCTTCCGGTTTGGCGAATATTTTGTTTTTCCCCATGCAATTCCTGGGGGGGCTTTACTTTCCGGTTTTTGATCTTTCACCTGCTGTCAGATGGTTTGTCTACATTAATCCCATTACATACCTGGCAGCAGGAATGAGACAGTCAATGGGGCTGATGGATGCGCCATTACCTTATTATACGTTGTTTTTGATTCCAATACTTTGGACAGCCGTACTCTTGTTAATATCTGTTAAAATTTTCAAATGGGATGGAGGAGAAATCGCATGAAGTTAATGTTGGGTATTCTGAAAGCATTCCTTAAAAGCCGGATAAGGGATAAGGGAGCACTTTTTTGGACCTTGGCTTTTCCCATTATGTTTTTAGTAATATTTGGATTGGCATTTGGTGGGGACTCTTCTTCTTCTGTTTCAACAGGAGCTGAAGAAATTCGTTATGCCATTTATCTCAGTGGGGAAATTGATGAAGAAACCGAATCGAATATTATAAAGGCTTCTGAAACCATGGGCCTTAAACCCCTTCTCGTCTATTCCTTATCTGACTTAGGTGAAAGTGTTGAAAAAGGGTATGATGGTGTGGAATTTGGTATTTCACTCATGGATAAGGAAGGACTCTATGAAGTAAAGGCATATTTCAACGCCGGTGCCATGAACAAGATGCAATTTTATCAATCTGTTGTGAATAATTTTGTTACTGAATTCAGAAAAACGACAGCGGGCTTTGAGAATATCATTACAGTTGAAACTGTTGAAAGGGAATTCACAGAGCAACCGGTTACAAATACCGGATATATTCTTTCAGGGGTTATTGCGGTATCCATTTCTCTGTCTGGAATAATGGCGTTGATCATCAGTTTTGGTTATTATAGAAAGCAGGATATCATCAAACGATTAATTGTCACACCCATGAAAGGATCACAGTTCTTAGCGGCTGATATCATCAATAATCTGTTAGTCTCGATTATCACCATTATCATTATCATGTTATTTGCACGTCTGTTGTTCCAAGTTTCCTTTAACATAAATTTTTTATACTTTGCCATTACTTATTTTTCTTCAATGTTCTTGATGATGGGGCTCGGCGGGCTGTTCTTGCTTCTTTTCAGAGAACCTAACGCAGCAATGAATGCAGCCAATATATTCTCAACTATCATGATGTTTTTTGCAGGGGTCTATTTTCCATTGGAACTGATGCCAAAATGGTTACAGCGGTTAGGGTATATTTTGCCAATGACTTATGTGGCTGAGAATATACGGTTTTCTTTGGGACAGGATTATATGCAACTATCCAGATTCTGGACGACTAACGCGGTTTTTATTTTAATTGCGGCTGTTGCCATCCCGTTAATGGGTAAAACAATATTTAAATTGGAACAAATATAAAATACGAAAACTTGTTTTTTTAAAGGAAAAATTGCATAATAAACTAACATTCAACACGGTTTAAAATCCGTCTGTAAAAGGTAAAGATGCCCATCTACGCTACCTGAAAAATTCGTGGATGATATAGAAAAGATTCTTTAAATAAACGGCAAGCATTGGGGTATAGGGGATGAATACTAGATGCCACTTCGATTAATAGAGGCCTTTTACGAAGGCGAAAAAGGTGATCTGGTCAATCAAATCCGAGAGGATTTGGCGATTGAGAATATTCAGGAATACACTATCGGAGATAAATACATGCTTCGAATATTGATCAATTCTCAAGATTCTCAAAAAGTGATTGATGCACTTGAAAGCCGCTTAAAGCATGAAAAGGATTTTGGTATCGTCATTATTCCCGCTGAGGGTTCTGTTCCAAAAATGGAAGAACCCAAGGCGGAGGATAAAGAAGCGGAAGAAAAAGAGAAAGTTCCCATTTGGAAGCAGCCTTTTAGGAAAGGAACCAGTATCAGTCGAGAGGAATTGTATACCGACATAGCTGATACGGTTTCTCTTTCACCGATTCAAGTGATTATGGTTATTCTGTCCGCCATTGTTGCGGCCATTGGTTTGGTCAGAGACAATTCGGTGGTGTTGGTGGGGGCCATGGTGATTGCCCCCATGTTGGGACCCAATGTGGCCATGTCTTTTTCAATTTCTTTGGGGGATTATGAGTTATTGGGAAGGTCCCTAAAGGCCAACTTGCTGAGGATTACGGTAGCCTTCATTTTTTCGCTGCTTTTGGGCTTTTTTATCAATCTGTCTTCTTTAAGTGGAGAGATTCTTAATCGAACGGTCTTGCATATTTCCGATATTCTCTTGGCGTTATCCGCAGGAATAGCGGCGGCATTATCCTATACCACCGCTATTTCGGAAGGGTTTATCGGTGTTATGGTTGCCGTTGCGTTAATGCCACCGTTGGTTGCTTCAGGCTTGTTATTATCATCCGGTTATTTTGAATACGGCATCAGTGCCTTTTTGCTTTTTGTCCTGAATATTGTTTGCATCAACTTCGCTACCATGATCACCTTTTTCCTCCAGGGTATCCGTCCAAAAAAATGGTGGGAACAGGAAAAAGCCAAGGGAGCGCTGAAAAAGGCCTTTTTGCTTTGGGGAATCATGCTGGCAATCATGGCAATTATCGTGATTTTCCTTTTTTAATCTATTTCCTTTTGATGATAACAGACCCCCAGTTTGGATACAATCGCGTGGACATTTTCCCTTGGGTGTATTCCGGTTTTTGATCGTTTAGAATATCATCATACTGGTCATCATTTTCAACATGAAAATGGTAAATAAATTCTTCTTCTGAAGCGTTGATGCCCACGTAGGCAATCTCATCTTCCGTTTCCCGCTTAAAGATCAAATGACTGTGATCCACGTATATTTGAGAATAATCACCTGTATTCAGGCTTTTGTATTGTTTTCGAAAACCGTTTAATCGCTTGATCAATCCCGGCAGATCTTGAAAATCAGAATCTGCTTGATACCTTTCCAAATCAAATACTGGTCTTAATGCCAAATCACTGTATTTTGTTCTTTTTCCAGATATCCCCCATTCACTGCCATAATAAACCGAAGGGATACCGGGCATTGTGTACAGCAAAATATATAATGGATAGAGATCAGTCGATTTGTTTAGTTTGCTTTTGATTCGATCAACATCATGGTTATCCAGAAAATTATAAAGATGGTAATTTTTATAAATCCCATCACCATTGAATTGTCTGTTTAAAGAGTATGCGATTTCAAAAAAGTTCCGGTCATTAAAGCTTGAATACAACCCCTTATAGCATTCGTAATTGGTCACTGAATGCAATCGATCTTCGCCCAGCCAATTATTGTAATCACCATGGATTATTTCACCCATCAACCAAAAATCCTCTTTCAGTGTTTTAGTAAACTGCCTCAATGCCTTGAGAAAATCCATATCAAGGCAGTCAGCAGCGTCCAGCCGTAAACCGTCTATTTCAAAATCGTCCACCCAATACTTGATGGCTTCAAACAAGTGATTTTGAACTTGTGGATTTGTCAGGTTTAGTTTTACCAGTTGCTCATGGTTTTCCCAAGTATTGTATGAAAACCCGTCATGATGGTGGTTATCAGATTTGAAATTCAGATTCTCAAACCATTCAGTGTACTCCGATTCTTCCTTTTTTGCCAGTATGTCTTTAAAGGCGAAGAAATCCCGTCCCACATGGTTGAATACCCCGTCTAAGATGACTTTGATGCCTTTTTCATGAGCTTTTTGAATTAATTCTTTTAAATCCTTATTCTTTCCCAACCTTCGATCTACTTTAAAGTAATCTGTTGTGTCATATCCGTGACTGGAAGATTCAAAAAGGGGTCCCAAGTACAGTCCCGTAAAACCCATGCTTTGAATATAATCTAGATGCTCTGTGATCTTTTGTAAGGGACTGTCACGTTGACCGATTAAATCTCCGCAGAAACCCAAAGGGTATATGTGATAAAAAGTTGTTTTCTGGTACCATTTTTGATGTGTCATATTGCCTCCTTTTTGTTGGGTATACCGATAGGTATATACTGATTAAAAAAATTTACGAATAAATGCCATGCATGAATTGATGAGAAGCCGAAAAGACCTGATCGTCATTCAACTCTGCTTCACCGTTCATCCACATACCGATGTAGCTGTTGATGAAGCCTAACAAAGTGATGGCGTTTCTTTTTTCTTTGTGTTTCATATTTCCGTGATCTTCTGAAGCGAGTTTAAAAAGGGTTTCAAGGATTAAATACTGCCTTTTCATATACTGTTGTGAGATCTTTGAAAATTGACTTTGGGGTGGCGCAAAAAACAGATTCAACAACAACCTGTAAAACGATTTGTTGTTTCGGGCAAAGGTGAAATAGGCTTTGACTGTTTTGTTGATGGTTAAGGGCAAATCTCCTTTGTATGCACTTGCTTCTGTTATATCTTTAATCAAGCGTTTGGAATACTCTGTCATGATTTGAGTCAACAATCCTGTTTTACTGCCATAATAATGATAAAGCGTTGGTTTTGTTATTCCCGAGGCATCACAGATTTCCTGAACACCTATATTTTCATAACCGTTAAGGGCAAAAGCTTCCAACGCCTTTTCCATAATCTTTTCATCTGTACTCATTTCATCACCGTAGAGAGTATACCATACGGTATAATGCATGTCAAGGTTTTAAACACAAAAATGGATCTTTTATGTTGCAATAAAATAAAGTTTTCAAAAATATACCGGACCAAGGGGTGCGTCTTGGTCCTAATGGTTGAATTTATTGTACTTAAAATGGGAAGAACCGGGGAAATGAATCGTTATTATCCCGTAAATTCATCTAATGCAGACATTAGGCGTGAGGTTATTTCGCCGATTTGGTAGTCCTTGTGTCCCAATGCGCGTATTGGGACGATTCCTCCGCTGGTATGGGTCAGAAAGAGTTCGTCGGCTTCAAACAATTCTTTTTTTTGAACCAGCCTTTGTTCACATTTGATTTTACAATTTTGAGAGATTTCTATAACCACTTCACGTGTGATTCCCGAGAGAATACCGGTTGCCATGCTTGGGGTAATAAGAACCCCGTCTTTAACTAAAAATACATTAGAAAAGGTTCCTTCCGCAGCAT
This sequence comes from Thermotogaceae bacterium, assembly GCA_030445775.1. Taxonomy (GTDB): domain Bacteria; phylum Thermotogota; class Thermotogae; order MWEM01; family MWEM01; genus JASUTC01. Next base: position 19,545 of record JASUTC010000009.1, on the reverse strand, counting down.
AACCTTCTCTGTTGAGCATGATGAAATCGTATAAATAATTGGGTTTTTTTATTCTGGATAAAAAGACATCTAATGCGGCAGTTGTTTTGATAGCCGTTTTATTGTGCATAAAGGCCTGTCTTCTAATTTCGGAAATATCCGACAAAACGCCTGTTTGGTATATACTGGTGTCTATTTTAGGGAAATCTTTTATTTGGATGATTAAATCCGGATTTGCCGTTAGAAAAATTTGAATGTAGGCTTCATCCAACCTGTTTTTGGAAATTCCGGTTAGAATAATTTGTTCCATTTCTTCCCAGGTTTTATTCAAAACCATTTTCATGGCATCTGCGGAATTGGCAAGCCTGTCATAGTGTTTTTTAAACCGAAAGAGTTCTCCTTTATAGGTACGGATCGTTTCATATACCACACGAGCACTTGTAAAACCCGGGTTGTTGATTGAGATCGTTGCTTTTTCTTCTTCCATCCAGTTTTCATTCATGTAGACAAACAATTGTTGAATTCACCTCATCAGGTTCTGAATTTTCAGGGATTTGAATGATCTTTGTTTGGACCTTATTCCCTTCGGTATAGCTATTTTCTAAAGTCATGATTATGTGTTTTAAATAATACACATCATGTCCCGTTATTTGATTATTTCCAACTTGTTCTGCAATAATCTCACGTTTTTTTCCCATATGATCGTTTCGTACTTGATAAGATAGTCGCTTTGCAATCTGATCCAATCGTGAAGAACGTTCTTTTTTTATATTGCCATCCACCTGTTGTTCATAACTGGCTGCCGGGGTTCCCTTTTTCATGGAATAACGAAAAACATGTGTCTTCAAGGGGCGAATTTGTTCGATAAGTTGCACCGTCTCTTGAAAATCTTGTTCTGTTTCGCCGGGAAACCCCACAATAATATCACAAGAAATGGAATACAATGGATCTATGGCTCTGAGTTTCTCAACGGCATGAATGATTGTGTCGGCTTTATATTTCCTGTTCATTCTTTTTAAAACTCGATTTGAACCACTTTGAACCGACAGATGAAGATGAGGGCAAAATCTTTTGGCTTTTAATTGCTCACATAATTCATCTGTCACATCTTCCGGGTTTACAGAGCTGAGTCTGATTCTGTAATCAGGATGCACTTCATCATCGATCTTTTTCAGCAAACCGGCCAAGTCTAACCCTTCCCAAGCATAATCTCCAAGGTTGATTCCAGTGAGAATAAATTCTTTGCAATTTTTCTCACCGATTTTGTTGATTTCAGAAATGATCATTTCCGGTGGTTTAGAGATTGAAACAGTCCCTCTTGCATGATAGATTTTACAGTAAGTACATGTATTGGTGCATCCTTCCTGAATCATGATATTTTGTCTGTTTTTTGAACCCGAGTTCCTTAAACTTAATGTTAGCTGATCGTGTCGTAGCCAGTAGGCTTTGTCGAAGGTTGATGAAGTATCGCCAGCCTCGATCCCTTTTATAATTGTGACAATATCACCTTTTTCGCCGTTTCCAAAGTGATTGTCTGCTATTTTTTTTCTATCCCGGTCCATTACTTGTACACTGCACCCCATGGCAATCGTGGTTGAATTTGGCGCGATTTTCTTTGCCCTTCTGATTTGTTGTCTTGATTTTCGATCCGCTTCATTAGTAACCGTACAGGTGTTGATAATCACAAAATCGGTATCCGGGGAAATGGGTTGTACAATATAGCCTTCATTTAAAAGTTTCTGGGTCATAAAGTCCGTCTCATACTGATTGACCTTACAACCCAGAGTAATAAAACTGCATTTCACTTTTTTCTTCAATTTTTATTTAATTCTCCCGATTTTCATTTTTTTCTTCCTCTAATTCTTGTAAAACGCCCAAGAGTATTCTGGAACGATTGACAAGCCCCGTAAGCCTTTCCTCTTCATCTACGACACACAATGAAAAAAACTTGTGTCTGATCAACAAATCCGATGCATGAAGCAGTGTATCGCTTTCCTTTACCGAAATAACCGATTTAGCCATGTATTTACTGATGGGTTCATCTTTAATCAAATGCAGCTTTTTTTTCAGTTGATTGGTATCCGGTATGAATGACGCGGATTGTAACATACTAAAATAAGAGGGGATAACGGCGTTTACAATGTCATTCTCGCTGATATAACCTAAAATGCGCATTTCATCATCAACTACGGGCATCCCTGTTCTGAGGTGATTGGCACATAACCTGATAAACCGTTCCACCGTTTCATCTTCAAAAATAGCCGATATGTCTCTGATCATTATATCTCCGACTTTCATATCATCACCTCAATCCAGTTTTTCTATTTTGATGTTATCTAAATTTTTTTCGATATCCGAAAGTGAGGGCATTTCTTTCTTTAAATAAGTTGTTTTTGCCATTGCAGCGGCCATACCGTATTTTGCCCGTTCCAACAACGAATGGTTCGTGGTCAAATAATCATGAATCATAGCGGCAACATAGGCATCACCCGTTCCCAATAAATGAGATTCGTCTAATTCCCCTTGTTCTATAGTCAGTATCCATGCACCTTCGGGTGTAAAAATCAAATCGTGTTTGAATTTGTAAGATATAATCACGAGTTCAGCACCGTAGCTGACGATTTCTTTTCCAACTTCCATGTATTCATTAAGACTTTCCACTTCTTTACCCATGATCTTATTCGTACTTCTCATATCCGGTCTGACAACTTCCGGACAGCATTTTTTAACGGTGTTTGTCAGTAATTGCCCTCGCGCTTCCAAATAAACTTTATTGCCACTTTCTTTTGCTTTCTCAGACAGTATAGAATAAGTATCAAGAGGAACACCCACGGGAACTGATCCCGAGATAACGGTTATCTTGGTCCTGGATACAACGGTATTGAACAATTTCATGAAATGTAACAGGTCAGGTTCTTGTACCACCGGTCCGGGGGCGTTTATTTCCGTAATGTAATGGTTGATTTCATCCAGAATGGAAATGTTTTCCCTGCTTTCACCATCGATGTGGATGAAATTTAGGGTAACATTTGGATATCTCTTCCTTAATTCCTCCGAAATGATCCGGCCGGTATATCCACCGAGAAACCCCATGGCAATACTTGGCGTGTCGTTTAACTTTGACAGCATCATAGAAACATTTATACCTTTTCCGCCGGGGTCACTGATCAGCTTTTCTCTTTCAAAAACACGATGAAGTGTGTTCAATTGGAAATGAGGTATGATGATCTCTCTATCCAATGCAGGATTCATTGTGATTGTTAATACATCCATCTTCCCCTCTCCTCTCTCATATGAAACGTGAAGGCTCATTTTTCAAGTGTTATTTCCACTTGATCTCCTGCGTTTAAAATATCCATAAAAGCAGCTTTTTTTTGATTGACTGTGATATTAAAACTTTTCAGGCTGTTGGAATCGATATCCATCAGTCCCAAAAGGTCGATGACTTTTGGGAGCTGCTCAGTCATTTCGATGTCCACAATGGCCCCATCGTAAAGAACACTATCAGGTTCAGCCTTTACGCCATTTACCGTTATTTTATACGATGAAATGGGTATTTCCATTTCTTCTGCATTAACCAGGACTTTACAATATTTTTGCTCTAATGACTGAGTTAATCGATCGACAGTTGGGGTGAATGATCTTTCCTGAATGGAAATCACATCACCTGAGATGATCTTGTCCGATAGTTCCAATTTTCGACTACCCCGTGATATGTCCAGTTCTTTTACTTTTAAAGAATGGGCTTTTCCGTTTAAAACGATATTGATAAATTCCTCTTTTTTCTTGGATAATTTCTCAAGTATGTCAGCTACTGTGGCATAATTTAAGGTGTTTATTTTGTCCCCGTCTTTTATCTGAACATCTGTAGTGCAAATTTCCCCGTTTACTGTGGCCTGTGGTAAAAGATCATAATCTTCCCCGTTGACGGTGACTGAAATAGGGGTGAGTATCTCTGATAAAAATGTCTCGGGGCTTTTCCCCACTTTACCGGGGTTAAACTCTACGATGTCTCCATGCTGAAGTCGTGCGTGGATGCCGCTTTTTTCATTGTTAATGGTTACCTCAGCGCTTCTTCCCGGTAAACCTTTCAGAATACGCATTTCCCCGTTGAAATCGAATGTAATTGCCGGTCCGGGTTTTCCAATGATCTCATCCACTTTATATCCAAGTTGTAATAAGGCTTGCATGACGGTATTCTTTGAATCCATCCCCATGAGATCCACGGGTTTTTCGTTGACCATGACTCTGACGAAAACACTTCCTGTATTGGTGTTTACACTGTTGGCAATACTAACCGGTGTTATATATTCACTGCCGATTAGTGATTTTGTTCGATCCTGAACGTTTTGAAGGTTTTCGACGCTTTTAAGAGCCACACGGCTTTTGGGCAAATCGAATTTTTGAGCCAATAAATCTGTGAAAAACGGAACACGGGCCCCACCGCCAACTATCATTACGGCAACAGGTGGTTTTCCGTTAAGGTTCAACGCTTCTTCGGCTATTTTTAAGGTAATTTCCTCAACGGTAGGTTTGATCACTTCGAAAAACTTTTCTTTTGTGATGTTCAGGGGAGTGTCGAGTATGTCTTTCACTTCGATTTCTTCCTCCTTACCATCGCTCAATGTACGCTTTACTTTTTCAGCCGTATTAAAGTCGATCAGGAACTCCTCGCAAAGTCGTTCTGTGATTTCATCTCCGGCCATGGGAACCATGCCATAGGCTATTACCGTTCCATCTCGTGATACTGCAATATCACTTGTTCCCGCTCCTACATCTACCAAAACAATATTCAGTTTTCTCAGATCAGGGGGTACCACAAGATTCATAGCCGCGATAGGCTCCAATGTGATATGTTCTGGCGTTAATCCGGATAACTCCAGGACATTCATCATGGCGTTTACTATGTAAGCCGGTAAAAACGCGGATATGACTTTGACGGACATCTTTCTTCCCCGTTGACCTTCAAGATTCTTAATCCATTCATCATCCAATGAATAGTACAAAACCGAATATCCCACACAATACATCTCTTTCCCGTCTGTTTCAAGGGAATCAATGGATTTGTTGATGGCTTCCATTTCAAGGATTCTTATCGTGTCTTTTGAGATGGCATGTTCATTTGAAACATCCATCCACGATTCTCCAATTGATGTTTTCAGGAATCTTCCCGCGAGAGCTACAGATACTTTATCAATTGTTATGTCGTTTTTTTCCTTAAGTGTTTTGGTAATTTGTTGGACAATTTTTGTTACTTTATTCACATCATGAATGGCACCATCCAACATGGCCCTTTCCTCGTGCTCTCTAATGAGAGTATCATATATGGTTATCGTTGATTCGTATTTTTCGGCTAAAACGCCTATAACAGTCCTTGTGCCTATATCAAGTGCATATATCAAATCATAACACCTCTAAATCCAGATATTTTCCTGTCAATTATACATCATTCATTTGTCATTTAAAAAAAAAATAGATAAAATTCGAAGTCCATTCCGTTTGAAGAAATTATACCATAGAGTTAATCGAACATTTCGCGGATGTCTTCTGCAGAAATCTGTTTTTCCATGTCGGTTGTACCTTCCACTACATCATTCATGATGGCCATTTTTTTTCGCTGCAGTTCCAATACTTTTTCTTCAATGGTGGAGGAACTAATCATACGATAAACCATAACCGGCATGGTTTGGCCGATTCGATGTGTACGGTCAATAGCCTGCATCTCGACTGCGGGGTTCCACCAAGGATCCAAAATGATAACGTAATCCGCTTCTGTTAGATTTAAACCCACGCCGCCTACTTTTAAAGTCATCAAGAGGATCCTTTGCTCTTCTTCCTCCTTGAATTTGTTTAGGATTTGTTCCCTGTTTCTTGTGGAACCATCAATAATAAGGCCATTCATTTCGCGGATGTTGAGTTCCTTTCTCACTATTTCCAGCATGGTGGAAAATTGGGAGAAAACGATGGTTTTATGCCCTTCAGAAGTAATTTCTTCCAAGAGTTCTATCAGGGAGTCCAATTTACCGGAGCCGATTTTCTCATCTTTTATAAACATTTCGGGATGGGTTGCGATCTGTCTCAACCTCAAAATATGTTTGAGGATTTGAAATCGGTTTGTATTCCATTCTTCCTGCGTTTGGGTCATTTCTTTGACTTCATTTTTTACGCGCATATAGTAATTGATGTACAGTTCTTCCTGGCGCTCTGTCATATCTACATAGAAATTCTTGATGGTTTTCGGGGGCAAATCTTTCAATACTTCTTCTTTTTTCCTCCTGAGCATCAAGGGTTTGATCTTTTTCTGCAAGCTTTTGTAATCATGTTCATAATTACGCTTGTATTCTTTATTTGAACCAAAGAATCCCGGAATCAGAAAATCAAACAGACTTTTTAAATCACTGATTGAATTTTCAATGGGTGTTCCAGTCAGGGCAATTTTGTGCCTGGCGGTGAGTTTCTTCATCTCTATAAAGGTTTTTGTCTGATTATTTTTCAAGTTTTGCGCTTCATCAACGATACAATAATCAAATACTTCCTTGTTAAAGAACACTGAGTCGTTTCTAAAGGTCCCGTATGTCGTGATCCAGATATGGCAATTCTTTTCCCTTATTTCTTTTCTTTCGTTTTTAGTCCCGTGATAGATTTCGCTTTTTAAAAGAGGTGCGAACCTTTCAATCTCTTTTTTCCAGTTTTTAAGCAACGATTTTGGGCAAATGATGATCCCGTTTAATTCAAAGTTTCTTTCAAAGAATGAAAGGAGTAGACAAATCGTTTGTACAGTTTTTCCCAATCCCATATCATCTGCCAAGACCCCGTTTAAGTGAAATTCCTCGAGAAATCTAAGCCAATTATAACCGCTGATTTGATAGTCTCTTAATTTCCCGTTAAAGCTTTTGGGAATCATGTATTCTTTTATGCCGGAGAAATCTTCCGTCATTCTCAGGATATTGGTTACCTTTTCATCCAGTTTGGTGGATTCGTATTCGTCTATTTCCTGTAGGATATCGAATCGATGCCACCCTTCCTTTAGATCCTTTTTCAAATTTTTAATTTTTCCACTGAGTTTTTTCAGCTTGTTCAATTCACGTTTGTCTAATCGGTAGAATTGTCCGTCTATCTCAATGAATTCATTATTTTCCCTTGCGGTTTGCAAAACTCTGTCAAAGGGCAATTCCTTTTCATCCGCTGTGATGTTAAAATTCATTTCAAACCAATCGATTCCGGATTTGACATCAACGTTAACGACTGTTTTGGGATGTTGTATTTTAGTGAGTTTTTTGTCACAGTCAAGGATGACGGTATCAGAGTGTTGGACAAACAATTCATCGATTATCTTTAATACGTCTTCAAGACTAAGTTCCCAAGAGTATGCGTTGTTTTCTTCTTTTACCATGGATAGATTATTCCTCAATATTTCCATTTGTTCCTCTTCAAATTCATAATCTCTGATGTACATATTACTGCTTTTGGAATCAACAATTTCATTTTTTTGCTCATCAGGTTTTATTCTGATTCCTGAGTAAGAAAATTCGAGTTTTAAAAGAAAGACGTCTCCCATTCTTTCAATGATCCAAACGGCCTTTTTTTCAGCGTTTTGTACCTGAAGGGGAATATGAACATTTAGTTCGTTGTCAAAATTAACCCCCATTGTGATCAGGGGTGCAATGACATTCTTTTTTATGACTTCTTTTTGCATTTCCTTCCGACTGAATAAGACCGTTTCCAGATTTGCTTTCCCGTTATAAAGATGGCGTATTTGTGTGTGATTCAAGGGTGAAATAACGGGGAAAATGGTGTCATTCACAAGAAGACCCGTTTGATTGGATTCACCATATACGGGTATATATTTTCCATAGTTGTAATTGGAAGATTCGATGATTGTATCCCCATCGATGGTTATTTCTTCCTTTTCATTTATAAATGCCAATTTGATTTGATTGTTTTTTTTCTTTAAGATCAATGACAATTCCGGTCCGAATTCAATTTTTCTCTTTTTGTGCTCTAAGAAAATGTACGGATACCCGGAAAAGACGTTTTTGAATTTATGAAAATCTTTGATACTAAAGTGATCATGACTGTATTTGATAAAAGTGAGAAACTCGGAAAATCTGGGATCGTAAAAGCTGGTTAATTCGGCTAATGTTAATTCACGCCGGCCTGTTTTTACAGGTGTCCCTTTAGCTCCAAGCCTTTGTCCATAAACGATCACTTCAATTTCATTCGCCGTTTTATGTAGTTCAAGCACCAATGCTTTGGCTTCATACTCATTGAGCATATCTAACAATTGGGTTGATTTTTTTGACTCCAACTCCTGAATAAAATTTTTAATACCACTTTTGGTTTTATATTCTTTGTGCTTTCTCTTTAAAAGATTTAAACGATTGGTTGATCGGTATTCATTTATTAAGTGCTCTTTATCTTCCAATGCTTTTATGATGAGAGCACCGATATGTTTACATATGTTTCCCCCACGAAAATAAGGACATGTGCAATAAAAATCACTGTTTTTGTTGCTTAGTTCTATTTCGGTGAAATAGTCCTCCGTTCCCCTGATGAGTGCTTGGATTTTTATTCTTCCCGTTTCAACATGCGTTGAATAGTTTAGGATTCGACCGATGTTGTAGTAAATATTGGCCTTCTCCTTGATAGAAGAAGGTAATTTTTTAAAGGTATCGTATAAAAGTTCTGTTTTTTTCTCCAACCAATCTTTTGTTTCTTCGTTCTTTATATTTTTGATGCGAACTCCTCCAATTATAAATTTTCAACTATATATTTTAACATTTTTTTATGTTTTGAAAAAATCCCTCAGTTTGTTATAATACCATATATTAAAAAAACATATATCTGGAGGTTAGACATGAAAATTGGAATTCCTGTAGTAAACGAAAAAGGACTTGATTCGACTTTAAGTGAACATTTTGGGAGAACACCGTTTTATATATTTGTGGAGGTTGAAAACAACAAAATCGACAAATATAATTTGGTCAGAAATCCCTTTGAACAGCATGATCCCGGACAAATACCCCTATGGGTAAAAGAGAATGATGTAGATACGATGATTGTGAAAGGAATTGGTTCTCGGGCGATCGGCTTTTTCTCTGATCTTGGAATAACTGTTGTGAAAGCAACGGGAGATAACGCAAAAGTTTGCATAGAAGATTATTTATCCGGAAAGACGGATGATACAGATCCCGGGTGTAATCACAATCATTCTCATGAACATCATCACAGATCAGAAGATGAATGCAAGAAGCAGTATGGTGTTGTTGCGGTGACTTTACAAGACAAGTCTTTGGATGCTCCTATCGACGAAAGATTTGCAAGGGGAAAATACATCTGTATCTTCAATGGAGAAAATGGTTCCATTGAGTTTTTAGACAATAATCCCGAGGAAGAACATGGTGTGGGTCCAAAGATGATTGGTTTTCTATCAAATAAAGGTGTGAACACAATCATTGCAAAATCCCTTGGACAAAACGCAACCATTGCGGCAAAGGAAGCGGGTATGAAAACATATGAAGCTGTTGATGGAACCGGTAATGAAAATTTTCAAAAACTATGGAGTGGTGAACTTAAAGCCTTATAAAACACAGCTCAGTGAATGAAAGCCTATTAGTCTGTGAGGACTAATCAGGCTGATTTCAAATTTGATAATCATTTTAAGAGAGAGGAAAATAAACCTCTCTCTTTTTTTATCCGAAAATAGATCTCATTGAGTTTTCGTTAAAGTGACATCTTGATTAATTTATAAGTTCTCTTTGACAAATATAGGCTTGTATATTATAATAATACTGATGTATCATTTTTCGGAAAAGAGGAGGTAGTGATATGCCATTAACATTTGCCGGAAAAGGTAAGTTTAAAGTGAATCGAATCAACGGTGGAAATACCGTAAAGAATAGACTTGCGAAAATGGGTATTATTGAAGGCAGTACGATACAGGTATCGAATGCACATTACGGAGGTCCGGTAGTCGTACAATTACAGGATGCGCAATACGGAATAGGAATTGGTGTGGCATCGAAGATCGATGTAACGCCTATTGCATGAAAAAGGGGGTTATGGTGTACGTTAGTGAGATGAAGGTTGGTACTTCCGGTAAAGTAACAGCCATTAAAGCAACTTCTATGATAAAGAAAAGACTTTTGGCGATGGGATTGACGCCCGGTACGCAGTTTAAGATTGCAAAAGTTGCCCCGATGGGTGATCCCATTGAGTTGAATGTTAGAGGGTATCGTTTATCGTTAAGAAAAAGTGAGGCATCCTGTTTGGAAGCTGATATCGTTGGGAATGATTAAATGCATAAGATAGCCCTGGGGGGAAATCCAAATAGCGGAAAGACTTCTGTTTTTAACGCATTAACGGGTTCCCATCAGCATGTTGGTAATTGGCCCGGAGTCACTGTGGAAAGAAAGGAAGGAGAATTAAAGATAGATTCTGAAAGGTTTACGCTAATAGATCTTCCCGGAACATACAGTCTTTCCGCCAATTCATTGGATGAAAAAATTGCCAGAGATTTTATCATTGACAAAAAACCTGAACTAACCGTGATTGTCATTGATCAAACGAATATTGAAAGAAATTTTTATTTGGTTTTGGAAATCATTGAAATGGGAAGACCTGTCCTCCTGGTTTTAAACATGGATGATGAAGCAAGAAAAATGGGCATCAATGTTGATAGTGATGGCTTGTCAAAATATATGAATGTACATGTCTGTAAAACAGTAGCCAATAGACGCGTTGGAATAGATGTGTTAAAAGAACAAATCCTTTCAGCCGTCCAAAGACAAAACAAGCCGAAGGTTTTAAAATTTTCAGAGAAAACCGAAAAAATCATTCAAGCGATTGAACCTTTTTTTAAAGACCATGACCCCGATTTGAGAAGATGGTTTGCCATTAAGGCACTGGAAAAAGATGATTTTCTTCAAGAGCTTGTCGGTGAAAAAGCCTATGAACAGCTTAGCCAAAAGATAGAATTGATTGAGAAATCCATTGCAAACGAAACGGATATACTGTTGGCAGAAGAAAGATATGCCGTCATTCACGGTATTGCAAAGGAATTTATCAAGCGGATGTTAACTGAAGAGGATAGAGAACGTTTTTCAACAAAAATTGATCATGTGGTGACCCATCGAATCTGGGGTATCCCTATTTTTGCCGGGATAATGTGGCTCATGTTTCAGCTTGCCTTTTATATCGGCGGATATTTTGTAGATGCGGTCGATTATTGGTTCAGCCGCTTTGGTGATTATCTTGCCTCAGTGATGGGAGATTCTATGTTTTCGGCGTTTATTACGGAAGCTGTCATCGGAGGACTTGGAGCTTTTGTGGTTTTCTTGCCACAACTGTTTGTCCTGTTTCTGTTCATTTCCTTTCTGGGGGACATTGGATATATGTCCCGTGCGGCGTTTGTGATGGACAAATTTATGCATGCATTGGGTTTACACGGAAAATCATTTATTCCCATGATTTTGGGATTTGGGTGTACGGTTCCCGGTGTCATGGCGGCTCGAACGTTGGAGTCTAAAAAAGACAGAGTGATTACGATTCTTGTTACACCACTCATGTCATGTGGAGCCAGATTACCGGTTTATGCCCTGTTGGGAAGTATATTTTTTGCCGGTCATGAGGGATCCATTACATTCCTGCTTTACATGATCGGCATTGTGTTGGCCATCATCATGGCACGGGTTTTTAAAAGTACCTTTTTCAAAAAAGAGGAAACCTTGTTTATCATGGAACTGCCACCTTACAGATGGCCAAGTGCCAGAGAAACGTTTGGTCAGGCCTTTCGTAACAGTTGGCTATTTTTAAAGAAGGCCGGAACGATTATTTTTGCAGCCGTTATTATCATCTGGCTTTTGTCCGTATTCCCTGCCGGTATCGATGCGCCACCTCAAGATAATTACATTGGTGATATTGGCCGAACCCTTGAACCGGTATTTAGACCTTTGGGATTTGAAGGCTGGGAAGCGGGTGTTGCCCTCACCTTTGGGATTTTGGCGAAAGAGATTGTGGTGGGAACTTTTGGAACCCTCTTTACGGGCCAGGATTTTGGAGAATTGGCTGAATTTGCTGAAGCCGGTTTGAAGGGTAATTTGGTACAAGGACTGCAAACAGTCTTTCCAAATGCCATTGCCGCATTTTCATTCCTTCTGTTTGTGCTCATATACACACCTTGTGCTGCAGCATTGGCAACGATCAAGCAGGAAATCGGTTGGAAATGGATGTGGTTCACCGCCATTTATTTGTTTGTGTTAGCCTATGGCGTTTCTTTGCTCTTTTACAATATCGGAATTCTTTTTATTTGATAAAAAACACAAGGTCTTTTTTCTGGCCTTGTGTTTTTAGATTAACTATTCCACTTCAATTTCAATCGGACAATGATCCGAACCCATGACCTGATCATGGATCGTTGCCCCTTTTACTCGATCCGCCATGTTTTCACTGACGAAAAAATAATCTATTCTCCAGCCCACGTTTCTTTCCCTTGCTCTTGTTTTGTAATCCCACCACGTATACAGTTCCGGTTCATCGTGAAACATCCTGAGCGAATCCTTGAACCCTGCTTCTAAGAATCGATCGATCCATTCTCTTTCTATGGGTAAAAATCCGGATGTATCGCTATTTTCCTTAGGACGGGCCAAGTCTATTTCCTTATGGGCTGTATTCACATCGCCACAGACAATGACGTTTTCACCTTTTTCTACCAGCGCTTTTGTCTTTTTGAGAAATGCATCGTAGAATGTCATTTTAAAATCCAGTCGCTTTTTGGAGGCCTTTCCGTTGGGAAAATAAACGTTGAAAAGGATGAAATCATCGTATATTAATTCCAAGGTTCTCCCTTCTTCATCAAATTCTTTTTGTCCTAAACCATGAATGATTTCCTTGGGTTCATCTTTTGTAAAAACCATTACTCCGCTGTATCCCTTTCTTTGGGCAGACTCGAAATAAGAATGAAAACCTTCGATACGCTTTTGCGGATTGGATAATTGTTCCGGATGCGCCTTTGTTTCTTGAATGCAAATGATATCGGGGTTGTATTCCTTAAACCATTCGTATTTTGTCTTTCTGTAAATCGCTCTTATTCCGTTCACGTTCCATGAAACGATCTTTTTCATGTCTTCACCCTTTTTTCTGGACGTTGGTCCATCTTTTTTTGGTTATTTTCAATCTCTTTACCATTATACTACTTGACGTGGAGTGTACTCAAAATATTAAAATTAGCTCGAAAATGATAATTTTTCTTTTAATGGCGGAGGGATGAAAATGAAGCATTTAGTGAAAGCGGATAAAATGAAAGAAGTCTTGTTTGAAACGAATATGACCAACCGAGCAGAAGACTTGATTGACAGATTAAGGCTTTGAGCTTATATTATAATTGGTTTAGTTTTTGAAACAATCCCAAAAGACTTGATTTTTTTAGGCTCGTGATGTATAATACATCGCGCTTTGAAACGCAAGTATTTGGGCTCTTAGCTCATCTGGTAGAGCTCTCGGCTCATAACCGAGTGGTGGGAGGTTCGAGTCCTCCAGAGCCCACCATGGTAACAATCGGGGTGTGGCGCAGATTGGGAGCGTGTCAGCATGGGGCGTTGAAGGTCGCTGGTTCAAGTCCAGTCACCCCGACCAAAAAACCCTCTTCTTGGAAGAGGGTTTTTTATTGCATATCACTTTTCTTAACAACTACTTTAAAAGGCTTTCCCGGCGTTTCCAAGTCAATAAAAACGATATGGTCTTTTGTGTTTTTCTTATCGTTCAATAATCTTTTCTGCATATCATCATTCCAATGGGTGTTTAAAGTGTCCAGTTGTTTTTTGACGATCCGTTCAAAAAAGACGCAATAGTCTTTTATAATCGGATCCGTTTTCTCCCTAAGCATCTTTAGCATGCCAAGGGCAACGGCTTTCCCATGGGGGATATTAAAAGTTGATTCGTAAACGTGACCGTATGAATGTCCCAAATTGAGAAATTTTCTGCCGGATTTTTCAAAAGGGTCAGAATTGACTATTTTCATTTTATCTTGGACCGCCTGTTGGATGAACCGGTTCATGGCGTGTAGATTAGGTTTTTCAAGGATGATTTTGGCCAATTTTAATTGGGAGTCCAAGATATCAACATCTTCATGGACTAATAAAGCAACCTTTAAGCCTTCAATCAAACCGTTTTCGATTTCGCTTTTTTCGGTGGAAAAAACAATGAGAGGGTCTATATAGACGCACTTTGGAAAAGCAAAGGTCCCACAGACGTTTTTAATCCCTTCCACATTGATGGCGTTTTTTCCACCCAACGCAGCATCTATTTGAGCAAGCAGTGTGGTTGGAACAAAATCGAAAACCGTCCCCCTTTTAAAGGTGGATGAGGCAAAACCGGTGATGTCGGTTATGGTCCCGCCTCCAAACCCTGTAATCACTTCTTCTCTGGATACTGCTTTGTTGATTAAAAATTGCCAAACCTTGTACAGGTTGTCTCGGCTCTTGGATAATTCACCATCGGGGAGGACTAAATAGTTATCTTCTTTAAAAAAGGATGTGTAAATGGCATGAACGGTTTCAGAGGTGATCACATATTCGCTGTCTTGCAATTGTTTTTTTGCCATAAGCGGTTTGATCTCAACGGGATGAATCCCTTCTATTCTCTTTTCTTGCATTTGATGACCGAATGTGGTTTTCTCGGCAATTTCGTATAAAAGACAGGTAATATCTTTAAATTCCAATATTTCCTTAGGGATCTTTATTGAGGGAAAGGTTTCAAAAAGCGATTGCCTTCTTAGAAACAGTTGTTCCAATTTGTCCGCTGAATTCCCCTTTAACAAAGGACGATTATCTTGATCTGATCGAAGATTTTTCAATAATTCATCCACTGTTTTTTTGATGTAGATCGTTGGAAATTTTTGTAAAACAGCCCTGTTTTCATCCTTTTCCACTATCCCGCCACCGGTGGAACAAATCATATCTTTTTTTATGGATACGCATTCCCATAAAGCTTCCTCTTCCAATTTTCTGAAATGGGATTCACCATGCTTTTTAAATATTGTTGGAATGCTTTGACCCGTCCTTTTTTCCACCATTTCATCCGTGTCCATATGAATACAGTTTAGAAATTCCGCCAGTATCTTTCCCAAATAACTTTTGCCGGCTCCGGGCATACCTACGATAAACAGTTTTATCATTACAATTGCTCCTCTGCCGATTCTTTTTCGTTTATTAAAAAATCCATTATTGTGATGGCTGTAACGGCTTCAGAAACAATGGCTGCGGGTGCAACGGCTGTTACATCCGATCGAACATAATCAACGGTTTCCGGATTCAAGTTTTCTACATTAACGGATTCAATTCCCATGGACAAGGAAGGGATCGGTTTGAAATACGCTGTTATCACGATGGGGTTCCCATTGGAGATTCCCCCTTCGAGTCCACCGGCGTTGTTGGAAGTTCGGATGATTTCTCCTCCTTTTACGGAGAATCTATCATGGGCTTTGGACCCAGGCATTTCATAAGTATCTGTATTTCCGAAATAAATCCCTTTAACAGAAGGGATGGCGCAGATATTGCCTGCCAAAAGGGCATCCAGCCGAGTGCCGACTGAGGAAAAACTGCCAAACCCCGCTTTGAGACCTTTGACAAGGATTTTCACGCTACCGCCAAGGGTATCCCCCTTTTGAGCATATTGATCAATTTCTCTCTTGATTTTTTCGTTGATTTCATCATTCAAAGAAAATGTCTCATGAGCGTCTCTCTTTTGGCGGAGTATGGTTATTTCTTTATTTTGATAATCTTCTTTGTCATGAATTGTTCCGCAGGATTGAACATATCCAAGGATTTGGACATCCCTTTTTGAAAGCCATTGTCGGCAAAGGCTTCCTGCAGCTACCGTTGCAGCTGTTCTACGGGCACTGGAGCCTTCGGCGTATATTCGCATATCCTGTTGGGCATATTTCTTAAAGGCTGCATAATCCGCATGTCCGGGTCGTGGTGTCTTTCTTTCCATTGAACTTTCCGGATATGTTCCTCTGTTCTTGATTCTCATGACCAGAGGCATGTTGGTTGTGAATCCTTTCCACAATCCCGATTCGATTTCAACTGTATCTTTTTCCTGTTTCATCCTGGCACCACGGCCGTATCCGATTTGTCTCAGTCGAAGGTCTTCGTTAATTGCAGCTATATCCGGATAAAACCCAAAGGGAAAGCCCTCAATAATCGCATAAAGTGCCGGGCCATGTGAATCCCCAGCTATTTGTACTTTCAGATTGTTTAAAATAAGCATCTTTACCTCCTTCAACCGGTGATGGTTTGGAGAGTTTCGAAAAAGGAAGGGAAAGAGACTGAAACACATTCATGGTTTTTTATTTGAACGCCTTCTTGAGAAAGGACTCCACAAACAGCAGCAAGCATTGCCATACGATGGTCATGATGACTCTCTGCAACCCCACCTTTTATGGTTTGTGGGCCTTCTATCTCAAATCCATCCTCCAATTCAGTGATTGAAACACCAATATTTTTAAACATTTCACAAAGAATGGCAATTCGATCGGATTCTTTCACCCTTAATTCCGAAGCATTTCTCACCGTTGTCTTACCGTTGGCATGACATCCCAATAAAGCAATCAGGGGTAATTCATCTATCATATTGGGAATTAAATGGTCTGGAATTTGAATCCCTGTCAACTGAGATGATTTGATCGTGATATCCCCGTAAGGTTCAAGATCTTGGTGTTCATTGGACAGGGAAACATCGGCTCCCATCTTGCTCAAAATCTCAAATAAACCTGTTCTTGAAGGGTTTGTTGAACAGTTTTTTATTTCAAGGATTGCATGCTCATGACAGGCGGCCAATGCCAGAAAAAAAGCGGCAGAGGAAAAGTCTCCGGGGATAGTCATCTTTAACCCTTCGATTTCAGATGCCCTAATTTCAACTTTGCCTTCTCCTGTTCTGATGTCAGCACCCATTTGAGTAAGCAACCTTTCCGTATGATCTCTTGTTTTTGTCTGCTCATAAACGATGGTGGTTCCATCCGCCCTTAATCCGGCAAGCAATATGGCACTTTTCACTTGGGCACTTCTTTTTATGTTATCATAGGCAATTCCTCTCAGTTTCCCGCCTTTGATTGTGAAGGGAAGAAACCCCTCTTTGGATTGCCAGACAAATTGACTGCCCATTTTTGTTAAAGGCTCGGATATTCTTTTCATGGGACGTGTGGACAAGGAGTCATCTCCAATGAAATCAAATATTCCTTCGTAAGAAGAGACAACCCCTGAGAGCAACCTCGTGGTGGTTCCGGAATTTTCACAATTCAACTGACTGCTCACAGGTTTTTTAAAGGGAGTAATGGTCATCTCCTTAAAATCTCCTAAAAAAGTTGCGCCCAGTTTTTGCATGGCATTTAATGAACTTTTAATGTCATCTGATTCCAAAATGTTACTAATAGTAGATTCATTCCTGGCCATTCCTGTTAGAATTAATGATCTATGACTGATTGACTTGTCAGGAGGAATGGTAATACTCCCTTTAATTTTTTTCGATGGATTTATTCTCAACTTTCAGTCTCCTCAATAAGTTTTGAAGCCTTTCTTGTTGTTTATTATACATGGTTTGGAAAAAAAGTTTATTTTTTCTTGTGATAAAAAGTGAAAGCGGCTAAAATCCGCAAACTTGCTAAGCTCAAATGAAATTTGTAAAGCAAATCCACAGGAGTATTCTTTGATTGGTCCTAAAGCTTGAGTAACTTTTTATTGATTGTTGCTTATTTTTTCTCGATTTTCAACTGTCTGTATCTGTTAATCGCCGCCAAAATCTCTTGTTTCCTGACAAAAGATAGATTTCCCGGATGTTTACCGTAGTATTTTGAAATTGCTTCTAAGCCATCTTTTTGAAGGATATGATAAACGTTATCAATCAATTCAACCAAGCTAATCTTTTTACCCCGGCAGTGCTTGTTTATCCATTCTATAACGGCTCCAATCGTGTTTAATTGGCTTCTTTCGACAAGTTGTTCAATGAAAGTCAAGTCTATTTCGGTTTTGTTTACTGTGATTTTTTCTTTTGAACGCGTTTTCACTTTCAAGCCTTTTCTTGTTTCTTCTATGGAATCAACGATCATGATTCGGGGAGAAGATGACTGAAAGGGTTCATTTACTTGCCCGGAAGGTTTAACCAGTTTGAGAGCTTCGTTTGTTACATCAATAGGTTTGTAAGCATCCATCATGATGACGCAATTCGCAATTTTAAAATATTCACCTGAACTTCCCGCAACCATGATCGTTGAAACACCGTTGTTTTTATGAAGGGCTTTTGCTTTGTCAATAAAGGGTGATATGGGTTCTTTTTCCCTTTGTACAAGTTGTTTCATGAGTTGGTCTCTGAACATAAAATTGGTAGCGCAGGTGTCTTCATCGATCAACAAAAGACTCGTTTTATTGTCAAGCGCTTCAACGATATTGGCAGCCTGGGACGTACTTCCGCTTGCATTATCAGTTGAAAAAGCTTTGGTATCTTTTTCTCCCGGGAGATTATCTATAAAATAAGAGATATCAACCTTTTCTACTCGTCTACCGTCTTCTGCCCTTATTTTAACTGCGTCCGGACGGGTTAGAACATATTCCCTGCCATCTGTTGGAACATGATTGTAAATACCTAATTCTATGGCATTTAGCAGTGTGGATTTACCGTGAAACCCACCACCAACTATCAGGGTGATGCCCTCTTTGATACCCATACCCGTTATGGTTGCTCCATCCGGTAAATCAAAAGAAACCTTTAATGAATCCGGACTCTTAAAAGGTACTGCCCCACGTTTCATGGGTTTTGAAGAGATACCGCTTTCTCTCGGTAAAATAGAGTTGTCGGCAACAAATGCACATAGCCCCTCATACTTCATCTTTTCTCTGATATATTCTTGATTCAACACGGTTTGTATCTGGTCTTTAAGAGAATTTTGATCGATAGAAGAATAAAACATTGAGTGTTTCACCACTTTAGGAAGGCCTTCAAAGAACATTTTTATGGCGTTATTAGCCAGTATTCTTCTTCCAGAGGCCGGTAAACCAACCTCAAGACGAGCCTCAATTTGATGTTCATCGACTTTAAAAGATGTTCTTTCCAAAATCTCCTGAGAAGGTGTATCAATAAAAAGCATTCCACTCTTGCCGGTCCCACCGGGATTTTGGTAATATTGATGGATATTTTGTGAAAATACTCTGGTTAGAAAATCACAGAAGGCTATCTTTTTTGGTTTGTTGTTAAAATACTCTACAGGAAAACCACTGTTAGTATGAGGTACAGTTACCCTGATCCTGGAAGGCGATGCAAACGGATCTCCTTGTACGTAGTCAATAAAAAGTCTGTAATCGTAAAAATCATAATGTCCTGCAATACTTTTATACGCTTTGTATCCCTTTCGATCAATGCTCAATAATTTTTTTTTCAGTTGTTCCATCATCATCCCTCCATTTTCTATCAGGATAACATAAAAAAGGACATTCTCGAAAAGCTCGAAAATGTCCTTTAAGATAACGATGCCAGGCGATACCTACTCTCACATGGCGTGATGACCATACTACCATCGGC
>JASUTC010000061.1 GCA_030445775.1 Thermotogaceae bacterium | reverse complement strand
GTATTCACAATCTCAGATTTTTAACAAAAATGATGGGGGATATAAGAAAATCAATCGAGGAAGACAGATTCAGGGAATTTAAGAATAGTTTCTTCAGCGATTATAACTGAAGATTCCCAATTGGGGGTGTCTTATTTGCTTAAGAAAAGAGTTTTATTGTTCGTGTTTACGTGTTTTCTAATGCTTACTGTACTTTCTGTAGATCTTGATTATTGGGCTCTGCAAGCACCTTACGGGACGGGCGCTTCTTCAAGGGGTTCATTAAGTGTTTACACCAATCCGGCTGCTCTTATCCTGCAGACGAAATGGGAGGCTAATTTCCTTTCCACCATTTGGCAGAGTACCGAAGGGGATGCGTATAAGATCTTTGGAGTTAATGTGATACAGCCGTTTCAAAATGGTTTTGCCGGATCGCTTGACATTCTTTACGGGGCTTTAACGGATCCCGACAATGATGACAGATACGCATCTTTTGGCTATGCTATGGCCGGAAAGTTGAATGATCTTGCATGGGGTGCCAGAATAGTTGCCGGCCGTTTTGATCAAAAGGATGATGATGATGCGTATTATGGGTCGGCTAACTTTGGCCTGATGTATAACGTGGCTGAACATACCCGAATCATGATCAATGCCAATGCGCCACAAATCATTACGTCAAATGCAACCCTGTTTGAGAAAAACCGTCCTGAGTCCTTTTGGGTTGGTGGAGGATTGATGTCTTCAACAGAGGATGCCAGGGCTTATTTATCCGTTCAAGGCTACAGTAAGGAAACGGATCCTATGATGTCCGCCAATTTTGGCGGGGGATTCAAAGTTGGTTTTTTAAATTTTGATCTGTCCTTGTCCATGATGGATTTTGAGAAAGATCTAAATTTAGAAAAAGTCCAGACTTATGGAAACGGTATGATCATGCTTGATTTTCAAGATTTTGGTGTGGGGTTGTCAGCTTCAATTCCCCTGCACGGTGTTTCACTCAGTGATACGAAATACAGTCTTTTTGTAAGCGCGAGGTGGTAGCAGATGAAAAAAAGACTATTATTACCATTATTCCTTTTTTCCGTTTTGTTTATTTTTGCGTTGGTTTCCTGCCTTGGCCCGGGCATAATCACAGAAATCGGTGGAGAAGAACCGGGACCTGTACCAACACCTGTTTCCACTCCAACTTCCTGGTATATTCAGAATGTTTTTGCGGGAGATTGGAGTTATCAGTTTTTTTCCGGAAACGAGGCAGTTCAAACTTTTAAAGTGACTCATCAGGTCTTTAATAACGGTCAAATACATTTAAAATTTATTGATCTTAAAACCGGTTTTACAACCTTTAACGCAGATGGTGTCATTGATATGAATACCGGTAAATTCTTCGCTCAAGGTAATTTGGCAAAGGTGGGAGATGTTGACGGGGATATTGAGTTATACGGACAATTCGCAACGGATACTATCTCGGACTATACTGCAGATCAAGAGGACTTTTTTTCTGGGGAAGATAAAACGGTGTATAAGTACACTATTCAAACGATCAGATATCATCAATGACGGTTGCCTTAATTCTCGCTGGCGGGAAAGGAACAAGATTTCAAAGCCCAGTTCCGAAACAACTGGTTTTGTTGAACGGGAAATCCATTCTTGAATATTCCTTAGATATCGTGGAAGTTTTAAATGATATTGAGTTGACCGTGTTGGTGATCGATCCTTCATATGAACAGATGTTTAGAGATATTACCGAAAAATATAATAAAAGAATCGAGTTTTGTGAAGGCGGATCAACGAGACAAGAATCAGTTTACAATGGGTTGACAAGAATCAATGAATTAATCCCGCTAAAAGAAAAGTTAAAAGTACTCATTCACGACAGTGCCAGGCCATTCGCACGTTCAGTCTTTCAAAGTGTATTGAAAAAACTGAAAACAGAAGAAGCTGTAGTTCCGGTGATTAAAACCAAAGATACGGTTTATATCATTAAAGATGAAAAGGTAGTTGATATCCCCTGCAGAGACCATTTGTTTAATGTTCAAACTCCGCAGGGTTTTTCATTTTCAGCCATATTTGATTGCCATAGATTAGCGGATAAAAAACAGATGCATACCTTTACGGATGATGGCTCGCTGTATTCTGCTTTTCAAAAGACCCAACCGGCAATTGTGGCAGGGGAATCCATGAACTTTAAAATAACAGATAAAAAAGATATGCTGCTTGGAGAGTACTATTTATCCAAAGGGAAGACAGAAAGATAAACACTAAAGGTTGGTGAATATGATGGTTAAAAACTATGTATTGGACACAAATGTGCTGCTTCACGACCCCAATTCCCTGTTTGCCTTTGAAGATAACAACGTCATCATTCCACTTCCTGTTTTGGAAGAGCTGGATGGTTTTAAGAGAAAGCCTGGCCAACTGGGGGCCAATTGCCGGGAAGTGGTTAGGGATTTGGATCGCTTGCGTGAAAAAGGAAACTTACTGGATGGTATCGAACTTGAAAAGGGCGGAAAATTAAGGGTCCTGGTGTACCATAAAAACAATTTTGAGATTCCCCCTTTCTTAAAAAGAGAGTTAAAGGATAATTGGATTCTGCTTTACGCGTTGAGACTTTCCAAAGAGACTGAGAAAGGGTTAGAAACCATCTTGGTTACTAAAGATATCAATTTCAGGCTGAAAGCAGAAGCTGTAGGGATTAAATCGCAAGACTATATGAAAGATAAATCTGAGATTGAGCAATACAAAGGTTTTTTAGACATTAAGAGAAATGAACTGAAAACAGATATCACCGATCGATTCTCTTCGGGGGAAATGATACCCATAGATTTGTTGAATGTGAACGCTGAAGATGTTCACCCGAATATGTACATCAGTTTAAATGATCAATATTTTGGAAAGGTGAATAAAGAAAGTGATGCGGTTATCCCTTTAAAATACAATTTTGAATCAAAATTTTACAGCATATTTGCCTTGAATAAAGAACAGTTGTTTGCACTGGATGCTATGATGGATGAAACAGTTTCACTGATCACGTTAACCGGTCCGGCCGGTACGGGGAAAACGCTGATGGCTTTAGCAGCCGGGTTAAAGTTGTGTATGCAAGAAAAAAAATACGAGAAGATGATTGTCACTAAACCCGTTGTTCCAATGGGTCAGGATATAGGATTTATTCCCGGTTCGGCGGAAGAAAAACTGAGACCATGGGTTCAACCAATCTTTGATAACTTGGAATTTCTGTTTGGAAAAAAGGGAATAAATGCGGAGGAATACCTGAGAAAAAGAAATTTGATTGAGATAGAGGTATTAAGCTATATCAGGGGAAGGTCCATTCCGGATCAACTGATTATTATTGATGAATCCCAAAACCTGACACCTCATGAAATTAAAACGATTATCACTCGAGTAGGCGAAAACAGTAAAATCATATTGACCGGTGACCCTGAACAGATTGATCATCCCTATCTGGATGAAATGAGTAACGGTTTGATGTATGCCGGATCACGTTTTTACGGTCAAAAGATTGCCGCCCATCTACATCTTTCAAAGGGTGAGAGATCAGAGCTTGCATCTATTGGTGCCGCTATTTTATAAACAAAAAAATATGGTATAATCTGATAAACGTAGACAAATTCCTGGAGGTGCCAATATGGGTAACGAATTTGATCAATATTTAAGTACCTTTATTGATGAAACAAAAGAGTATATGAGCACCCTGAACGAACAAATGCTTTTGTTGGAAAACGAACCCGATAATATGGAAGCCATCAATGAGATATTTCGAACCATACATACCTTAAAGGGGATGTCCGGCACCATGGGCTTTTCAAACATGGCCAAACTGTCTCACCGGATGGAAAATATCTTCGATTTGATCAGAACTGAAAAGTTAAAAGTCACCCATGACAACAGTGACCTTTTATTTGCCGGTGTAGATTTGTTGGAAAAAATGACAGATTCAATCAGTACTGGTGGTTCAGATGAGTCAGTTGATATCTCACAGGTATTAACCCAATATGAGAGAATACTCAATGGTGAAGATTTGGAGCCGGTTGATTCAGTTGATACTCCATCAAAAACCGAAGAGTTTCCTGAAAAATCTTCAGAGGAACAAAATGAGGGTAGCGAATCGCCGATAGACATACCCGACGAAGTCATAAACGTTCTTAGAGAGGGAAAAGGAGCTGGATTTAAACCGTATTATGCAAAAATCAGACTTGAAGAGGGAACGTTATTAAAGAGTGCCCGTATGTACATGGTTTTTCATAAACTTGAAGAATTGAATTCTGAAGTACTTTACAGTAAACCTGACGTTGAAAAGATAGAAGACGAGGTCTTTGACAGAGAAGTTGAGATTATATTCTTGTCGAAACTCGCTGAAAGCAAATTGGTGAAGGCATTATCGTCAATATCTGAAATCGAAAATGTTAAGATTTTCGTTTTAACTGTAAAAAACGAAACCGGGGGTAATAATATGAGCGAAAGTGGATATGAGGAGCAGGCAAATGGTAAGGCAACCCAAAAAAAGCAAAATATCCCCAATATGAATCAAGATAAGTCGAATCAAGAGGAAGAAAATTCCAATTTTAAAAAACCTCAAACCGCTTCCTCAAAGCTCACAAGGACCATTCGAGTGGATACTGAAAAATTGGATACCCTCATGAACCTGATGGCCGAACTTGTAATTGCCAGGAGCAGAATAAACGAAACGTTAAAAAAATACGATATTAAACAAGTAGACGAGAGCTTGGCTCAATTAAGCCGAAATACCTCTGATCTACAAAACATCGTCATGAAGATTAGAATGGTCCCCATTTCCTATGTATTCAATCGGTTCCCACGCATGGTCAGGGATTTAGCCAGAAAGAATAACAAAGAAATTCAACTGATCATCAGTGGACAGGAAACGGAGGTAGACAGAACGGTTGTGGAAGAAATTGGCGATCCTCTGGTA
This sequence comes from Thermotogaceae bacterium, assembly GCA_030445775.1. Taxonomy (GTDB): domain Bacteria; phylum Thermotogota; class Thermotogae; order MWEM01; family MWEM01; genus JASUTC01. Next base: position 4,937 of record JASUTC010000061.1, on the reverse strand, counting down.
CACCTTCTCAGAAATGCCGTTGATCATGGGATTGAATCAACAGAGGAAAGATACAAACTTGGAAAGCCACCAACGGGAATTGTCAGATTGGATGCGAAGCATGAAGGCAATAACGTGGTGATTGATGTTCAGGACGATGGAAAAGGACTCGATAGAGAAAAAATTATTGCAAAGGCTGTTGAACGAGGTTTAACTGATGAGATGTCAGCGGCAGCTTTGAGCGATGAAGAGGTATTCAGTTTTATTTTCTTGCCCGGTTTTTCTACAAAAGACGAGGTAACTGATTTATCCGGAAGAGGTGTGGGAATGGATGTGGTCAAAACATCCATCGAGAACCTTAACGGAAGCATTTCTATAGAAAGTGAAAAGGGAAAAGGGACAAAAGTCACAATAAGACTGCCGCTAACGTTGGCGATTATACAAGCGTTGTTGGTAAAAGTTTCCAATCTCGTTTATGCGATTCCAATTGCCTCAATTGACAGCACGTTGAATCTTCCAACTTCTGAGATACAGATTGTACAATCCAGAGAAGTTGTAGTTATTCGTGGTGAGATTATACCAATTGTTTGGTTGAAAGAGGTTTTCCAATTGCCTATTGATGAGGATAAGGAAAACATACACGTGGTTATTGTAAAAGTTGGAAACAAAAAATTCGGGCTTGTAGTAGACGGTTTGCTGGGTCAGGATGATATCGTCATCAAATCGCTGGGTAAATTACTCAAAGATGTGAATGAATTTAGTGGAGCTGCGATACTTGGTGATGGGAGCATATCGTTAATTCTGGAAATTGCCAACATAGTTCATCAAAACGTATAAAACTGGGAGGTAATGATAAATGGGTAAAAGGGTTCTCATTGTCGATGATGCTGCATTTATGAGAATGATATTAAAAGACATCGTTACAAAGAACGGTTACGAGGTTGCCGGGGAAGCAGCCAATGGTTTGGAAGCTATAGAAAGGTATAAGGAGCTCAAACCTGACGTAACCACAATGGATATCACCATGCCCGAAATGAATGGTATCGATGCAATCAAAAAGATTAAAGAGGCTGATTCAGAAGCCAAAGTGATCGTCTGTAGCGCAATGGGACAACAGGCAATGGTTATAGATGCTATACAAGCAGGAGCTAAGGACTTCATTGTCAAACCTTTTCAACATTCAAGGGTTATCGAAGCTTTGAACAAAGTCACCGGTTAATCGTTAAAAATATATGTCCACAAGTACGAACGTGACAAATGACATTCAGGCAGGAAATCTTTTTGGAGCTTTCTTGCCTTTTCTGTTGGCAGCTATTTTTATTTTTGTTGTTCTTTACCTCGTTTACTGGTTCTTGAAAAATGGCAAAGGAATGAAGAAAAAAGGGAATTACTTTACTTTATTGGCTTCTCAGACGATTGATCAATTTGCAAATATTCATTTGATTAAATACGCTGATAATTTTTACGTGATACTCACTTCTCAAGGTTCTATAAAGGTACTTGAGAAGATTGAGGATGAGAAAAGAAAAGAAGAACTAAATCTTAAATACGCTTCATCCAAAAATTCTGCATTTAATAAAATCCTAAATCGAAAAATTTTTGAAGATCAACTGAAAAGATTAGATAAATACGATGGATAAAGGAAGATGTTTTTAATTTGTTTAAAAAGATTAAGGCACCTGTCATTGTTTTTGTAATACTGCTTCTCTTTTGTATAACTGCTCCATCTGCAGAACCTCAAATTCCATTCCCCTCATTGGAATTGGGAATTGGACGAGTTGAAAATCCAGATGATCTTATAGTAACTCTAGAGATTATTCTTCTGTTAACCATCATTACGTTGGCACCATCGATACTCATCATGTTCACTTCTTTTACCCGGATAATGGTTGTTATGGGGATATTGAGAAATGCTATGGGAACAAGACAAACCCCGCCCAACCAGGTTTTGATTGCTTTATCCCTGTTTTTAACCATGTTTATCATGTGGCCTGTTTTCCTTCAAACTTGGGATGATGCATACATTCCCTATCGAGATGAACAGATTGGTTACCAGGAAATGTTTGCCAGAACAGGTGATATTTTTAAAGTGTTTATGGTCAGGCAGTTAAAAATTCATCATAACGAAGACAACGTAGATATGCTCTTGGAAGCAACAGGAAGAGATTCAGTTGAAGAGATCGAAGATGCTGGACTGGAAATAATCATTCCCTCCTTTATTGTAGGAGAGTTGGAAATTGCATTCAAGATGGGAGTGTTGCTTTACATCCCCTTCATAGTGATTGATATGGTAACGGCAAGTATACTATTGGCCATGGGGATGATCATGATCCCGCCCGTATTAATTTCGATGCCCTTTAAAATCCTGCTTTTTGTCATTATTAACGGCTGGGATCTGTTAATCGGTGGATTAATCAGAAGTTTCTAAAGAAGGAGTGTGTTTAGCATGTACTTAATGGGAATTGATATAGGAACGGGTGGAACAAAGGCAATCATCATCTCTGAAAGCGGAGAGTTGATTGCTAAAGGATTTCGTGAATACGGAGTGAAAACGCCTAAACCCACATGGGCTCAACAACATCCTGATATTTGGGTGAAAGCGGTTACTGAAACCATGAAAGCAACAATCGATCAATCGGGACTTAAAGCAAATGAAATTGCAGCGGTGGGCATAAGTGGTTTATATGGGGGATCCGGAGTGCCCGTTGATAACGATTATAGACCAATCTATCCTTGTTTAATTTGGATGGATAGACGGGCAAAAAGGCAAACGGAGTGGGTGAAGCAAAATGTTGATGAAAATGAATTGTTTGAAATAACAGGAAATTATGTGGATTCATACTTTGGATTCACGAAAATGATGTGGATCCGTGACAATGAGCCGGAAATATGGAAAAATACACACAAATTTGTTACGCCCAAAGATTTTGTCATATACAAATTAACCGGCAACCGATCTATCGATTATTCCTCCGCAGGAAACATTGGAGGAGTTTTTGATTTGAAACGAATGACTTGGTCTGAACGAATGTGTGACATATTAGGGATAGACATTGACAAATTACCGCAAAAATTGATTCCCTCCAGCGCCATAGCAGGTTATTTATCCAAAGAAATGTCAACGATAACGGGATTAAAATCCGGAACACCAATCATATCCGGCGGTATCGATGCTGCTGTGACTCAATTTAGTGCAGGGGTTCTTGAAGAGGGAGAACACGTTGCCATGGCCGGAACTTCCATGTGTTGGGGCACGGTTCATGAAGGAACAAATCTGAATAAAGGACTTGTGAATTTCCCCTACGTTGTTTATGAGAAAGAAAAAATCTATACATTTGGTGGCAGTTCAACTAACGGTGCCATTGCGAGATGGTTCAGAGACGAATTTGCTCAACTGGAAAAAGAAATGGAAAAAAGAACGGGGATCAACGCCTATCAGCTTTTGGAAGAACAGATAAAGGACATCCCCCCCGGGAGCGAGGGACTTTTGGCCTTGCCTTATTTTATGGGAGAAAGGTCCCCCATTTGGGATCCGGACGCAAGGGGAATGTTGATCGGTCTTTCTTTATATCATAAAAGAAAACACATCTACAAAGCATTACTGGAATCAGTGGCTTATTCGTTGAGACAAAATATGGAAGAAGCCAAAAAAGCCCAAATACACTTAAGTGATGACTGCATGATGACAGGTGGTGTGGCAAAATCCAAAGAATGGGTACAAATATTTGCCGATGTGACCGGTTTTAATATGAAACTCATCAAAAACGAAGTGGAAGCTCCTCTTGGTGATGCCTTTCTTGCGGGATTGGGTGTCGGGATTTTTAAAGAACCTGAGAAAATCAAAGACTGGATTCAGTTAAAAGAACCTGTAAAAGTAAACTGGAATCATCACAAAAGATACGAAACTTACTATAAAAACTTTGTAGAACTGTATCAGAAAAACAAAGAGTTAATGGCAAAAATGGCTGAGAGCAACTAAAATGGGAAGATCCTGGGATTACTACAACGAAATTGCACATTTATACGATTCACAGTATGAAGAGCCTTATTGGAAGCTTTATCATACAATCACTGAAAGGCTTATAGAAAGGTTGATCAAACAACACAACATACCATCACCGCTCAACGTATTAGACCTTGGTTCCGGAACAGGTTTTTGGATGGAGTATTTTGTCGAAAGAGGAGATCGCGTGACCTGCCTTGAACCGTCGAAGAACATGATTGAAGTCATTCAAATAAAAGCGGAAGCCCTTGAAAAATCCGTTTCTATTATAGAAGGAATATCTGAAAAGATACCGAGAGAAAATGAGACTTTTGATCTTGTAAATGCACAAGGAGATGTTTTCAGCTATTCTCTCGATCCTAAAGAATCAGCAAAGGAATCTTTACGTGTATTAAAACCCGGAGGTTTGTTAGTTGGCTCAGTGGATAACCTTTACGCCTTTCTCAATGACACAGTTTCAACAGGAGATTTTGATGCTTTCACAAAAATTGAAGAGGAAAAAAAGACTGAAATTGGAAATAGTGAACTCAGTAAACGTACTTTTGAAACACATCTATTTTCACCTGAAGATTTACAGCTACTTTTAACACAAACGGGATTTGAAGATATTGAAATTGCCGGGAAAATTATTTTTGGCCCTTATGAAGAAGAAACCCTAATAGAAGAGATGGACGAAATCGCAGAAATCGAAGAACAATACTGTTTCAAAAAAGAACTAATGGGAAAATCCGAACACCTACATTTCTCAGCAAGAAAACCATTTTACAAACAGTTAACCCATAGGAAAGCCTTCTTTAATTGACAAATCATTGAAATAATGGTAATATACATCCGCTGCGCGAAATCGAACATGAAATTTTTTGGTTAATCCCTTCGGAATTAACCTGGGAGTTTTCGGAGAAAACTCCACGCACATTTTCTAGCTTAAGATCAAACCATGAAGTTTTTCGCAGAA
>JASUTC010000060.1 GCA_030445775.1 Thermotogaceae bacterium | reverse complement strand
ATTCTCAATCCAAAGTGAAGTGTTCGTTCTTGCTGCCGTGGGAATTGCACCGGCTGTCCCAAGGAATGTGATTTCCATGATGATCACCTCGTTGGTTTATTGATAGTGATTGATTATATCATTGATCATCATCTCAGGTATAATAAAGGGAAGGATGGTGTTGAATATGAACAAAGTGGGTATTATCGGGGATATTATTTTGGATATTTTACTTCAGGTGGATGAGTTCCCGGTTGAAGATTCTGAAGTTGTTTTGAAGGATGAACAATATCGTTTGGGCGGTTCGGCATTGAATACCGCATATGAGCTTGTACCCACCCACTTGCACCCTTTGCTGTTGTCAACTTTTGGCAAAGATACAGCGGGTGGCTTTATTAAAGAGGCCTTAAAAAAGGCGCGAATCGATGACTTGTTTATTTTTCAGGAAGAGACGAATACCGGTAAAATCTATATTTTGTTATCCCCAAACGGAAAACGCACGATGATTTCCTCCCGCTCTTCCATGCCCATCCCGATGGATGATTCCATTTATGAAAAATTCATCAACAGCATCAACTGGTTGCATTGTTCGGGATACCTATTGGGGGAGGAAGAACAATATGAGCGAGCCATTTTTGCCATGAAACAGGCCAAGAAAAATAGAATACCCGTCTCCCTGGATCCCGGAACCAACACCGTCAGAAATCATTTGTCGGAAGTATTAGAGGCTCTTCAACACATCGATTATTTTTTACCCAACCGTGAAGAGTTTGACTTGTTAAATAAAAGTCTTGATTTTGATAGTGGAATATCTGATCCTACTTTCATCATCAAAGAAGGCGCCAAGGGCGTTTCCGTAAAGAATTCAAAGGGTACTTATCTCGTACCAACATTACGTGCTGTCACTGCAACGGATAGTATTGGAGCGGGAGATGCCTTTAACGCCGGTTTTATCTTTGGAATGCTGACAACCCGAGATGTAAAAACAGCCTGTCAAAAGGGAAATGAGTTTGCAGCTCGAAGGCTTAAGAAACAACAGAGGTGAGAGATGTCTTTACCCGATGAACCGTTGTTACAATTGTACGGAATTACCAAAATCTATCCCAATCAGGTGATGGCCAACGATGACATCAACCTGAACATTAGAAAAGAAACCATTCACGTGATTCTTGGTGAAAATGGTGCCGGGAAAACAACCTTGATGAATATACTCTTTGGTTTGATCCAACCCACAACAGGCGAAATGATATTCAAAGGTAAAAAGGCCTGTTTTCAAACAACCTTTGAATCAATACAGGCGGGGATCGGTATGATTCATCAACATTTCAAACTGGTTCCATCTCTGTCGGTACTGGAAAATTTGTTCTTGGGTATTGAACCCAAACGCTTCTTTTTTACCAATCACCGGGAAATGAAAGAAATCCTGAACACGTTTCTAAATAAGTACGACATAAGGCTGCCTTTGGAAAAGAAGGTGGAGGAGTGCTCAACAGCAACCAGACAGCTCATTGAGATTATCAAAACCCTGATCAGAGGGGCTGATCTGATTATCATGGATGAACCCACATCCCTGCTGGCACCCCAAGAGCGTGACAGTCTTTTCAACATCATTAGGAGACTTAAAAAAGATGGAAAGACCATCATATTCATCACTCATAAACTGGATGAGGCCTTATCCATGGGAGATGAAATCACCATCATGCGTCAGGGAAAGGTGTTGAATACCTTGGAACTTCGAAGAACACACCCGGGAAGTTGTTCCACAAATTCCATTGACAGTCGTAAAAAGGACCTTAAGGAGTCCGACCTGATTCAAATGCTTTTTAAAGGCGAACATAAAAACCTTGAAGTAGAAAAACGTAACATAGACGAAGAGGTAGTATTGAGCTTTCAAGGAGTGAACCTTAATGGAAAAACAAAGGTTTCTCTGTGCGATGTCTCTTTTTGCCTCCATAAAGGTGAAATTTTAGGAGTTGCCGGGTTGGCAGACAGTGGTCAGCAGGAAATCATCCGCATCATTATGGGGTATGAAAATGAGTTTACAGGATTTTTTGAAATGAATCGCAAGGTCATTGCCCATCATACGCCGCACAAAGCCAGATCCATGCATGTGTCCTATATCCCCTCTGACAGACTTTCCATGGGTTCAGATGGCAATCTCAGCTTATGGGAAAATCTCATCAGTACACAATTGGACTCCGATTGGGTTTCCGGCTTGTTACATTTGAAAAAAAGCAAAATCCGGCATTACACCCGAAGCTTAATGCAACACTTTTCAATCAAAGCATCCTCCTCTTCCATGAAGGTTGGAAAGCTTTCTGGGGGAAATATTCAAAAAACCATTTTGGCCAGAGAACTAACCACCAAATCTCAAATCATTCTGGCGGATAACCCAACCAGTGGAGTGGACTCGGAATCGGCCACGTTTATCAGACAACAGTTGTTGTCCCAAAAGAAAAAGGGTAAAGCCATACTCCTCTTCAGTCATGATCTGGACGAGCTAAAGCTGTTATCGGATCGAATCATCGTTCTTTATCAGGGGAGAATCAACGGAGAATTTCACATGGATGATGATGTAGACGATTACCAACTGGGAAAGAACATGCTGGGTGCAAAGACCGGCAACCTATCATGAAAAGCATTTTATCAATTCGAGGGGTCAGAGTCCTTACAATCATCCTGCTTTCTTTGTCTGTGGCTTATCTGTTGACCGTTTTCTCTCACATTGATTTTAAGACAGATTCTTTTTTTGACGGACTTTCCTCTGCTTTTGGCAGAACAAATGATGCCTTTTTCCTCTTTCTAACCAGTCCCCTGATTAGAGTGTTATCAGGAGAGATTCACTTCAACATGATGTCTTTTTCTCAATGGTTAAATCAGACCACACCCCTAATATTCACCGGCCTGGCAATATCTTTGGTGTTTAACATCGGAGTCTTGAATCTCGGAGCCGAAGGGCAAATGTTTGCCGGAGCAGTTGCCGGATCATGTATAGCAGTTTTCACCCCATTACCCGACTTGATCCATATCTTGTTAATCTTTCTTGTATCTGCAATAACGGGCGCTTTGTGGTCTGTATTACCCGCTTATGCCAGTTATAAAAAAAGGAATTCCGAGATTCTTGTATCCTTGATGATGAATTATCTGGCCTTTTATTTGGGCATTTACGTCATCAAGAGATTTATCCGGGACGAAACTTCCGGTGCCTTGATGTCAATAAAATTCGCCCCTTCTTCCGCATTTCCTCTCATCAATGAACGATATAAATTGCATGTGGGATTCATCTTTGCGATTCTTTTGGCCTTAATCGTTTGGTATCTGTTGAAAAAGACCCGTTGGGGATTAAAAATAAAAATGATCGGGTCCAATCCCCAGTTTGCGGAATACTCAGGGATTCATAATAAAAGAGCATTGATTAACGTCCAGCTTATTTCAGGAGCGATAGCCGGTACTGCCGGTATCTTTGAGCTTATTGGTTTTCACGGCCGATTTTTATGGTCCAGCTCCCCGGGTTACGGTTGGGATGGTATTATTGTTGCCATTATGGCATCTAAAAACCCCATTTACGTTCCTCTTTCTGCCGCGTTTTTAGCCTATATTCGAGTAGGCGCTCAAAATATGGGTAGATATACGGATGTTTCTCCGGACTTGGTAAAGATCATTCAAGCCATTATCATCATTTTTTTAACCACAGAAGGGTTATTTACCTCTGAATCTTTTCATCCATCATTTAGGAAATTGAGAGGTCATTTCCATGGTTAATCTGTTGGATATCCTGATGAACCCTTCATTTTATGCAACGATTATCAGAGTCAGTACACCCTTGTTGTTTGCCTCAATGGGAGCATTAATCGCAGCCCTTGCAGGAACTCCTAATGTAGCCTTAGAGGGAATCATGTTGTTTTCCGCCTTTTCAGGAACGATTGTCAGTGCACTGAGTCAATCGTTGTTCATGGGATTGTTGGGCGGTTTGGCAAGTGCTCTCATGCTTTCAGTGATTCTATGTATCTTCTCTTTAAAATACAAGGCCAATATCATTCTCACAGCCATCGGTATCAATATCCTTTCCAGTGGTCTAACGGTATTTTTGCTTTCAGCTGTTTCAGGCCAGAAAGGCAATACATCATCCTTGCAATCCGCTGTATTTCCGCAAATTCATTTTGAATTCTTAGAGAAATTACCTTTTTTTGGCGAGATCTTAAACAATCAAAACGCCTTAACCTATTGTGCTTATATTTCGGTTTTTGTTGTTTATCTGCTCATCAGGAAAACCCCTTTTGGCACTCATTTAAAAGCCGTCGGTGAAAACCCTGATGCTGCGATTTCAGTGGGTCTGTCTGTAAACAAAATCAAAGCCATCGCATTGATGATCAGCGGACTGTTAGCGGGATTAGGTGGGATTTTTCTTTCCATGGGATATATTTCCTGGTTTACAAGGGATATGACAGGCGGCAGAGGTTGGATAGCCCTTGCTGCACAAGCTCTGGGTGGAAAGAGCGTCATAGGCGTGACGTTGAGTTCCCTGCTTTTTTCAACAGGTGAATCGCTCTCTTACTCCCTTCAAATGGCAGATATTCCCAATGAATTAGTGCAATCCATTCCATTTATTATTACGATTGTTGTGTTGCTCGTTTATTTGAAGGTTAGTGATAGTCGTTAGCGATTGTGAGTGTTAAAAAAATTATGTTATCATATATCGGGCATACAGGAAGTAGGGTATAGGGTCTGAGGTTTAGAAAGAAAAAAAGAAAAACAAATTCAAAACAAATAAATGGGGGAGATGAGTCAATGAAAATTTTAATCGTAGGTGGTGTTGCAGGAGGCGCTACAGCTGCCGCGAGGATGAGGCGTCTGGATGAGCAGGCTGAGATTGTGATTATTGAGCGAGGTAAACACATCAGTTTTGCCAATTGCGGACTACCTTATCATATTGGTGGTGTGATTCCCTTAAGAGAATCCTTGCTGTTGAACACCCCGGAATCCTTTGAACAGAATCAGAATGTAACCGTGAGAACGAGAACTGAAGCGATAAAAATCAATCGGACTGATAAGCAATTGGTATTAAAGGACCTGGATACCAATCGGGAATACGTGGAGGATTACGATAAACTCCTTTTATCTCCCGGTGCAATGCCTTTTAAACCTTTAATTGATGGGATTAACGATGATGGGGTTTTCACTTTAAGAAACGTGGAAGATATGGACCGGATATTGTCCTGGATTCAGGAGAAAAAGGTCCGCAGTGCCACCGTGATCGGTGGTGGGTTTATCGGTCTTGAAATGGTTGAGAACATGAAACACAGGGGCTTAGAAGTCAATCTGGTGGAATTGGCGGATCAGGTGTTATTGAATATTGATAAGGATATGGCAAATAACCTTCATCAGGAGTTGATACAAAATGATGTCCATCTCTTTCTCAAAGATGCCGTTAAAGCCTTTAAGAGTACAGGAAATATTGTTGAAGTTACGTTGAACAGCGGAATCCGATTTGAAACAGGTGTGGTGATCTTCTCCGCAGGTGTCAGGCCTGAAATCAAGCTGGCAAAAGAGGCCGGGTTAGAGTTGGGAGTAAAAGGAATCCGTGTGAATGCATTCCTTGAAACATCTGATCCGGATATCTATGCCGTTGGGGATGCTGTAGAGATCAACCACTGTATTCTGAAAAAACCGGTGAATATCCCTTTAGCAGGCCCTGCAAATCGTCAGGGAAGAATCGTTGCCGGGAACATATTAGGTCAGGGCCGTGAAAGATATGAAGGGGCTATCGGAACATCAATCACAAAGGTGTTTAACAAGACGGTCGCTTGTACGGGCTTAAACAGCGATCAATTGTCAAAGGCGGGTTTTGATTTTCTTGAATCCTTTACCGTGAGTAAATCTCATGCCGGTTATTATCCCGGCGCAACACCCATGGTGATTAAATTGTTGTTTTTGAAAACCGGGGAAATTGTGGGAACTCAAATCTGCGGAGAAAAAGGGGTCGATAAGCGTATTGATGTCTTTGCCACTGCCATCAAATCGGGGTTAAAAGTACAGGATTTGGAATGGTTGGAACTCTCATACGCACCTCCTTTTGGTTCTGCAAAAGATCCGGTGAATATAGCCGGATATGTGGCCCATAACATCATTAAAGGGGATATGGAAATCATCGGATGGAAGGAAATGTTAAATGCACCGCAAGACGTGACTATTTTGGATGTGAGAAATCCGAAAGAATTGGAAGATTGCGGGTCGATTAAACCCGAAAGAATGATCAACATCCCGTTGCCGATTTTAAGGAATAATCTCGATAAACTGGATAAAGAGAAAACCATATACATCTACTGCCAAATTGGGGCTAGGGGATATTTTGCCTATCGGATACTCAAACAAAACGGATTTAAGTGTAAAAACCTCTCCGGAGGCTTTATGGTTTACAATATGGCTGTGAAAAAATTTTGAACTTGCGCTTTTAATCTGATACAACATTCTTTTTAAAAAGAAGGGGTTGAATAGAGTTTGAGAAGCAATTCATCAGGAGTTCTCATTAAACTTTAATGATCATATACGCATTCGCTTTAATCTTTATACTGTTGATTGTCAGTACGCTATTGGATGTGTTTATTCTCTATCCCCTTCTTTTTGCCCTTTTTCTCTTTTCCGTGATCGCGGTAAAGAGGGGTTGGCCATTGAACAAGGTTTTAAAAATGCTCTTTCAAGGGGCCATGAAAACCTGGCCGGTGGTGCAGATTTTTATACTCATCGGGATTTTGATCGGATTGTGGTTTTCATCAGGGACCATCGCTTGGATTGTGTACAACGGTTTATCGTTGATCATTCCCGGACTTTTCATCCTTTTTGCCTTTTTGCTGAGTACACTGGTTTCCTTTTTGTTGGGAACCTCATTTGGAACGGTAGGAACCATTGGTATTATTCTCATGATCATGGCTAGAACCGGAAATATTTCCATGGCACCACTTGTAGGTGCCATCATGAGTGGTGCCTATGTGGGAGACCGAAATTCACCCATGTCTTCAAGTGCCCATCTTGTCGCCACTGTAACAAAAACAAACATCTATTCAAACATCAAAAATATGTTTAAAACCGGTTTCATCCCATTGGTGTTAACATCCCTTTTTTACTTGATCCTATCGTTTATCTATCCTTTCAAACCTTCAGATTCCACGCTTATTTCACAGATCCCGGTCTCCTTTAACCTCTCATTTCTATGTGCACTTCCCGTTATCGGGTTGATTGTTTTGGTTGTGTTGAAGATAAATGTGAAAATTGCCATGATCGTATCCAGTCTTATCGCTTTGATCTTGACCGTTCTCACTCAAGGCATGAAGACGTTGGACTTGTTTGAAACCATGGTTTTTGGGTTTTCCCTTGAGGCGAGTGATCCCCTGGTTGAAATATTCAAGGGTGGAGGCGTGGCATTTATGTTCAACGCCATATTGATTGTACTTGCTTCATCCGCTTTTGCGGGTTTGTTTGAACATACGGATTTGATTGTGGCCTTTGAAAAGAAAATAGAAACCCTTGCCCAAAAGACCTATCCCTTTTTTGCCTCGGTTATCACCAGTATCATCACATCCTCTTTAGGCGTTACTCAGGCATTGGCAATCATCATGAGTGAACAGTTACTCAAAAAACCATACACCTTGCAAGGAAAGAGCAACTACCATTTGGCACTGGACATCGCTGACAGCGCGGTGGTCATATCGGTTCTCATTCCCTGGAACGTAGCAGGCCTTATTCCGGCCAAAATGCTTGGCTTTGATGCCCGATTCATTCCCTTTGCCTTCTTTTTGTACATCCTGCCATTATACAGAATGTTGATTGAAGGAAGAGCAGGACCAAAAAGAAGCAGAAATTACAAGACAACCATTTCCAACATTAATCTTGTTTTAAAATAATACAGCTTGAAAGGCAAAAAGATGGCACTTGATCTGGAATTGGCAGGCATTTACGCCCCGGTTGATCGAGTTTTAATTCATCTTTTCTGTCTTTGTAATCCGGGAGGATAGCAGCAACACGATTCCAAAACTGTTGGCTGTGATTCCAGCATCCCAGATGGCAAAGTTCATGGACAATCACATATTCATAAACCCGATGGGGCGCAATGATCAATTTCCAGTTGAGATTCACATTCATTTTAGCGGAGCAGCTGCCCCATCGGGTTTTTGTGTCTTTGATTCGTAACTGATTTACTTTAAACCCGTATTTTTTGGAATAATTGCGAATAATTCCTGAAAATTCTTTATAAGCCATTTTATAATAGTAATCCTTTAGCATGAGGGAAAGATCCGAATGATAAGTTCTAAAATATGGATGTGTGATAACTGTTATTTCATCATCATTTCCTTTAACAGAAATGTTGGGATTGGAAACCTTCAATAAAAAGTTCAGCGTGACCGTTTCGCCCTTAAAAGGAAGTTTTCCATTCTGTTTAATACTGTAATCAGACAACCATTGAGCCTTTGTTGTTTCCCGAACCAACACGGTCTCTTTTGCTTTCAGTATCCAGGAACGTTTGGCTTCAAGTATTGTTTGCAACTGCTCATGATCAATATACTCCGGCATCTTAACGAAAAGAACGATGTGATCGTTTTGTTCTTTTAGAACCTGTAAAGACACCGTCTTTCTTTTAGAACGTTTCGTTTGAACGCTTAACCCTTCAAAAGTTTTCATCTTTCACCCCGGTTGATTATACAGTGAAACCCCTGTTCGTTCAACTGTCTTTTTTTTAATTGTTATGCAACTCTCAAAAAGAAAATTTTCTCGAAGGTGATATGGTAAAATAGACTGGTCAAATTGAGTCAAATCCATACTGTTTTATCGTCTTAGTTTGAGAGGAGTGAGTTTGTGGAAAACGAAACAATAGAAGCAGTCAAAAATGTTCATCGAATTGACTATGAAGGAAAAGAATTGATTTTGTTAGGTACAGCCCATGTTTCAAAACAAAGTGCCCAACAGGTTCGAGAATTAATAGAGGCAGAGAAACCGGATACGGTCTGTGTAGAGTTGGACAAGGGAAGATACGATTCGATCGTTAATAAAAATAAATGGGAAAAGATGGATATCATCAAAATCGTTAAAAGCAAGCAGGCTACTTTTTTGCTGGTCAATCTTGCTTTATCTTCCTATCAAAAAAGAATAGCCGAACAGTTTGACATTGACGCAGGGGCGGAGATGATAGAGGGAATCAACGCTGCCAAAGACATTGACGCGAAATTGGTATTGGCTGACAGGGATATTAAAACCACCTTTTTAAGGATTTGGCGGGGGATGAAATTCTGGGGGAAAATGAAATTATTGGTTATGATCATCGCCAGTATTTTCTCAAAAGAAGAAATTACAGAGGAAGAGCTTGAGAAGATGAAATCCGAGGATATGCTAACGGCAACTTTATCTGAACTATCCGATTCCTTTCCGGAATTGAAGGAAACCCTCGTGGATGAAAGAGATCAGTATTTGGCCAACAAAATCAAGACAGCTCCCGGGAAGAAAATAGTGGCTGTACTGGGTGCTGCCCATATACCCGGCATCAAACAAGAACTGAAAAAAGAGCAGGATATGAAAAAAATTAATACTATACCTCAGGGATCAAATGCTTGGAAGATTGTTCTTTGGGCTATACCGGTTATAATCATTGCCTTGATCGTTGCCACATTTTTTCTGAATCCACCCTCCGGGTGGGCCCAGATTATCAGCTGGATACTTTGGAACGGTTCATTGGCCGCTTTAGGCACTTTTGCTGCACTGGCACATCCATTATCCATCTTAACGGCATTTGCCATAGCGCCTGTTTCTTCTCTAAACCCTTTATTGGCAGCCGGTTGGTTTTCCGGTTTGGTCGAAGCCCTGATCAGAAAACCCAGTGTGAAGGATTTTCAATCGTTGTCTGATGATGTGATGAGTTTCAAAGGATTTTGGAAAAACAAGGTGACAAAGGTTTTACTGGTAGTCATATTCGCCAATGTTGGCAGTACGGTTGGAACTCTAATTGGAGGAGCTGAGGTACTAAGGCTTTTTTTTCAAAGCCTGTAATGGAAGGGGTCTGAATGCAAAACCCTGTTTTAAAAACACAAGTTAACAGAAAAGAACATCAATTACACTTTAAAATTAAAGGTTTGATATTCATTGCCTTCTTTTCTGTTGTCATTTTTTCTTTTGCGGAAAGCATTAAAATCAAAGAATTCTATTATGATGACTCACTGATTGGACTTGAACCAATCTTTACACAAAAGGTTAAGATAACATCGTTGGATAAAGATTCAACAGGACAAGTCTTTATGAATATTGCAGATGGGTCAAGAGTCAAATTTTTGGGAATTGATATCATATACGCCGATGAAGCTCTCTCTTTTTTGAAAAAAAACATGACAGATAGCATGGTTTATCTATCTTATGAATTCTGTTCTCTGGAATGCCGTTTTGATTATTAACGGCTATGCTCTACCATTAGATTTTGATTATACGTACAACGAGATCTTTTTTGCCCTGGAATCCCAAGAGTTGGAAGTTGTAAAATCTGAAGTTGAAGATGTAAAAACCACACGGAACATTAAACAAGCCCTGAGCGACAATATACCACCGGGCTTTGAACAGATTACTTGGGAGATGAAAAAACCCGAAGTTTGGTACCGGATGAACAAACAGTTGATAGAAGAACGTGACAATAAATTGGTCTATATTGCCAATCTTTACGATGAATCCTGTTTGCTGACATTTATGTTTGATGATGAAGCTAAAATCAAGTCAGTCTCTTATGTCTTCAGCTTTGTGGATATTACTCACGCCAAACACACATTTGAACGCTTCATTAAAAATCTGAATAAGATTTTCGGGGAAGAGGCTGTGTTGGAATTTCAGGATTTTAAAGGTCAGGACAATAAAATCATTGAAGCCTATAGTCAATGGGGTGGGACAAATGCCACAGCAGAATTGTTAATGGGAACTCTCAGCCGAAACGTTCATGCCATGCGTTTGACATTTGCCAGGTTTGAACCGTAATTTTTAATCGGCTAAATAATATTTTTGATAAATTTCTTTTAAACCACTTTTAAGATGTATCAATTCTATACCTGAAACCTTCAAATAATCAATGGCATACCCTTTTCTGTAGGCTTCATGATAAATAACCTTTTTAATTCCGGTAGCAATAATCAACTTGGCGCAATCAATGCATGGACTCATTGTTACATACAAGGTACTGCCTTCAAGAGGAATACCCACTCTTGCGGCATAAGCGATGGCATTTTGTTCGGCATGGATGGTCCGAATACACCCACCTCTTTCTGTATCCTTGATACAACCGTGCTGATCACACTGTGCCAATTTCGCCGGAGCACCGTTGTAGCCAATAGAAACAATACGTGTATCCTTCGTGATCACCGCACCAATCTTTCCACGAAGACAAGTACTCCGTAAGGCAACGATTTGTGCGATGGACATGTACATTTCATCATAAGAAGGTCTTGGAAAGCCAACAGCCGGCTTTCCAAGGGTATGATATTCCAGTTGCGCATATTGCTTGATCAGCTCTTCAAATTGATCTTTCACACTATCATTCCAAATCACTTGATTGGGATTCGGGAACGAATTCCTTGCCTTTAACGACAAATTGCCCACCGCATATTGTGGAATCAACCTTTCCCCTTAACATTAAACCATCATATGGTGTGTAATCCGTATTCATGTGTAATTTCTCGGAGTCCACCTTCCAAGCGTAGTTGGGATCGTATATCATTATATCTGCATCACTGCCGGGAAACAAGGTCCCCTTATAAGGATAATATCCGAAGATCTTTGCGGGCATGGTACTGAACAAATTAGTCAAGTCCTCAATGGTAATCCCGTCATTTTCCAACATCATCACGTTATAAAGAAGCGGAAAACTTAACTCAACACCCGGTAAACCATTGGGCATGTTCAGATAATCCTCTTTGTATTTTTCTTTTATATAAGATGGAAAAGGACAATGATCGGATCCTATTGTACTCAAAAGCCCTTCCACAAGCTGCTTTCTTAACAACCTTCTTTCCTCTTCACTTCTTAATGGCGG
The DNA here is from genome assembly GCA_030445775.1 of Thermotogaceae bacterium. Taxonomy (GTDB): domain Bacteria; phylum Thermotogota; class Thermotogae; order MWEM01; family MWEM01; genus JASUTC01. The sequence goes on along the minus strand of JASUTC010000060.1, from coordinate 8,361 downwards.
ACACACGGTGTATAAATGCGATTGTTCTCCCAAAAGGTACGCATCGTTTAAATAAAGATACTGGGGACAAGTTTCCAAGAAAATCTGTTTCCCCAGTTGCTTTCCAAAACACTCATTAACTCGTTTGACCGTCTCACCACTTGAAACATGGGCAATATACACTTTACTGTCCGCATCAACCGCCAACTGGCATATTCTGAGAACAGCTTCTTTCTCGGTAAAGGTGTTATGAATTTTCATCGAATGTGAGGGTAAAACAGGGCCTTTCGATGCATACTCCTCTCTTTTATAACTGATTATGGAATCATTTTCCGCATGAACCATCAACATGATTCTGGTTCCTTTGATAGCCTTTAAAAGATCGTATATATAGCCGTCATTTGTCATGCGTCCGCTATCACTGTAAGTGGTGAAAACCTTAATAGAACGCATTTTATTCCTGACAACAAGCTCAACAAGTTCTACCGGGGACATTTGGGGGTTAGCCACTGTCATATGCAATTGTGTGTTTAAATAAGACTGAGACGCTTGAGCTTTGCGTTTATCAACTAATTTTTGCAGCTGATCTGCATCTCCTGTAATCACATCGGTAAAGTCAAAAAAAGTCGTGTACCCACCAAAAGCTGCTGCTTTGGACCCGGATTCAAAGTCATCTGCCGAACGATTTTCTCCCATGTCCAAGGCAAAATGTACATGGGGTTCGATCAAACCCGGAAATATGTACATGTGGCCGGCATCATAAATTTCTTTAGTATCGGGTATCATCATCTTGGCATCCACAATATTGGCTATTTTACCATCTTTTATACAAACATGTATTCGAAACGTCCTGGAACCATGCATAATTGTTCCATTTTGAATCACCAGATCATAGGCTGGTTGTTTGGGCATTTTATGGCCTCCCTCCCATGGTTAAAGCCATTACTGATTTTGCGGTATGCAATCGATTTTCAGCTTCATCGTAGATGACCGACCATTTACCGTCGATAACCTCGTCTGTTACTTCTCTGTTTCTATCTGCAGGTAAAGCATGCATGTATATGGCGTGTTTTTTTGCCATTTCCATTTTTTTCCGATCACATATCCAATCCTTGTGTTTTGCCTGTTCTTTTCTAATAGCTTCTTCCGTTTCTCCAACGTAAAAACCGCCCCAATTCTTGGCAATGATCACGTCAGCATCTTTAAAGGCATCGGCCATGTCATGAGAAACTTCAAGTTTTGTGCCTGTTTCCTCCGCATTCTGTTTGGCTTGGTTCATGATATCAGGCATCAGATCAAACCCTTCAGGATACGCTAAAGTGACATCCATTCCATAACGGGGGAACATCAATACTTGAGATTGAGGAACCGACAAGGGCTTAAGATGACTTTCAGCGTATGCCCATGAGATGACAACTTTTAAACCGCGTAAATTTCTTTCGAACTTCTCTTGTATTGTCATAGTATCGGCTAAAACTTGGAAAGGATGATACACATCGTCTTGGAGGTTTAGCAAAGGTGTTTTTGAATGCTTGGCGATGGCATTGAGATATTTGTTCCCCTCTCCGTGTAAACAATGGCGAATGGCAATACCATGTCCAAAACGACTTAAAACAATGGCTGTATCCTTTGCCGCTTCCCCATGAGCAAGTTGCATGTGAGCTGGCGCCAAAAAATGAGCATGCCCCCCCAACTGTGTCATACCGGCTTCTATTGAATTTCTTGTTCTTGTGGATTCATCGTAGAAGATCATGAACAACGTTTTATCCCGAAGGTATCGGGTTGGTTCTCCAAGGGCAAATTTTTTCTTAAGATCGTAAGATACGTCCAGCATTAAATCCAATTCATTTTTACTAAAGTCTTGTGTGGTTATAAAATCACGATTTCTGAGCTCTATTCCCATAACATACACTCCCTTGAAAGATTTTAAAAGAACAATAAAACACCCAGCACCATAAAAAGGGCTAAAAAGGGTGTTTTATTATACCATTTATTTTGTTAACCTTTCAATTGGATTGCTTGTTGTAATATTTGATCAGCCGTTTGTACCGTTCTGGAATTTAATTGAATAGCTCTCTGGTATTTAATCAGATTGACCATTTCTTTTGAGATATCTACATTGGACATCTCAAGCGCATAGGGAACAAGATTTCCTGACATCCCCTGCCCGGGTTTAAAGTAACCAAAGAAGTTGATATCCGGAGTTCCAGCTTCATTCACCGGAATCTGATATAATAGGGGATCTGTAGAAGTAGAAGCCAATGCCTCTGTGGAACGGAACCTTGCTAATGGTATAAATGCTAATTTGGCTTGGCTTTTATTGGAATAGTTACCAAGGAGATATCCATCAGAACTGAATTCAACGTTGGTTAAATAACCTGAACTTCGTCCTCCAATTTGTGTGGCATTCACATCAGCAATTAATGCTGATTCAATAAGATCTGTATCTTTCCATTCCACCTCAATTTGTGATCCGTCTTCATAAGTAAACACAAATCCTTGAATTTCCTCCAAAAGGTTTCCGGAGGTATCAACGATATTCTTTGAAATCAACTTTCCGGTACTGTCAAACCCTAACTCTATGCCATCTGTCTCAATAATTGAGGAATCTTTGTCTTTGAGTATATATTCATTTGTTTGTCCTTTAAGAGAAATTTTTGTCATATTTCCAGCTTGGGGTAAATCCGGTTTTAACCGCCATTTACCGGCTTCAATCTTTTCAAAAGAAAGAGGCAGTTTATCTTCATCACCGGTTTGAGCAAAGATATCCGCATAAGTGACAACTCTTGGCGATTGATAGTTGAAATTCAGGCCTTCTTGTTCAATATTTATTTCATTTCCCGTTGCCAAGGTTATTTTTAGATTACTAATGGCATCACCACTCTCATTCAACAACTGTCCATTAGGAGAAAAAACAACTCTTTTACTTTCCGGTACTATTCCATCCATAATGTTTCCATCCGTATCTTTCACTTGAATAGACAATTCATATTGTTCATATTGTTCACCCAAGGAGCTATCCAGCATGGAATAATCTCTTGATAATTCAAAATAAACCTCATAAGGTGTTCCCAAGTTATCCGTTTGGTTCATTCTTACAAGTTTATCCGGACCCACCTGTGTATCCAAGACCCCTGAAAATTTGATGCTTTCTGTTTTTTTTGCACTAATAGTTTGAAGGTCCTCCAGAGTGATGGGTTCCAAACGATCGAGAAACCCTCCTTTTTCCACCTGTGTTGCATCCATCATTTGTGCTTCGGTGGGAATATCATCAAAAACAATATTCCCATTCCCATCATCCTTCCCAAGAAATCCGTACAATGCCAACCCCGTACTCGTTTGGATGAGATCGGGAAACATGTTTTTTTCAAAATTCCCCACCTTAGAGGCATATAATCTACCGGCAACCGACTCACTGTTTTGATCTTTATTTGGACCCACAAAGAAAAAGCCATTTCCACCAATGGCAACATCGCTGAAAACACCTGTGTTTTCGATAATCCCGGATGTCATAATGGTGTCAATTGAAGAAAGGTTCGTCCCCAAACCGGCTCTTTTTGTCCGGCTGGTAATTCCAAAATTACCCTGACCATCAACATTATTCGATGCGTAATATCTGTTTTCAGAAAAAAGCGAACTAAAAGCCGCTCTTGAATATTTAAAAGCAATTGTACCTTGATTGGCGATGTTATTCCCCGTTACATCTACCGCATTTTGGTAACCCATTAAACCGGTCAACCCGGAATACAGTGATCCTATCATTTACATCACATCCAATAGTCTATTGATTACCTCTTCAATCCGTTGACAGTCTGTAACATATTATCAGCCGTGGTAATGGATTTGGAATTCAGTTCATAGGCCCTTTGCGCTGAAATCATATTCACCATTTCCTGGACAGCATTCACGTTGGACTTTTCCAGGAATCCTTGGGCCAGTGTTGTGTTGACAAGGCCTAAATTCAATGCATTGACTTCACCGCTTTGATCGGATTCCAGGAACAAGTTATCGCCAATGGATTTCAAACCTTCGGGATTGGTAAAATCGTAAATAGCAATTTGACCATAATTGACGCCTTGCGAATCCGTCACTATTCCATCCTGTGTGACTATTAAATCATAGACTGAAGCAACCCCATCTACATTCACACCGTCAAGCGCATGACCAGCACTGGTGTACAAGACACCATTCTTTTCGTGAAATGCCCCATCCCTTGTATATGCAGGACCGCCATTATCCAAAGTTACTCTAAAAAAGCCTTGTCCGTTAATGGCAACATCCAACGGCCTGTCTGTTTTTTCGATATTCCCTTGGGTATACAAACGTGTTGTACGTACTTCTCTTACACCCAATCCCGTATAAACAGGACCTTCGGAACCACTGATATCACTTTCAGGACTCCCGGTCTGTTTTGCATAAACATAGAATAAATCAGCAAACTCGTTTCTGGATTTTTTAAATCCGGTCGTATCCACATTCGCAAGATTATTTGAGATGGTATCCAATTTGTGTTGCTGTGCGTTCATACCGGTTGCGGCACTGTACATTCCTGTAATCAAAATAACCCCTCCCGTTCTAATAACCTTATTTTATAATTTAGACTCTTCCTACTCGGTTAACAGCTGCATCAAGTAGTTGATCTTCCGTTGTGATGACTCTCTGTGTGATTTCAAAATGCCTTTGAGCCGTAATCAAGTTAAGCATTTCCTTGACAGCATTCACGTTTGCCCGTTCGTATCCCCCTTGAACAACCATTGCAGAAAAATTCTGCTCAGGTTCTCCTGAAAATTCCGTTTGAGCATAATAATTATCTCCAACTTTTCTCAACCCGGTGTTATCCTCGAATTGAACCACAGCTATTCTACCTGTTAATACGCCTTCCTGAGTAATTGATCCATCAGAGGCAACAAAAATTTGATCGTTGACGGTGATTCTCTCGCCACCATCTGTCAAGATGTAATTGCCTACTGAATCAACTAAAAAATTCTCATTGTTTCGATGCCACTGACCATTTCGCGTGTAGTACTGTCTACCATCTGCCATCTCAACGGTAAAGAAACCATCTCCCTGAAGAGCAAAATCGTACTGACGATTGGTCATTTCGATAGCCCCTTGAGAAAAATAGGCTTGAGACTCATCCAAAACCACACCACTTTCCATCTTTCCAATGGCGTATCTTTTTTGTTCGTCTGACAAAGACTCGGTTCTATAGATCTCTTGCTTTAAATATGTGCTAAAGGACAAAGAATCCTTTTTATACCCTGATGTATCCACATTGGCCAAATTATTCGCCGTTGTGTTGACTTTTGCCTCTTCCGCCAACATTCCCATAGCTGCTGTATAAATACCTCTAAGCATCATCTCACCTCAATGACTGTTCCCAAAAGGTTGTATCGCTCCAACTGTTCTCGTTCCGGATGATTCGAAATCACTTTAAAGCCTTTTAATATATCTTCTCCTGGTGTATCACTGATCTTCACTGAAAAGCCGGTTCTTTTTTCAATCTCATCCCGAAGCCATTTTTCATTTGATGGCCCACCGGATAAACGCAAACCCTTTTCCAAAAACTCCGCACTTAAATCCGGTGATAATTGCTCGAAAACAGCTTTAATCAATTGAACATAATCGGCTAATCCTTCTTTTAAAAGCTCTTCCAAGTATGCCACTTCTATAGCCTCATCAACGGCCTCACCGGTAACCTTGTTTCTGCCTCTCATGAGTATATCCTTTTGGTTCGTTTCAAAAAACGCTTCAAATAAAGACTTCCTTCCAATTTGAATACCCTTTTCAAAACGTATTTTTTTGAGCAGCTTAGAAACAATGAATTCAAAACCACCCTTTAGAGAATCTCCATATAGCAATTTTCCGTTATTTAATAAATAGGTATCCATCCGCCCGGCTCCCGTTTGAGCAACAAATTCAAACCCGTAGTTACCAATGGATTCATAAATGGAGGTTAAAAGAAAAATAAACTCAGGTATAAAAAGAAGTTGAGAAAATTCCAAGGCTTCGCCAACAAAAAAATAAGCCCTTTGTTCAACGTTAGTGGCGAACGGAGGAATAGAAAAGATGGCTTTTACTTTTGTTCCAAAACGTTTTTTATAATGCTCGGCAAGTATCGCTTGCAGTAATAAATGTAATACATGATGATTTGCAACGGTACCCTTTTCTATGGGATAAATGAGTCTAATCTCCTCTCCTATCTGCAAATCCATGGCATTGTTCCCATAAGCGATCACTTCAAACTCATCATTGAGTGCTATCGCACCGGGGCCATGAAAGATTAAACCGTTGTTGGAAGAAAATATTCGAATGTTTTGAGTTCCAAGGTCAAAAAACAAATAATCATTTTTCAAAATTCATCACCAATATATTGTTCTACATCTACCATTTGATTTCCCTAACCTGTTTTCTCTCTTTATATCACAGTCATAAATGGTATAATGAGCGTATTATTCACATCACAAGGAGTGATCTTGTTGTCTAAAGAATTGTATGTTGGTCTTGGCGATGAAGTCATCAATGACTTTCTTCAGGACATGGTCGTTTCGTCCAACGATAATATGGACTCTCTTTCTATTCTGGCAAAAGAACGTACAATTGATTTGTTTATTACCGGAACCTTCAAGCAATTGAATGGCAAACTTACATTCCAACTGTTTTTAGAAGAATTCTCTCCAGATCTCACATCTCCTGAAACATTGATATTTTCCATAAAACCCATTGGCACTTTATCAAAGATGGCATTTCCAAGCATTAAAATCTTTAAAGACCGCTTGGATCCATTTTTCGTTTTTAAAAAGAACATTTTAATCGTTAATCTTTACGAGATCATCACCCAAAAGAAACCTGCATTGCTCTCGATCTTAGAACGCTACTCACTACAAAACTTGAGTATCGAACCGGGTATAATCATGATCAACCTGATAAAAAAGCTATAAAAGAATTGCCGCATAACACTATTTGTGTTATAATATATTAAGGTTTTATTTTTTTGAACTGAATAAGCAAGGAGGTGACAAAAAGCCTTTCTAATCATTCGAATTCTTTACAATTTATGAAAAAATCCACAATCACAAAAGAAATGATTGATATGATTTCACGTGGCGATCAAAAATCAGAAATCTTTGCAGAGCTTTTACAGACTTTTGGTACAAAATACCAAAATCTTGTCTCACAGATTATGCATTTTGACTACGACCAACTAAAAGAACTTTACGCACCCGAAAGCACTATCAAAAAGGATATTATGGAACTTATGAAAACGTGCCGAACAAAAGGTGAGTTATACGAACAATTATACAAAAAATACGGACAGAAAAATAACACTTTAATCATCTCTGTTTTGGAAAAAGATTATGAAGAATTAAAACGAGGGAAAACCCCTCCGGAAGTAGAAGATGAATCAATTCAGTACATGGATTATACACTCTTTTTCAGTTTGAATGAAAAACTTAAAATTGCCCACAAAGATAGACATCAGTATCGTCTTACAAAAGAATTTGAATACAACGACAACGTTCTGACGGGAGAGATAGAAATAAAAGGAGGAAAACTTTTTATCGGGGTCACCTCCTATGAAAATAACACACTGCTAACCGTTTTTAATTTCATCACATTCCTTAATTCGGTTTTTAAAACCTATTTTGTTCTCGCCCTTTCGAATCTGCTTTCATCGGAGTTAAAGGATAGAGAAGACGTTGACTCTTTTATTGGTTTAACACCCATGATAAACAAAAAGATTATTCTCAAATCGCCAAATCATCTTCAGCAAAGTAAACACAATTTTAGTCAATACTTGTTGAATGTTTTTTTTACTGTGGATTCCGAAATGGCAACCATGACTATCATTGGGGGAAAATACCACGAGAATGATTTATAGTAAGATTAAAAAAGGCGTGACAAACATTTTTATCACGCCTTTTTTCATTAGAATCTAAGCCAAATTCTGATTTGAAAATTAGGGTTAATTTGGACTTGGGGTTGATTGGGGTTAACCTGTACAACAGGTTGTTGCGGTTGTGGCATCCCCCATATGCTGCCTTGACCTGAAGAATCAAGAACAACTGATACAAGTGTCCAACTGTTCCATTGGGGTCTAAACAGCCTTAAAATGATGTTAGAAAAGTATGGGGCTGAATTAATGAAATTAAGTACGGTTGTGTAATTGTAAGTCTGAGTGTAATTATACTGATAATTAAACTGTGCCAATTGCCCCAATTGCTGATTGAGGGAATAATAGGGATTAAAAGAAATGAGCGCCCCTTGATTGGGATTATTTGGATTTCCCCAAATTTGACTGTTGGGCAGCATAATGGCTTCTGTGATGATGTCTCCCGGATATAAGTAACCGTAAGCCGGGTATCCCATAGCCGTTTGTGT
>JASUTC010000059.1 GCA_030445775.1 Thermotogaceae bacterium | reverse complement strand
CAAGGAGATGCAAAACTGAATGAAGTCGTTGGAAAAACAGAGGTATTATTAAACGGAGAAAGAGCGGATGTCCGATCAAAACCAACGAATTTAGCCAATATGATCACCGATTCAATTAAGTGGAAAACTGATGCCGACATAGCCCTTCAAAATGGTGGTGGAATCAGAGCTTCAATCCAAGCCGGTGATATTTCATACAGAGATATCCTCACCGTTCTTCCATTTGGCAACACTGTATATGTTATGGAATTAAAGGGTAGCGAAATCATGGAACTTATCGACTTTATGGTTACCATTCCGGCAGGAGCAGGCGCTTATCCGCACCTTGCAGGATTGACTTTTACTTATGAAAACGATCAAGTGAAAAATGTTCAAGTCAACGGGAAAGCTATTGAAATGGATAAAGTATACAGATTAGCCACCAATAATTATTTGGCAATGGGTGGAGACGGATACGAAGTATTGTCCAAAAACGGAGACAAAGGTTACGACGCCGGTTTCGTCGCTGCAGACGTTCTCAGGGGTTATATAGAACATTTGGGAATCATTACGGAATATACATCCGAAGCAAGATATAACAGAAAATAATAAAAAGAAATTGATACTTAAAAGGCTCCGTTATAATAACGGAGCCTTTTTACTTTCCTCTATTTTTTTTGCAAGATAAATAAACGGGGTATCAAAAAGGGCGACGATCAATTTAAAGAGATAAGTGGTTATCAATACCTCAAACCAAACATTCATGGGAAAAAGCCCGAAAAATGCAATTAAGCAAAAGACAAAGGAGTCAATCATTTGACTCACCAATGTGGAAAGATTATTTCTCAACCATAAATATTTACCTTTGGTTTTTTCCTTCCAATAATGAAAGGCCCAAACATCGTGAAACTGCGATAATAAATAGGCGGTTAAACTTCCTAAAGCTATTCTAGGCATAAAACCAAACAAAGCAGAAAGATGCGGAGAAGCAAAATCTTCAGGAGCCGGTGTGAACAACAACGAAAATTGCATATATAAAGTCATAATCAAAAGACTGGAAAAACCTATTAAAACCGCCCTTTTTGCTTCCTTTTTTCCATACAATTCGCTGATGACATCCGTCGCAAAAAAAATACTACCGTAAAGTACATTTCCCAAAGTGGCAGTTATTCCAAACATTTCAACCGTTTTCAGTACTTGTATATTGCAAATAATAATATTTGCAGCTATCAGCATAAAAAGACCTTTCTTACCAAATAATCTAAAAACAATTAAAGCAATCGATAAATCTACAATCATGAAGATTATCCAAAGTAACTCATTCAAAACAAACCCCTCCAAAGAAAAATCAAAACGATTTTACCATATATTCTGAAATAATCCCCCTGTTTCTTCGTCTAAACAGTGGTATTAATTAGTTTATTATAACTCACGGAGGTATTTCTATGAAAAAGTTATCGCTGGTACTATTATCATTCTTAATTGCTCTGTCAAGTTTTGCTGTTTCATTTGAAGACTTTGTTTTTTTTAACGATTTTGACACTGGATTTGAAGTAGCGAAAATACTTGATAAAAATGTCCTGTTGTTGTTTACAAGCAACAGCTGTCCATATTGTAAACAATTAAAACAAGATGTTATTGCTTCTGAAGAAGTGATGAATTTCTTAATTAACAACTACATTTTAATAGAACTGCATGCTAACGATGATCAAAAAGGACATTTTGATGTTGAAAATGCCAAATTTGACATAAACGGAAAAGCATTTACTTATCAGGAGTTGTTTTATTTATTCGATGTAAGAGGCGTTCCTGCAACTTACTTTTTTAACAAAGATCTTGAATTTCTTGGTGGTTTTCCCGGATATTTGCCCGCTGATGATTATTTAAACTGGCTAAAGTATGTAGAAACAGAAAGTTATAAAAAAGGAGATATCAATACGTTTGAAATTGAGCCAAGTTATAATGGTAATTTGCAAATAAAAGCCTTAAAAGAAAAGGATTTGAATAAGATAGAAGCCTATTTACCCGATTTGTTGACTTATTTCACTTTTGATAAATTCAAAGAAATGAATTTAATATCAATTGATCCATTTAAATACTACATTATACGAGGTGCAGCTGTACCTGATGTTGAGAAATATTTGAACGGAATAGATAAAAAGCTATTATACAACGTCTACGTTCTCGAATGATTGTTGAGTGATTCGATAATCTCGTTATAAATCCTTTCAGAAGGATCATAGTCCGGCTTTAAAAGCTTGAGATTATTTCTGATAGACTGAGAAATCTTCTTTTCAAGTAGTAAATGAAGAATTTTAAGAATCTCAGGTGCATTTGCCTCTTTTTCTTCTAAATAAAAACCTGCGCCATTTTTCTCAAGAGAAATGGCGTTTATTAACTGATGATTCTCAGCTGCTCCAGACCATGGAATGATCAAAGAGGGAACGCCATAGGCAATAACTTCCGCCACGGTAGTTGCTCCGCCTCTGATGATTGAAGCATCAGAAGCAGCAAGATACTTATGCATATCAATGATAAATGGAACTGCTTTTACGAAAGGGAACCCTTCCAATTTTTTTATAAATGCTTCATCTCCACAAGAATGAAGAAAATCAAATTTATTATGTGAGTTATTTCCAATTTTTTGATATACTTGAATCATGTTTTCATTGATGAAATCAGAGCCTTTACTTCCACCGGCAACAAGTATGACCTTTTTATTGGGGTTAATCCCAAAACGCTCAAATATTTGTCTGTTCTTCTTTTCAATTTTCCTAACCGGATTACCGGTATGTTTGATCTTGTGGGCAAAACTTACGTTAAAATCTCTTGCGCTTTCTGCAAAACTGATAAATATCTTTTCTGCCTTTGGACCAATAATCTTATTCGCCAAACCGGCAATTGCATTCTGTTCATGGATAAAATTCGGTATGTTAAGTTTTTTGCTGGCGAGTCCCAAAGGTACGGAAATATACCCCCCCGTGATAAAACTAAAATCAGGCTTAAACTCTCTTAAATGCCTGACACAATCGCGATATGCTCTGTAAGTATTATAGATAACCGAAAAATTAGAAAAACTGTAGAAAGGTCTTCTTAAACCGTTTATTTTTAGCTTCACAATATTAGCTTCAGGGAAAAGCCGGATTATCTCTTTATTTTCAAGCCCATGGGGAGTAGCAAAATACAGAACTTCCAATTTGTCTCCCATTTTTTTAAAATAATCTAACACGGCAACAGCAGGGTAGATATGGCCACCAGTTACTCCGCCGGCAACAGCAATCTTCATTTGAAATCACACACTTTCTATATTTAAAGTTTTTTCATTGTCTCTTGAACGTATTCTTCCCAAAATCTTTTAAAAAACAAAAGTAGAGGGATTCCCAATAAGACCCCCGCTAATCCCAATATACTACCCGCTAACAAAATAGAAAGAAGAATGGCGAACCAATTTAATTGCATTCTTGTTCCCTGAATTTTCGGATTTAACAACCAGGATTCAAGTTGATTGGACAATATCAAAACAATCAGTATCTTAATAAAACCCACTAATCCGCCATGAACAAAACCTAATAACAAAGCTGGAATAGCCGCGATGAAAACTCCAAGATATGGAATAAAATTTGTAATTCCGGAGAGAAAACCTAAAAAGAGGGAATAGGGAATTCCTGATAAAAAAGTTCCAAATCCAACCATCAAGCCTACAAAAAAGGCTATAATAACTTGTCCACCTATAAAGTGCCTGATATCGCGATAGTACTCTCTGATAAAGTTAATTGATTTATCTTGCGAGGACTTTGGAAAAAACCGCCACAAATTTCTTTTAAAAATAGGAGTTAAAGCGGTAAAATATGAAGCGGTGATGATGAATATAATTGCAGAGGTTGTTGCATTTGGTATATATTGAATGATGGTGTTTAATATGTTGGCACCGAACTCTGAAAATTTCTTTCCTATATCTCCAATAAACGAATCAATCCATTCAATTACACTTGGGTCAATATTATTGTTTTTAAAAAAGTTATCCAAATTTAAATCTTGTGATGATCTTGATAAAACCGGGAATAGTCGTTGTCCTTCTTCAATGAGGATAGGGAAAATGGAATAAATAGCATACGCTAAGAGAAAAAACATTAATAAAGAGCTGATTACGACGGCTAATTTATAGTTGATAAACTTAATTTTGCTTAAATAATTGGCAGGAACTTCGATGATCAATGATAAATACCACCCAAAAAGAATAGCCCCGAGAATCGATTCTGAAACCTTAAACAAAAGGAAAAACAAAGCAAAATAGATTAGAAACATCCACATCGCAGGATCAAAAACATGCTTTTTATTTTCGATGTTCGTCATAAATTCTTTTGACCTCCTTGATATCTTGCCAAGTTAAATATTTTGGAGAACCTTTTGTTTTCGAAGGATTTCTAAGCAGGTAGCTGGGGTGAAACATCGGGAAAATCATAACACCATCTTTGTACTCGATTAAATTCCCTCTCATTGATGTTATCCTTACAGTCTTTTTTTCCAACAAAAATGATAATGGAACAGCACCCAGAGTAACGATAAGAATAGGGTTGATGACTTGCAACTGGGAAAACAAAAATGGAGCGCAACTCATCATTTCATCGGGCATTGGATTTCTGTTATTTGGGGGTCTGCATTTGACTACATTTGTAATAAAGACATCCTCACGTGAAAAAGAAACCGCTTTTAGGATCTCTTCGAATAATTTCCCTGCTCTACCCACAAAAGGACGTCCTGCGGCATCCTCATCGGCACCGGGACCTTCGCCGACAAAAACAACCGGTGAATGTATATTACCTTCACCGGGTACAGTGTTTGCTCTTGTTTCATGTAATGGACATTTTGTACATTGATTTATAGTTTCCTCAATCTCCGACATTATTTTCTGACTGTTCAAAATCTCACCTCTTTTTATTATACATGATTGACCTCATTATCAGTAAATGTTTCATAAGAGATAGTTTATCATAACGAAATAAGTAAACCCTGTTTATGGTACAATTATAGTAAAACAAGGAGGGGGAAGAAATTATGACGGGAAGAATGAAGTCGTTTCTTATAATATTTGTAATAATCACTATGTCTAGCATTTCTTTTTCAGTTGAATTGGAGCTTTTATCACATCCTCAAAATGCGGATGTATTTGTTGACAAAGTGTGGCGTGGTAATACTCCGGTAGCAGTTGATCTTGCGCCCGGAAAACATATTATCAGAGTAAACAAAAACGGATATCAGTCTCAAGAAGAAACCATTGATATTAGAATGCCGACTGTCATAGAATATAACTTAAATCCATTAGAGGAAATTTCTAAAGCATTCCCAATGGTTTTATACTTAACAAATTACCAACAATCCGGATCGAGACGAATTTTATTTAGAGAAAATGAAGATCAACTTATTGAGGCTTTAAAAAAAAGGTTTGAGCAAATGGGCTTCTCGATCAGTGTCGAAAAGCCAGTTGATGAATTTGACTTGATTATGGATAATATAAGTATATATGAAATGCTTTCCCAGAGGCATCCACAAGCACGTTTGTTTATGATTGTTAATGCCCTTTGGAGTTATTCTTCCTTTAGGGAAAAGAAGATTACCAGACTTGAAACACAGTTTAGAATCTATGATCCAAAAACTTCCATCACTTTGGGTAATTTTCAAGATATTTCAGAAAGCATTGGCATGCTGGGAACTGAAATCACAATATTACAAGCCGTTGAAAAAGCAACTCAGAATTTTTTAGATAACATTGGCAATTACATGGTTGAACGTATTAGAAAAGATGTTAAAAAACCTATCCTTGCATTCAATGAAAGATATCAAGAGGGGCAACTATACTTATTTAAATCAGATGCCGATATCAATGAAATAAAACTTTACGACCAAGATGAGACTGTGGTAGAAAGCGAAACCATACCTTTAGATAGAATGCCTGTGAGTGTTCTCTTTCTTGTGGATAGAAGTGGTAGTAATGAAAAGGAAATACCTTTAATAAAGTCACAGATTGAATCACTTCTTCAGACACTTCCGGAAGGCTTTGAATGGTCTCTGATGGGTTTTGATGACAAAATCGAAATTATCCAAAGTTTTACGGATGATTATATCCAATGGGAATTTGCAAAAGAACAAATAGTTTCAAGTGGTATGACAAGGCTATATGATGCCATTTATAACGCTGGTACCGTTCTAGCCAGACGACAAGGTTTAAAGATTTTAGTTCTTTTAACAGATGGTATTGATTCAGATTATTATGATACCGGTCTTGGCAGCATACGAACGGAGGAAGAAGCACTTAACGCGATCAACAAATCTGGTATGATAGTCTATCCAATAGGCGTATCTCAAGAAAACCATGAGTCATTGCTAAAAAAGATCGCTTATTTATCTGCCACAGAATATCATGATATTAACGATTATCGAACGGATGAGCTTTCGAACATAATCGCAAAAGATTTAACTTATAGAACCGCTCCAGTATTAACCAAAGAAAATCAAATCTCTGAAACCTTTTCAATCAACGGTTATAAATTTGAAAAAGAATCAAATAGCAGGTTTTTAAAACAAATGTCTCTGATTCGAGATTATGAAACTCAAGATCAGCAAAAAGAAGCATCAGAAGAGGTTAAAGAGCCTGTAAAAGAAAGCACTACTGCAGTAAAGGAATCAGCACAGGAAAAAAGTGAAGAAACTTCCGAAATAAGCGAGGAAAAGGAGTGGACTGAGGATAAAACAGAGGCAGTTGATAAAAAACCGGAAGCGGAAAAAGATAGTGAAAAAATAGAAGAAAAAAGCACTGAAACGGTAACCCAAGAGCCTGTTGAAAAGATTGAAAAACAAAATGAACCTTTGGAAAAAGAAAGTGATTCAGAAATGGTTGAACCGGCCTCGGAAACAGGTCAAAAACAGACTGAAACATCTTCAACAGAACAAATGCAAGAACCTCTAAAAACTTTTTCAGAGGAATCAGATGAAAATATCGTTGATTTTCCAGTCGAATTTAAACAAATTTTAAGTCTTAAAGACATCACAATATTCGATTTGGATGCTGAAGGGAATTTAGTTTGGGCCCAGAGCGATATTCTTTATTTCCATATTCCAAAGGAAAATAGAATTGCCGGCATCAGTATTCCATCTGGTTTGAAAAAAATATCTTTCCATTATCCATATCTGACAATATTAATCGAGAATGAACTGAAAACAATGGAGATAAAAGGAGACAGAGTTGTTGAAATCAGTTCAATGAAAATTGATATGCCTTTGGCCTATTACAAATTAATCAACGAAGAAATCCTGCTTCTTTGCTATGAGAACGGCTTGGTAAAGGCTCTTTCAACAACTGCTGAAGAAATGAATGAATGGCAATTGGAATCAGGTGTACTAAATCATGCTGTAATGGACGAACAGGGACGAATAATCCTCAGTACAACAACGGCAAGGATTGGTTGGTTGGAAAATGTAAATGATGAATTAAGAATAATAAAAATTGAAAAACCCGTAGTTGGGTTATGTCCGTTCGATGTTGATCAAGAAAGATTCCTCATTGTTGATGCCAGTGGTTCTGTTTATTTTCAGCGTTTTGAAAATACAAAAGCTACCATAAGAAATTTAAATCGTGGGATTGTTTTAAAAGCCTCATTTGCCGAAGCCAATAACATGTTATTTGCAAATCATTGGGATAAAACCTTAAGGGGTTATAGAATATTTGATTTAAATGAAACCGTCTTGTTCCGCTCAAAAAAAGGAATTGAAGCCTTCGATGTTGATTCATATGCTGATAAAGTATTAATCGTTACGGTTGATAATGAACTGTATTTTTATTCAAAGGATACGACAATACCCGAAAATTTGGAAAAAATATACAGCATTGAAAAACTTCAAGCAACACAACCACCAAAAGAAGCAACCGATGATATGAATGAATCTATCCAGACGGCGGAAACAAACGTTGAAAAAACTGCCGAAGAAGAAAAACTCGCTGATACATCAGATGGTTATTATGATACAAACATCAACTTATCCGAAATCAAAAAAGAAGCAACACAAAAATCAACAGAAATGGATAAACCAACCGAAGAAGATAAGGAAGAAGAAGTAGCTATTGTATTGGATGGTAAAGTAATCGCAGGGAATATAGAAAATAATACTGATACACCAATTCCAACCGGTGAAAAAAACGAACGAGAGCTAACACCAGAGGAATTACAGGGTTTTGAAGCAATATATGGGGGTTGGAAAAGTGTTGTTGCTTATAAAGATTTTGGATATATTCTTGCTGGAGATTCGAACATGAGAATCGTTAATCCGCTTTTACAAACGATAAAAAAAGTTACTTATTCCAAAAGCCTATTACTTGATTCTGCAATTTCAAAATACAATATATTGGCTTTGCTATTTGACAACCGTATTGAAATTTGGGATATTGACAACCTTTATTCAACAAAGGATATTTCCAGAATAAGTAGCTATAAGTTCCCTATCACTGATGGAAAGAAAATTGTTTTTTCAAGAAATGGTGAGTATTTGCTTCTTTTAAGGGGAAACGGTGAAGTGAAAATCATGACGATCGATTTCTCACGTGGTAAAAATATTTTTTCAAAGAATGAAATTACCTCCATCAACACAGACATGAATGAAGGTGAACAATTTATTTTTGGAGATGCAACCGGAAATGTAGGGTTCATCGGTAAGGAAGGAATAATTAGCAATAAAAACGTTTCAGAAGTTGCCATAACTAATGTTTTTACACACAAGGGAAAGACATATTGGGTTGACAAAAACTCTACTGTTGGCATATTAGGTGGGATTCAAAGAAAAATCACCAATGAAATAATCAATGCAGTTTATGCTGCAGATATTGATAAAGATTGGATTTTATTTGGAACAGAAAAAGGAAATCTTTTTATTTGTAACAGCTCTTTAAAACAAACCGGAAAAACCAGCATACCTTTGCCGGTACTTGAATTAAGTGGTTATAAAGAAAACATGATATCCTTGGACACATCCTATAATCTAAAAAGTTGGAATCTAATAGCAGGTTCTGAAATATCAAACAAGCCTAATTTCAATTCGCCTCATGGCTTCTTTGAGTACGACAATAAATTAGCAGTTATCATGCCGGATAATACTCTATTCACATATTCACCTGCTTCAGACGTATTAGAAAAAAGGGTCTTGGCTGATGATTCTTTTATTATATCGGAACTATTGAAAAACCCCACTGTAATTCACAATGAAGGAAACAATTATTACCCGTTTTACGATGGGAAATTATCTGATGATGCAGTTGAAGTATTTGAAGCAAAAAAAGTTAATAGTTCAGAGCGGTATTTCATTTATTGGGATAAGGACATGCTATCCATTTTTGATATTGAAAATTCCAAAACCGTCAGAACATTTAAATTTGGTGAGGGTAATGACATACACTTTGCCTCTGTGAGAAGAGACAGATTGTTTTTCTTCTTCAATCAATCCATGGGAATAACCAATCCGTATAATCCGGGACAATTAGTAGTTATAGATTTACAAGATGAAGGTTTATCTGAAATAAAGCGCGTCTTTTTAATCGAAGGAACAAAAGTGGGTATCATCGATTCAGACGGTAAAATTATCTATTACATGCTTTTGGAAGACAGGATAACATTACCGATAGAACTGGGTAAACCTATAGATTCGGCTATTTTTGATGATAAAAATTATAAACTATTTGCTAAAAGCGGCAATGAACTGATTGAGTTTAATGCACTGGACAACAATATCACTGAATACATATTTTCAAACGGTATTGAGGACTTTACTTTTGCAGAGCAGGGTTTATATGTTTTAACAAAAAACGGTACTATTTGGCATAAATAATAAAGCTTAGGGGGAAGAAATGAAAGAATTTGGAGAACTTTTTGATCAGCTAAAGAAGGCACAAAAGCAAAAGGTTGTATTAGCAGGCGCAGGAAGGCTTTGGCAGAAAGCAGTGAAATGGGAATAACACAAGCTATTTTGATCGGAAATTCCCAAAAGATTGAAAAAAATTTAAAAAATATTGCCATTTCCGATTATGAAATCATTCACACTGATACTTTAGAAGAAACAGCCGAAAAAAGTGTCAAATACATTAGCAAAGGCCCCGGTACGGTATTGATGAAAGGAATGATCAAAACTGTTAAGATCCGGTAATTTGCTAAGTCATGTGGCAGTTGCTTCCACCAAAACCTTGAATAAAATCGTTGCCATAACGGACGGGGGAATGAATCTGAAACCTAGTTTAGAGGAAAAGATTTCGATTATAGATAATGCCGTATCCTTAATGAGGAGTCTTGGTGTTGAAAAACCAAAAGTGGCGCCTATAGCAGCTGTAGAACTTGTTAATCCCAAAATGCCTGAAACACTTGACGCTGCACTGTTAAGTAAAATGAATCAGAGAAATCAAATCAAAAATTGTATTGTTGAAGGACCTCTTGGCTTAGATAACGCATTATCAAAATTTGCCGCTCAGATTAAAGGAATAAGATCTGAAGTAGCCGGAAATGCCGATATACTTTTAGTTCCAGATATTCACAGTGGAAACTTTTTGGGAAAAAGTGTTGAATACATTGGTGGAGGTACGATTGGAGGTTTAATCATGGGAGCAAAAGTCCCCATCGTTATCGTTAGTCGCGCTGACAAAGCTCAGGCAAAGCTGACATCCATCGCACTTGGTGTAATGAACAGCTTGAATAGCTATAAGGAGTGAAACATGATGAATGAAAATATTGGCAATGTAATTTCTAAAGCAAGGGAAATCTACCAAACATATGTCTATGAAGAAAAAGAAGCAATCGATGTAACTGTTGAAGACATTACATCCTCTATTGAACATACCAATCTTAAAGCAACGGCAACTTCGGAAGATATAAAAACATTATGTAACGAAGCCAAAAAACATAAATTCCGATCAGTATGCATTCACCCTTCCTATATACCAATAGCCAAGGATTTTCTGGGCGAATCGTTAGTAAAAGTAGTCACGGTAATCGGCTTCCCTTTAGGCATGAATACTTCACTTATCAAATCAAAGGAAACGGAAAACGCCATATCCATGGGTGCTGACGAGATAGACATGGTTATTAATCAGGGAAAACTTAAAGACGGAGCTTATGACAACGTTTTCTTTGATATCCATAAAGTGGTTAAAACCGCAGGCAGCATTCCGGTTAAAGTCATCATAGAAGCATGTAATCTATCGAATGAAGAGAAAATTGTAGCTTGCCTGATTGCAGAAGCAGCAGGAGCAAAATTCGTAAAAACATCCACCGGATTTGCTAAACACGGGGCTACGTTGGAAGATGTTGCTCTAATGAGATATACTGTCAGTAACAGTATCAAAGTAAAAGCAGCGGGGGGCATTCGGGATTTGGAAACGGCAAAAAAAATGATTGCCAATGGAGCCGATTTACTTGGGACAAGTAGTGGAGTGAAAATACTTCAAGGCTTATCAGTAGATGGTACCTATTAGATGGATGTCGAACAAAGATATCGTTTAGCAAAACAAATCGCTACGAAAGTCGGGAAAAAGATATCTGACTTGCATTTTGATCAAATAGAGATAGAATTTAAAGATAAACATTTAGAAGACCCAGTAACAAACTTAGACAAGTTAGCCCAAAAACTCATTGTGGAATCGATCAAGGAAAAATTTGATTCCGACCATATTTATGCAGAAGAAAATCAAGCACACAACATTGATTTAAAATCAACAAAGCTGTGGGTTATAGATCCCATTGACGGAACAGCGAACTTTATGCATGGTTCGCCTTTTTGGGGAGTATCTATTGCTTTTGCACATAATGGGCAAGTGGTTTTCGGTCTTGTCTTTTGCCCGGAATTGGATTTCTTATATGAAGCTTTCAATGGCAAAGGCGCCTACTTAAACGGAAACCTGATAACTGTTTCTAAAATAGCCTTATTGGAACACTCTTTAATTACTTCAGGTATTACTCATAACCTGAAAAAAGAAACAGAAAAAAAAGAGAAAAAGCTGAAAATGTTTCTAAAATTATTCGAAAAAGCACAAAGGCTGAGGATTCTTGGTTCCTCTGTCCTACAAATATGCGAAGTAGCAGCAGGTCATTCTGAGGCTTTTGTTGGAACAGGATTAAAAGCCTGGGATTTTGCAGCGGCTAATAAAATACTAGAAGAGGCGGGTGGGAAAACATCAACGATGAACAATCAACCGGTCATATTAGGCCATCAGGATATGATATGTTCCAACGGTTTGATTCATGATCAACTGTTAGAACTTGTTGATCGATAGCGCTGATTACAGTTGATTTCTCCCGTTTCAGGGTCCGGCTTCCCGACGCATTTCCTTTTGCTTCTGGCCTCTTTGTTAAGCTCTTTTTCTTCTGTATCTTTCTTTTTATGACATCTTTATATCAATATCACAAAATCAAAAGCAAAAAAGTGATTCAACTTGAAAAAGATCATGATATAATTATGGTAGAATTGACTAGTTTAATTTCTTTTGCTAAGGGGTTGAGTTGATGGATATTCCAATGCATCTGATAACCATTAAAAACCCGGATTGGTTTTTTTCTCCTTCGGAAATGTATTTCGGATACATCATTCGCACCGGAAAATGCATCATTGAAAACAGAGGAGATTTTGAGTTCCTCACAAAACGAAAACAATTATCCGTTTTAAGTTTTCTGCCGACCAACGAAAAAATAGAAAGGGAAATAACCATCAATTCTTATGACCCTAAAAATATGATCGCGTATTTTCAGTACAAAGAGGCCATACCTTATGAAATTACACAGATTTACAAACACAAAATCATTAGTAATATTTTCAAATATTGTTCTTTGTCAACAATCATTAAGCAACTAAACAATTTGATAACCCTTGAAAAGGAATTTTTTAATAATGAATATTTGGAATGGTTGGATGGTGTTGTTAGGTATAAAAATAAAATGAACAGTGACGAAAAATCCAAATTGAGGACTTTGATCAATATATTTTCAAACAGTTATATCACAACCCTGTATGCCCACGGCTATCATTATGATCAAGCACAAATCAAAAGAGATGAGGAAAAAATCATCTATAAGTTGTATGAAATGAAATATTTAAACGATATTGGTATGGTCAAAATCATATAGAACTTCATGGAGGAAAATTGAAAAAATTACTGACAGGACTTAATATTTATAACAGCGATTCACAAAGATTTGATGTAGGAAATATTCTTATTGATGGGAACAAATACAAAACGATTAACCATGAAAATCCGAAAATTTCATATGATGTTCACAATTATAGAAATCATTATCTATACCCTTCATTCATTGATTCTCATGCTCATTTACTGGGTATTGGCATAGAACTCTCCAATTTCAGTTTAAAAGATGTTGATAATAAAAATACACTAAGAATGGCTATTTTAACCCAAAATACCTCATTTATTATCTTACGCGGATGGGATGAGGCTAAATTAGGTTTCTTCCCGGATAAACAGTTTATTGATTCCGTGATCCCTCAAACAAAATGTCTTTTGATTAGAAAATGTGGCCATATAGGCACTTGCAATAGCGCATTAATCAAGGAGTTGACTCAAAGGGGTATACATGAAATGGATGATTCCGATTATAACCGTGGAATCTTAAAGGAAAGAACTTTGGAACAGGCTATGCATCTCGTGCATTATCAGAAAGTAGATATTAGTTCATATCTTTCAAAGGCTGCTTGTGAATTGAGAAAAACCGGGATCACAGCTATGCACACCGATGATTATCACTCCAACAATATTGAAGACTTAGTTAATGTTATGATGAACCAAAAAGAATTAAGGGTATTTGAAAAGATTAATCCCAAATCAGTTGAAGAATTAAAGTACTTCATTCGAAGTGATGTTTTCAAGGAAAAAACCAACGATTTTGCTTCAATTCGATCGGTAAAAGTATTTTTAGACGGTTCTTTTGGCGCAAAGAGCGCTTTCATCAGACAACCCTACGAACACACAAATATAAAAGGCGTTTTGTACATGAAGGCGGAAAAATTTGCAAAATATGTTAAAATATGCGAAGAAAGCGAGTTGCAATTACTCGTTCACGTAATAGGTGATGCTGCGTTAGATGTTGCATTGGAAGGGTTTCAACAGTCAATAAGCTCGTATAATCCCTTACGTCATCGGATCATACACCTTCAAATGGCTTCAGAGCAGCAATTAAAAAAAATCAAAGAGATGAATCTTTATTTGAGCATTCAGCCTGTCTTTTACACTAGTGATTATGATATGGCGTTGAAAATTATCGGGAAATCCCGAATGGAAGAAATAGCTTATCCCTTCAAAAGAGCTTTGGATATGGGTATTGAGTTATCGTTATCCACTGATTCACCTGTTGAAGATTACAATCCATTTAAAAATATGATCAGCGCACTGAACTTTTTTGATATAAAAACTGCCTTTGAGAAATATACCGCAGCTTCAGCAAAAGCAGCTTTTTGGGAGGATAGGGTTGGAAAAATAGAAAACGGTTTTTTCGCGGATGGTTTTTTATCCGAAAAGAATATCTTTGAAATGAACGATTTGGAATTATCACAATTTAAACCAAAAGCAGTAATTTTTAATGGTGAAATCAATAATAATCATATTTCAGACTAAAAAGGAGGATCAGTAAATGTTAGGAATAGTTGTTATCGCAGTTATCGCAGCATTAAGTTTTGCAGCTATTAATTTTTCAAGAGTTAAGAAATTAGACACGGGAACTCCTCTCATGCAGGAAATCGCTACGGCCATCCAAGAAGGTGCAGATACGTTTATTCGGCATGAGTACAAAACAATTTTCACTTTAGCCATATTCATTACTGTTATTCTAATGATTCTTGTTTCTTGGTACACCGGTGTTGCTTTTATTCTTGGTGCCGTCATGAGTGCTTCAGCCGGTTGGTTCGGGATGAAAATCGCCACACTCGCCAATGTAAGAGTATCAAACATGGCTCGAAAAACAAACAGTCTTGGTAAGACACTGAAAGTTGCTTTCCAGGGTGGAAGTGTTATGGGTTTGAGTGTTGGTGGTTTTGCATTACTTGGCTTAGTATTGGTTTATTATATTTTTGGTAAATTATTGGGCCAGGTGGATGTAGCAAATTTAACGATTGTAAAAAATTGGTTGGGTATAAACTTCATTCCCTTCACAATGACCGTTTCAGGTTATGCCCTTGGTTGTTCAATTATCGCCATGTTTGACAGGGTTGGTGGAGGAATATACACCAAGGCTGCTGAT
>JASUTC010000058.1 GCA_030445775.1 Thermotogaceae bacterium | reverse complement strand
GCTGTTGTTTTTGGATTAATCTTCCCAAGATTTTAAGGTTACGTCTGCCGCTTTAAAGGCCAATTGAAGCCCCTCTTCTGTAAAAATTTCAAGGGTTTCACCCGGATATCCTATCACTCGACCGGTATAATGGTTGTTGTTCACTATATCCAGTACTTTGACATGGGTACCTTCTTTAATCAACTGATTGTTTCTGTAATCTGCTTCCAATTCCTCTTGTGAGAAATCTGAGAGTCTTCGTTCGATGTTTTCTAAAATATGGTGATAAAGTTGTTCTACATCGATTTCTTTTGAAAGAATCGTTTTTAGATTGATAGCTTTTTTTATCAATTCTTCTATTAAGGGATTGTTAACGTTGACGCCAATACCGATGATACAATTTGAACTGGTGGGAGTGAAAATGTTTTTTTGCAAGCATCCGGAGATTTTCCTGGAATTAAAATAAATATCATTTGGCCATTTGAGGAGAAATTTTCCTGATTTTACTTTACTTCTTTTAGCCGACTCTAATTCATCGTTTAAAGCGTTAAGTGTTGCCAAGGAGCAAATTTTCTGTAACTGAAAGGGTATAAGTTCAGGTGATTTAAACAGCACCGAAAACCAAAGGCCGCCTTTAGCGGAGTCCCAGTGACGGGCAAGCCGTCCCATGCCGGCTGTCTGGATGTCGGCTCTTACAGAGCAAATTTTCGGCAGCTCTTTCAGGTGCTTTTCCAAATACAGGTTGGTGGAATCTGTTTGATTCAAATGGATGGTTTTCATATCTTAAACCCCTTTGGCCAGGGTGTCTTGTACAAGTTTTTCCAGGTCTTGTCGATGTATGTGTGAGTTAAGGCCTGCTCGGCCAGATGATAGTAATAAGCCCCTTTATCAGTTAATCGGTAACCGTCGTTTGTTGTTTCGATGAATTTTAGAAAATCGGCCAGTTTCAACGCTCTGCCAAAAACACCCGTGAGGGGTTGATTGAAAATCTCCTGAAAACGCACTCTTGAAATGGTCATCTCGTAGCAACTCCAGAAAAGCCAATATAGCATTCTCCAGCGTTGAGTAAAGTCCAATTGAACTGCAATGGGCCTCTTTCCTTTGTCAACGGTCTGGCAATATTGAGGTACGGAAAAGGTGTTGATATAAAAATTCTCCAATGTGAGTGTGGTCCCGCTGGGACCCATTCCGATAAAAAAATCCCGGGTGATGGATGAATACTTTTCACTGCCTCGTTTTTTAAAGGTCCAAACACTGGAGCGCTCAAAGCCCTCCTGATCGGCAGCCTGAATAAGGCTTTCCAACAGTCGTTTCATTCTCTTTTTTTTCATGGGTTTTCCGGCATTATTGGCATAGGAAAAGTCGATGAACGGATAAGTGGAAATTTGTGTGGCACCTGCCTGAACTGCCCGGTGGAAATCATCCGCTAATAGCTGAGGTGTTTGACCGGGGATGCCAAAGATCAGGTCGATATCTATTGTTTTAAAGGCGTATTTTGACAGAATGTTGAGTTTTTTTTCAGGGGATTTGGGGTTATTCCTGCCCAGATTTTTTAAAAGCTGTGTATCAAAAGATTGAATCCCAACACTGATCATATTGAATCGGGCCTCAGAAATGTCGTCCATCACTTTTACCGTTAGATTATCCGGGTGCAATTCGATGGCAAATGAGTTGACAGATGGAAATTGCTTTCTTATTTTTGAATTGATTTCACCCAGTCGATGGCTGATCAAAGCCGGTGTGCCCCCGCCGTAGTAAACGGATGGAACTTGGGAAATATCATAAGTTTCTTTGACCCAATCGATTTCTTTCAACAGCCCATTCACGTATTGTTCTGCCAGAACCGGATCGAATTTGATCTTGAAATAGGGGCAAAAATCACATAATCGAACACAAAATGGCACGTGAACATATAGCCCCGCTTGTTGAAGGGACGACTTTTTTTCTTTCTGAAAGGGCTTAAATTCAAATCGTTTTAACTTTTTCCCCAACAGCAGTCTCAACAGCTGGATAAACATTTTATCCTCCTTTTGGTACATGCTTTATTAAAACATAAAAACATGTTAAAATAAAATGCTCTGATTGGAGTGTGGATGAAGTTTAAAAAAAATTGAAATTTTTTATATTGGGAGGACAAGTTGGATCATATTGAAAGACTTGAAGCCAGAAGTGTACATGTATTCAGAGAAGCGTATGCCAATTTTAAAAACATGTGTATGCTCTGGTCAATAGGTAAGGACAGCACAGTGTTGTTGTGGCTGGCCAGGAAGGCGTTTTTTGGGCATGTGCCTTTTCCATTGGTGCATATTGATACGAATTATAAGATTCCAGAGATGATTGAGTATCGGGATAAATTGGCAAAAAAATGGAAGTTGGACATGATATACGGTCAAAATGAAGAGGCGTTGGAAAACAAGCAAACATTTCCCGAAGGTAACGCCACGCGTATTGAGTGTTGTCGATTATTGAAGACTACGGCTTTACGAAACACGTTGAACGGAAGAGGAAAGCGTTATCGACTGAATCACGATACAGGTGAGTATCAGGTTGACAGAAACCGTGAACCCTATACCGGGGTTATTGTGGGAGTCCGTGCCGATGAGGAGGGCAGCCGTTCAAAAGAACGTTATTTTTCCCCCAGAGATACAGAGAACTTATGGGATATCGGGGATCAGCCTCCGGAATTCTGGAATCAGTACAAAACGGACTTTGCCCCGGGAACACATTTGAGAATCCACCCACTCTTGGATTGGACAGAATTGGATATCTGGAAATATATCAAACGTGAGAACATTCCAACAGTCTCTTTATACTACGATCAAGGGAATGGCAAACGTTACCGGTCATTGGGCTGTTATCCTTGTACATTTCCTATCGATTCAACCGCTAAAACCGTTGATGAAGTGATTGAAGAACTTGAAAGCGGTTTGTTGAAAAACATTGCCGAACGCTCAGGGCGGGCTCAGGACAAAGAAGACGGAGGCGGTCTGGAAGAACTGAGAAAAAACGGGTATATGTGATAGGGGGCGAATGACGATGATCGAGACAACAAGAGAAAAAGAGGATATGAACCTGGTCTTTGTAGGACATGTGGATCACGGGAAAAGCACCA
Organism: Thermotogaceae bacterium; assembly: GCA_030445775.1. Lineage (GTDB taxonomy): Bacteria > Thermotogota > Thermotogae > MWEM01 > MWEM01 > JASUTC01. The sequence goes on along the minus strand of JASUTC010000058.1, from coordinate 6,982 downwards.
TCATCGGGCGCATGCTGGCTGATACGGGATCGTTGCCCGATGGAAAACTGGAACAGGTGAAAGAAAACTGTAAACGTAATGCCAAGCCCTTTGAATATGCCTTTTTAATGGATGCCTTAAAAGATGAGCAAAGCCAGGGTATCACCATTGATTCTGCCCGTTGTTTTTTTCAAACACCCAAGAGAAACTACATCATCATCGATACCCCCGGACACATCGAATTTTTGAAAAACATGGTGACAGGTGCTTCGCGAGCAGAAGCGGCAGTGCTGGTGATTGATGCGAACGAAGGCGTTCGGGAAAATTCCAGACGACATGGCTACATGCTGTCCATGTTGGGGATTAAACAAGTAGCGGTACTTGTAAATAAGATGGATCTGGTGGATTATAATCGGGAAGTATTTGAAGAGATTGTTAAGGAATACACGGATTTTCTTGAAAAGATCAACATTGATCCCGAAACCTTCATACCGGTTTCGGGAATGAACGGAGACAACGTGGTTTCGCGTTCAAATGAAATGCCCTGGTATAAAGGCAGAACGGTTTTGGAAGAATTGGATCAGTTTAAAACGGAAAAGATTCCGGAAGAAAAGCCCTTTAGAATGTCGGTGCAGGATGTTTATAAATTCACCAAAGATGGAGACAATCGACGCATCATTGCCGGAACCATCGATACCGGTGTGATTCAACAGGGGGATACGGTAGTCTTTTTCCCTTCCGGAAAGAAAAGCAGGGTCAAGTCCATAGAGGAATTTAACAAACCGATCCAAAGCGTTAAAAAGGCATCAGAACATGTAGGATTCACATTGGATGAACAAATCTACGTCAGGCGTGGGGAAATTGCCACCATAAACGGACAACCCAAGCCGAAAGTGTCTACCCGAATCAAGGCCAATATCTTTTGGTTGGGAAGAAAGCCCATGATCAAAGGAAAAGAGTATTTTATTAAAGTGGGAACCCAAAAGGTGCGAGCACGATTGGAACGCATTCACATGGTTTTGGATGCTTCCACCCTTGTTAAACGTGAAAAGAACCAAGTGGACCGTCATGATGTGGCTGAGATCACGTTGAAAATGGAGAAGGCCATCGCCTTTGACTTGGCGGAACAAAGCAATAAGACCAGTCGTTTTGTCTTGATTGATGACTACGAGATTACCGGTGGCGGGATCATCACCGCTTCACAAGAGGATCAGCAAGCCTGGGTAAGAGACAAGGTGCTGGTGAGAAACTACAAATGGATCAAAAGCGCCATCTCCAAAGACAGAAGGGCGGAAAAATATTCGCAAAAGGCCTCTCTGATCCTTATTACCGGAGAAAAAGGGGCAAAAAGGAAGGAAATTGCCAAAGATCTTGAGCAAACCCTTTTTGACGATGGCAAGTTCGTATATTATCTGGGTATTGGAAACATCCTCTATGGTGTGGATGCAGATATTAAAGAAGAGGGAAAGGACACCAACCGTAAAGAGCATTTGCGAAGAATGGCGGAGGTGGCTCATATCATGCTGGATTCGGGAACCATATTGATCATAACGGCTGTGCAGCTGTTAGAGGCAGATGTAGAGACCATCAAAGCCATCGTAGATGAAGAATTGATCGAAACGGTCTGGGTAGGCTCTGACATTAGCACAGATATTAAACCCGACTTGCATATCACGGAATTTAACGAAATCAGAGAGGCCACACAAATTATAAAATCAAGACTTCAAGAAAAGGGAGTTATTTTCAAACCCTTTTAAGTGAGACAGGATGTAACTTTTGTTTTAAAATACAGCAAATACCCTCGGGAAAAGCGGGAGAAATCCCGTTTTTTTTATGTTTGTTTTTCTTTAAAATTTTTACATAATGAAAAACGAACAACCTCCATTTTATGATTAAAAAGATGTTATAATTGTTCAAGGACAAACTTATAGGTAAAGAAATCTTGCAGTAATCATATACATGAATTATATACAGAAACTGGTGATTACAGTGCGGAGATATCAAAGATTATCACTGTTATCGATTCTATCCCTTTTCAAACAAATGTTTTGTCTTTGAAAGCCGCAAATCAAGAAATGGCATCTTCATCAGAAGAATTTAACGCTCAGGCAGAAACTTTGAATAACAACATCGATGAATTGACAAAGATGGTTAAAGGAATATCCTTGAAACCAGGAAATTATGGTAAATCATTTAAACAGGTGAAACACAAAACCAAACGGAGAGAGTCAATAGGATGTGTTATAATCACATCTTAAAACAACAAGAAGGAAATGGGGATTGATTTGGATAATCAGTATCTGAAGCAGGTAGAAATCATCAAGTCAAAAATAAACCAAAGTATCGCAGACAGTGAGGCGTTAAGCAGCTCTGTTTATGAATCGTTACCTAAATTTGAAGCGGAAACCGAAAACGTCATCGCTTTTATTTCTGAATTTCTCAGCCAATTAAAAAGTGATGATGGTGGAGACAACAATTCATTTTTGAATAAACTTTCCGGATTGAGGAAGAACGTATCCAGTTCTTTACAAAATATTGCAACGTTGGTGGATGCCGTTGATTACGTCTTTAACGATGTTTTTCAAGGATCCGGTAAAGATTCATTTGTTGAAAAGGTAATCAACCAGGCCCATTCGGTTGAAGATGCCTTGGAAGATCTCAATTCCATTGCCCTTAACGCTTCCATTACCTCTTCTCAATTGGGCGTACGAGGTGGGGCCTTTTCGATTCTTTCCAGGGAAATTGAAAGGCAATCAGAAAAACTTGTCAAACATTTTGACAACATTACACGCATCATCAACAAAACGTTTCCGGACATTGCCTCTTTTAAAAAGACCTTGGAGATTTTTGGTGAATTCGCCACCATGAAACATGATTTCCACGAGTTGATCGAACGGTTCAGCTCGGTAGAGAATTCTTTGATTGAACTGCAACAGTCCATGAAAGCGGGAACGGAAAATGCCTCCGGTTCGTTTCCGGATATTTTGGCCAATATGGTGGGTCAAGACATATTCAGACAGCAGATGGAACATATTATCGAGTTTTTTGATGATCTTGAAGCCCGTGTAAAGGGCGGCAAAGAGACGTCCAAAGAATTGAGTTTCCTTAAATTTGTTTTGGAAATTTCCAAAGATATTCTTTCCGAGTCCATCAAAGATTTTTCGGATTCATTTGACAAGGTTTCAGAAGATTTGAACACCTTTGTACTAACCTTCAATCGTGAGATCACCAAACCGGCCCGTAAGTTTGCCATTTATTTTTCAACTGAAGACCGGGAATCTTTATACAGAATCATCCAGGAAGTCATGGTCATCATGGTGAAGAATACAGTGTTCATGGAAGATGTCCTGCAAGGCTTGGGGCACATTCGCAACAGCTTTATCAATTTCAGGGAAAATGTGATGGAACTGGATGATGAGGTGACCAATTCCATGCGGTTGGTAAAACGGTTCAGGACGATGAATATACTCATAAAGGCTGAATTGGCAAGGCTTGAGAACCAGATGGGGAAAAAAGCCCAGGACATCCGGGTAGAATTTGATGAAGCCATTATCAAGGTGACGAACACCACCATAGAACTCAATCAGATTTCCAAGAGCATATTCAACCTTTATCGGGAAAATGCCGAGCACTTCGATGAATTCAGAACCAGCAGTACGGATCTGATCAGGCGGGATGAGTTAAAAACCCTATTTAACAGTATGGAGAGTGTCATTTCCGAAACAGATAAGGAATACAGGAAAATGATGAATAAATTTGAGCGGTCCATGGATTTTATTCAGTCCATTCAAGATCAATTTAATGAAGATTTGGACAAGTTAAACGGTTTGAATAATGAAATTTACCAACAGATCGTTTCTCTGGAAGAAGAGGTTCCGGCTTATCATGAGGAATTCTTAAGCGATCCTGCTTTGAAGGCGTTGAGTGAAAAATTTACTACTTACAGGGAAAGGGTTAAAGCAAGCGATCATTTGGATATTGAGGATGTTGGGACAGAAGGTGGTGAGTTTACCCTGTTTTAAGGGGGGGATTATGACAATAAAAGTTGAAAGAGAACTTACCGTTTACAATGTGGAAGAAGTGATAGAACAATTAAAAGGGTTTGTAAGAGGGCGGAAAAAGGACTTACTCTTGGATCTGAGCGAAATAGAAGATATCGATACGGCCGGGTTGCAGTTATTGGTTTCTCTGCAAAAGTATGGAGATTCCAAGGGTTGTAATTGTAAAATCAGAATTTCCAAGGACATGAGAGAATTATTAGCCAAATACGGGGCTTTGCACGTTTTAGAATTGGAAGTTGCAGAGGTGGAAGATGAATAAAAATGTGTTAATCGTCGATGATTCAGCCACTGTCAGAGTGGCTGTGAAAATGGCATTAAAAAAGGAGTATGAAGTGATTGATGCCAAAAACGGGAAAGATGCATTAGACAGAATAGAAAAGTTTTATGCCGGTGGCAACCGGTTAAACCTCATAATCACCGATATCAACATGCCGATTATGGGTGGGATGGAATTTATCAAAGAGGTTAAAAAGAACAGGAATGTCAAATTTGTGCCAATCCTTGTCTTGACTACAGAGTCACAAACGAATATGAAGATGGAAGGGAAAAAAGCAGGGGCAACCGGATGGCTGGTTAAGCCCTTCAAACCTGAACAATTGCTTGATGTGGCAAAAAAGGTAATCCGATAGCACATGAGACGGTGGTGATATAATGTCAGATATTGATTCTGAGATGTTGGAGGTATTTCTAACAGATGCCGAGGAACAGCTAACCATATTAGAAAATGAATTGTTGAATATGGAAGTCAACCCCGATGATGAAGAGACGATCAAGACCATATTCAGAAGTATGCATACTTTAAAAGGTTCTGCGGGATTTGTTAATCTTACTGAAGTTGAGGGTTTTACCCATAAGTTGGAAAATCTTTTAAGCGATCTGAGAGATAAAAAGTTGAAAAACAGTCCGGAGATTATCGAAATCCTGTTCCAGTCGAAAGATGTGATTAACGGGATGATCAACGCCATTTCTACCAAAGGTGAACCACCGGATCAGGCAAAAATAAATGAAGTCGAGAAGATGATTCACGATATCACCAAAACAGTCTCTCCGGGTGAAGATCAAGTAGAAATGGACGAAGAGCCTTCTGATGAGGATTCAAACAAATCCTTTTTTCGAATTGAACTGAAATTTCGTACGGATGTTTATGAAACAGGTACCGATCCCATTTTGCTCATTGAAGACCTTTCCAGGCAATGTAATGTCATCAGCACGACCATGAAAATCAAAAGTGTCCCCCTTTTACCCAGCTTAAAACCCTTCGAAAATCAGCTGTCCTGGAAGATTATTGTAGAATCTCCCAAAGGAAGAAAGCCCATCGATGATGTGTTCATGTTTGCCGCCATTGACAACGATATTAGCATAGAGATGATTGAGGAGGATGAACTGGAAGTAGTGGAAGAATCCAGGATTGGTGAACTGTTGATCAGAGAGGGATATCTGGACGAAGCAGAGATTGAAGAAGTCATGGACAAACACATGAAAATCGGTGAGGAGCTCGTTAAAGAGGGAAAAGTCACCAAAAAAATCGTGGATACCGTGGCTGAGAAGCAAGAACAGATTCGTAAGATTCAACGCACCAATACCTTGAGAATCGACACGGAAAAATTGGACCGCATCATCGAATCCATCGGTGAAGTAGTGGTTGTGAAATCCCGAATTCGTGAGATCATGGAAAGAAAAGGCTGGATGGATTTGGAGGAAGAGGCAACACTCACTGAATTGGACCGGTATATCAACAACCTTCAAAAGGACGTCATGGATACCCGTATGGTCCCCATTAAAGATACGTTGCTCCCCTTCAGACGCCTCGTCAGAGATGTGGCAAAAAAGCAGGAAAAGGAAATTGAGCTGGAAATACTGGGGGAAAGTACCGAATTGGATAAAACCATTACGGAAAAGATAAAAGATCCCCTGAAGCATATGTTGAGAAACAGTGTAGACCACGGGATCGAAAGCCCGGAGGAAAGGGAAAAGGCCGGGAAAGACCCCAAGGGGAAAATCATCCTTGAGGCCAGCCATCAAAATGGTGAGGTGTTGATTCAAATCAGCGATGACGGGAAAGGCATTGATAAAGAAGCCGTTACAAAAAAGGCCATCGAAAGAGGATTATTGGAAGAGGGAAAGGTTTTAACCCAGGAAGAAGCCAACAAAATGATCTTCAGAGCGGGATTTTCGACGGCTGAAAAGATAACGGATATCTCCGGGAGAGGTGTGGGAATGGATGTAGTCAAAGACAACATCAATTCCATACAGGGAGAAATTGATATTCGAAGTATTCCCGGAGAGGGGAGCACCTTTACCATTCATATCCCCCTCACACTTGCCATTATCGAGGGGATCCTGATTAGTGTGGCAAACAACAGGATGATCATCCCCATTCAGTCGGTTGTGAAATTCCTGCCCATTGAAACGGAAAAGATACATCGGGTAAACGAAGAACAGACCATCGAGTTCCAAAACGCCTATATCCCCGTTATCGATTTAAGCCGGCAACTGGGATTCAACGATGGGACCAAAGAGATGTTGATCATCGTCCAATCGGGAAAAAGCAACATTGCTCTAATCATTGATGAAGTCATCGGAAAATACCAGATCGTCATCAAATCATTGGAAGAAAACTTCAAAAAGGTCAAATATTGTGCAGGAGCAACAGTGTTGGGAGATGGAAGTGTTGCCCTGATTTTGGACGCAAAATCGCTCATCAGAAACTATGAGCATTAAGTCAATAAGCAGTCATTTTCGGAGGTGAGTTCATGGAAGCCAAGGCAGGCATATACTTAACGTTACGACTTGGAAAAGAGCAATATGGGATTCCTGTATTAAAAGTACAGGAAATCATCGGTAGAACTGAAATTACGGAAATACCCAGGATGCCCCAATACATCAAAGGGGTCATTAACCTCAGAGGGAAGATCATCCCATTGATGGATCTCAGGCTGAAA
>JASUTC010000057.1 GCA_030445775.1 Thermotogaceae bacterium | reverse complement strand
TCCAATCCTTACAAGTATATTTTTCTGGATATCATGATGCCTCAAAAGGACGGACAAGCGCTATTAAATGATATCAGAAATTATGAAAAAGAGCACGATGTTCAAAAATGCAAAATCATCATGACAACGGCCTTATCCGATTTCGACACGGTGGTCAAGTCATTTGAAAATAAATGCGATGATTATATAACCAAACCCATTGACAAGGAAAAAGTAATTACCGTCTTGGAAAGAAATGGAATTCGTTTGGATCAAAAGCGTTGAAAGATTTCCGGTTTGAAGGTGAAAAGATGAATGAGGTTGAAATGGTTTTCCCGAGAGATGAGGAAGAGTTGCTTGAACAGTTGGATGAAAATTCAATAATTTTAAACGGTGGAACGGATATTATGGTTCGAAATCGGGTGAAAGGGCTCAACGCCAGTAAGATTGTGAGTTTAGATAAACTACAGGACATGGACAAAATCATCGATGAAGGAGATGCCATCAGAATCCTTGCCAAGACCACATATTCACAAATACTTTCCAATAAAACCGTTCAACAGTTGTTTCCCATATTACAGATGACTATACGGGAAATTGGGTCCACTCAAATCAGAAACCGGGGGACGCTTACGGGAAATATCGTCAATGCATCACCGGCCGGTGATGGCGTATTGGCATTGTATTTATTGGATGCTTTGTTAGTCATTCGTTCGAAAGAAGGCGAACGGACGGTTCGTATCGATAATTTTATCAAAGGTCCCGGAAACACCGCTCTTGAAGTGGGGGAATACGTCCATTCGGTCATCATTCCAAAATGCTCCAAACATGCGGCGCATTATTTCAAGAAGGTGGGGCAAAGAAAGGCAATGGCCATATCCATTGCCAGTATGGGTGCCATATACACCCTTAAAAAAGACATGTTCTTAAACCTGAAAATGGCCTTCGGATCCGTAGCCCCTACGGTTATCCGGGCTGATGAAATAGAAGCCATGGCACTTGGCATGGAATTTAACGAAACTACGGCAACTATCCTTTCTCAAAAAGCCAAACAAACCGTCAAACCCATATCAGATGTTAGAGCCAGTTCGGAATACAGAAAAGAAGTGGCGGGAAATCTGGTTCTTGGGATGTTTGAATAACCCTCCTTCACATTTCTTAATAAAAAAAAATATCCAGTGAAAATTCTCCGGTTAATATATGATCGTGAAAAGGAAAGACACTTTCAAAAAAACTGGAGGGTTTAAAATGAAAAAAGGTTTATTAGTCACTTTGATTATCGTAATTGCTTTTGTCGGATTTGCAGGAACGATGGCCATTAAGGGATCCAACACGGTATTCCCTGTCTCACAGCTTTGGATTGAAGAATTAAAGGAAATGTATCCCGATATCGAAATCACACTGGAAGGCGCAGGTTCTACTACAGGAGTTACTGCACTTTTTAACGGAACAGCCGATATTGGAAATACGAGCAGATGGTTGAAGGAGACAGAAATCCAGAAAATGCATGATGAAGGAAAATACTTTATACCTTTTGTTGTTGCTTATGATGGAATCGCCATCGTTGTCAATAATGAGAATAAACTGGATAATATCACCGTTGAGCAATTAAAGGGGATTTACACCGGAAAAATCAACAGATGGTCACAACTCAACCCCAATCTTCCCAATCAGCCCATCATTTTCTACTCGAGAAACACCGCTTCAGGAACATACGAAACATTTGAAGGAAAAATACTTAACGGCGAAAGAATGGATCCAAGAGCCAGGATGGTTGAATCCACACAGCTTGAAATCGACAGTATTGCGCAGAATCCCTATGCCATCGCATACACCGGATACGGATATGTCAATGACAAGGTTAAGGTCCTCAAACTTGAAGGCGTTATGCCATCTATCGAAACCATCCTGACCAGCGAATACTACCTTTCAAGACCCCTGTTCATGTGGGTAGATGCCACAGACGGTTTCCCTGAAACAGGAGATGTTAAGAAATACATCACTTTCGGTATGAGTAAAAGAGGACAGGAACTGGTTGAACAAGCCGGTTACGTAGGTGCATACGGTGGGAGTTTCATAGAAACTCCTTAGGAATTTGTTTCGCAAATTCCACAAATAGGTTTAATCAATGAGGATGGTGAAAGTTTTTGACTGCGAGGACTTTAAAATATAGTATCAACTCCACATTAATCAATACAATTGCCTTTTCCGGGATAGTCATACTTGTTATACTCACCGTTTTCATCATCAAAGAAGCAACACCTGCCCTGACGAATGTCGGGGCAGAGTTGTTTACAAGTGTGTACTGGTATCCTACCAACAGTTACGATCCTGAATTTGGTCTTTTGGCCATGTTGATTGGTTCTTTGTACATTACCGGTTTAACATCATTGTTTGTATTACCTTTGGGGTATATTATTGCCTTTTTTTTATTTGAGTATGCCTCCCCAACTGAAGTCCGGGTGATTAAATCGGCGATTGATCTGCTCTCTGGTGTACCTTCAGTTATTATAGGGGCGTTTATGCTGGTTTATGTGGCCCCATTAACCTTTAAATTTGGCATTTACACACCTGAGAACATCTTGATCGCCTCACTGGGGTTGACCATTTTATCGCTACCCTATACCGCTTCTTTGATGCAGGAGGCCATGCAGTCTGTAGACCGATCCTTAAAGGAAGGGGCACTGGCACTGGGATCCACGCGCTTCACGGCTGGGTTTAAAGTGGTATCACGGGCAGCCATTTCAGGTATTTTAAATGCGGTCATTCTGACCGTGAACAGAATCATTGGTGAGACCATGGTGGTATTGATGGTTGCCGGTGGGGCGGCCATCATTCCCAGATCGTTGTTTGATCCGGCAAAGCCTTTGACGGCAACCATCGCCAGTGAAATGGGAGAAGTCGCACAGGGTAGTGTGCATTACTCAGTATTGTTTTTCTGTGGGTTGATTTTGCTTATCTTTTCCTTTTTGTTAACCATAACTGCCAGAGTAATCATTACGAAAAACAAACATGTGTAAGCTTAGAGGATGATGTGATGAACAGAGATTTGATCATTTCAACAGTATTTAGAATCATAAGTTATTTGGCATTTTTTGTGGTTATCGCAATTTTTGCAACCACTATACTCGACGGTATGCGCTATTTTAGTTTAGATTTTTTTTTCAAACCACCTCTTGATGGTATGTCATCCGGTGGCATTTTTCCGGCGATTTTAGGAAGTTTATATATTTTAGGACTAACGTTATTAATTGCAATCCCCATTGGATTGATGACAGGAATCTATCTGTCTGAATACGGTCGAAATTCAAAATTGGCCGAGGTTATTTTAACTGCAATTACCTCTCTTGCAGGTGTCCCATCAGTGGTTTACGGTTTGTTTGGATTGGCCTTGTTTTCCATCGCTCTTGGATTCAGGACGTCGATAATCTCGGGGAGTTTGACATTGGCCATCATGACATTACCGGTTATATCATCATCCGTACAAGAGGCCTTGAGTTCCATTCCCAGGGATATTCGAGAATCCGCATACGCCTTGGGAGCCAACAAAACGGAAGTGATCTTTCGTGTACTGATCCCCTATGCAAAATTGAGGATTCTCACAGCCATTCTTATAGGTGGAGGTAGGGCAATCGGGGAAACGGCACCCGTTCTGTTAACCGGGGCAATCTTTTACGCGACGTCCATGCCTTCAAGTGTTTTTGATCCCACCATGACGATGCCAACGCACATTTATTACATTACCATGGCATACGGGGAAGGTGCTCAGTGGATGGCAAAAGGGACGATTTCTGTTTTGATGATCTTTGTGTTGTTGCTTTATTCCATTGCCTTTTATTTGAGAAAAAGAATGGGAAAATTAAAATGAAAACAAATGGTATAAAATAGATCATGGAGGGAATAATCTAATGGTAGAAACAACAAAGGAACCGGTCATACAAGTCAAAGATTTTTCCGGATTTTACGGGGAAAAAGTCGGTGTGAAAGATATTACAGTAGGATTCGAAAAAAATAAAATAACGGCCATCATCGGGCCTTCCGGTTGCGGAAAATCAACTTTGTTAAGAAGTATCAACCGGATGAACGATGAAATTCCTATTTATAAAACACAAGGTAAGATTCTCTTTGAGGGTCAGAATGTTTACTCAAAGGAAATCAATTTAACCCATTTCAGGAAAAAAGTGGGAATGGTTTTTCAACGGCCCACACCTTTTCCCATGTCCATATATGAAAATATCGCATTTGGGCCTAAACTTCATGGGACAAAGAAAAAGACGGATCTGGATGAGATCGTTGAAAACTCTTTAAGACAGGCTTCATTATTCAATGAGGTAAAAGATGATTTGAAGAAATCTGCCTGGGGACTCTCCGGAGGACAGCAACAAAGACTGTGTATCGCCAGGGCTTTGGCAGTGGATCCGGAGGTCATATTGTTGGATGAACCCACATCAGCTTTGGACCCCATTGCCACCAAACACATCGAAAATCTGGTGGAAGAGCTGGTGAGTACTTATACAATTATCATCGTTACACATAATCTGGCTCAGGCGGTTAGAATTTCTGACTATATGGTCTATATGTTTCAAGGAGATTTGGTGGAATACGGTCAAACCTCAGCGATTGTGAAGCAGCCGGCTGATCCAAGAACTGAAGAATATTTAACCGGAAAAGTAAGTTAGGGGGAAATGAAAATGGTCAACGGTATCCATTATGAAAATCAAACCATGCTGTTAAAAGCGGAAATATCCAAGATGCTCTCATTGGTCCTTCAATTATACAAAATGGCTGTTCAATCCATTGAAGATGCAGACGAGAGACTGGCAAAACGAGTGATGGATTTAGACGATCCCATCGATGATCTCAATCGAAAGATAGAAGAAACAGTTTACGAAATCATCGCCAGATTTAATCCCATGGCTAAAGATTTAAGATATGTCATCACCATGATCAAATTCGCCAATAACCTGGAACGAATAGCAGATTTGGCCCATAATATCGCAAAAAAGACATTGGCTTTGAAAAGTGTTCGGGAAAAATACGATCCTCCGAGAGAATTGAAGGAAATGATCGGTATATCTATTGATATGACAAAAGACGCCTTTACAGCCTTTGGGGACAGAGATAATGATCTTGTGAAGGAAATATTTATCAGGGATAAACAGGTGGATCAATTGGAAGATCAATTTAACCAAAAGCTGACGGAACTCAATCAGGCGGGAAAAATCAGTGTGGACTTAATTATCCTTTACTCACTTATGGCCAGAGATGTGGAAAGAATTGCCGATCATGTAAAGAACCTGTGCAGCGAGATTTATTATATCGAAACAGGCGACGAATTGAAGCCGGTGATTAAGCAGATGAAAAAAGAAAAGAACCAAATAAAAAAGGAACAAGGGTGATTTCAATGGCATCTATCCTCATTGTGGAAGATGACTCGGATATTCGAGATATTTTAAAAACCTATTTGTTGGTGGAACATTATGAAATACATGAAGCACAAAACCTTCATGAAATGTCCGTAGAACTTGAAAAGACAAAACCGGATATCGTCCTATTGGATATTATGTTACCCGATGGGGATTCCATCGATGAGATACCCTTTCTGCGATCAAGATTTCCTTCCGTTGGCATTATCGTCATCTCAGCAAGGGGAACGGACAGAGACAAGATATTTGGTATTGACTCCGGGGCGGATGACTATATCTCAAAGCCCTTTAACCCAAGAGAAGTGGTGTCACGTGTCAGGGCCTTGTTAAAAAGAATCAGTCAAGATGAAAAAACCATGACATTTGGTTCATTGACTATCAACCCGGAGAACTACGAAGTTTCAGTGAATGAGGAAAACCTGGATTTAACCGTTAAGGAATTTGAAATCCTTCATTTGCTGGCTTCTCATCCCAAAAAAGTCTTTTCAAGAAGTGAATTAATCGATAGAATATGGTATGATGATGACTACATCAGTGACCGGGTCATCGATGTGCACATCAGTGCCATTCGGAATAAAATCGGAAAAGATTGGATCAAGACGATTAGAAATGCCGGATACAAATTCAACAAAAAGGTGGGAGAAAAACCAACATGAAACTGAACGCCCTGGATGCGATTCGAGACGGCGTGGTAAGAATGGAGCATATGACCGTCAAGGATTTCAATCAACGCGCTTCTGAAATGGGGTTTAAAAGAGACCACGATATCTTTACCTGTATCAGTTTTGATGAAATTGATCAATTAACTCGGAGTATTATCCTGTCACAAGATTTTGAAACAAAAACGAATCTTTATTTTCTGAATGACGTTTCCCAGCACTCCAAAATCATGTACAACGCTCAAACGAAACTCCTGTTTATCATCGACCTTTCAGAGGAAGAACATCTGAAAAAGGTAAAATCCGATGTGGTCATGTCCATCTCCCACGAATTGCGCACCCCCCTTTCCGTTGCTTTGGGAAATGTTCAAATGTTGAAGGATTTTTCCACCTTCAAAGATCCAGACAGCGAAGGGATGATCAACAAAACCCTTAAATCGTTGAATAAATTGGAAAAGATCATCTCTCAGTTATCCTTACTGACCCAAGCTGAATTTGGCAGCTACTCCCTAAGATACGAAATATTCGAACCCATTAAGGTTATCGAAGAGGTCTTGTCCGATTATCAAAAGAAGATTGATGCCAAAAACCTGCAAGTAAACGTCAATTGTCCCGTAGAAACCATCAAAGCCGACCGATTCATCATCTATACCATCCTCAGAAATCTCATCTCCAACGCCATCAAATATTCGCATGTAGACTCAATTATCGAATGCAACTTCACAGAAAATCTCATCACTGTCAAGGACACCGGCATCGGCATCCGTGAAGAGGAAAGAATACGCGTCTTCGAACGTTTCTTCAGAGGCGCCGAATCCTTCAAACACGCCCAAGGCTCCGGCCTGGGACTTTCTTTAGTTAAATATTTGTGCGAAATCAGCGGTTATAAGGTCTGGTTTGAATCCAAATGGCTAATTGGCAGTACTTTCTATGTGCAACTTTCAAATAACCATTTACAAAAATCATAAATATTAAACCATTAATAAAGTGTTTTTATTCAAATAATTAACAAAATAGTGTATAATAAAGAAAATGAAGGTATTATCAAAGCTCATACGAGGAGGGACCTCATGCCGGCAAAAAAACAGAGTGAAAAGATTAAGCAGAGCGAAGAAATAATCGAAATTTTGAGTTTTTTAATAGGAAAGCAAGAGTTTGGTATTGAAGTGGATTATGTGGAGCTGGTCAACGAACGATCAGAAATCACTCCCGTTCCCAAATCCAAGGCCTTTATTGAAGGGGTCATGAACTTAAGGGGGAGAATTGTTCCGGTTGTGGATTTAACGAAATTGATGGATATTGAATATAATTCCGATGACCGTTTCGAGAACGTACTCATCGTCAAACACGAGGGATCCGAAATTGGTTTCTTTGTTAACGAGGTGAAAGAAGTGGTACGAACAACTGAGGAAGAGGTTGATCGAGCGGCACGAACCGAACAGTTTGATCACAAAGTCAAGGGAATCGTTCAAAAAGGAAAACGATTGATCCTTTACCTTGATATTGACGAGGTATTGAAGGCTTGCGAAGGATATTAAGTTAGGGGGATTGAACATGGCAGAAATTAAAGTAGTAAGCTTTAGAGTAGGTGAAGAAGTTTACGCCGTTGATATCATGAAAATTGACAGTATTTCCGAATGGATGAAGACCATGAAATTACCGGGATTACCTGTTTTTATGATTGGCGTTGCAAATTTGAGGGGAGAAGTTATTCCCATAATTGATACACGTGTGAAATTCATGTTGGAAAAGAAGGAAGACCATTCACAAGACAGAATAGTTGTGGTTTTTGTGGAGGATAAAAAGATCGGTATTGTGGTGGATGAAGTCAAAGAAGTGCTTACCCTTACACAAGATCAGTTGGAGGAACCTCCAACAGCAGGTAAAAAGGGTTCGGGATTTATCAGCGCCATTGCCAAATTAGAAGATCGAATGTTAATGATTATCGATATCGACAAGGTTCTCACCACTGAGGAACTGATCAAGATCGATAATGTTGTGGAACAGCTATAAGTCGCTAAACATTAGAAAAAACCCGCACAATTGCGGGTTTGATATTGAGGGGAAGAAATCATCTATTTAAAAGGAGGCATTTCTTCCTGTGTTAATCTTTGTTTAACAGGCGACTTTCAAGTTAGTCTCCCTTAGTTATTATGATTATACATCATACAAACTTAAAAGTCAACACAAATGTAAAATAATTTTTGGAAAAGATTATTATAACAGACTGTAATGGGGATTTATTTTATAATAATTACAAACTTAGGTTCTTTCACAGTTAAAAAATCAAAACCACTATTTTTAACCTTTCTATGCTATAATCATTTCCCGTAAAAAGATGATTTACGGGAGGATCAATATGCCAAAAAAATACATAGTGGTTACAGGTGGCGTCATCAGCGGAATTGGGAAAGGCGTTTTAGCCGCATCGACCGGGCGTTTGTTGAAAGAGGCGGGTCTTGACATTCGTAGTGTGAAAATGGACCCCTATTTGAACGTGGATGCCGGGACGATGAACCCAAATCAGCACGGTGAGGTTTATGTAACAGAAGACGGTTACGAAGCGGATCTTGATTTGGGTCATTATGAGCGTTTTATGGGAATCAACGTGAAAAAGGAAAACAATATCACCGCCGGTCAGATTTATTCATCGGTGATCGATAAAGAAAGAGCGGGAAAATATCTGGGGTCAACGGTTCAAATGGTGCCCCATGTCACGGCCGAGATTAAATCAAGATTGACGTCCATTCAGTCGGAGATACTTATCATCGAAATTGGCGGTACGGTGGGCGACATCGAGGGGGAAATATTCCTGGAAGCCATTCGAGAATTATACCTGGATATCGGTCGAGAAAACTTCATGTTTATCCACACCACCTATGTCCCTTTCCTGAGAACGACCAACGAATTTAAAACAAAGCCCACACAACAATCCGTTCAACTTCTGAGAAGAATCGGTATTCAACCGGATATCATCGCTGCAAGGAGTGAATTGCCCATCGCTTCCGGTCAGAGAAGAAAGATCGCCCTTTTTGCCGGTGTGGCTCCGGAGATGGTTGTGAACCTTCCGGATATTAAAAACGTCTACGAGATGCCTCAAAACCTGTTCAATATGAAATTTCATCATTTGATTGCCCAACGGTTTAACATACAAATCAACGATACCTTTGAATGGGACGTTCCAAAATCCTTTCTCCCACTTAAAATAGGGATTGTAGGTAAGTATTTAGGAACGGATGATGCCTATAAGAGTATCAACGAGTCGATCTTTTTATCCGGTGCGGAAAAACCGGAGATGCAGGATTCACAGGAGATAGAGGAACTTGAGGATGACGAAGTGGAGGAAATGTTAAAACATTACGATGCCTTGATAATTCCCGGCGGGTTTGGTAAAAGGGGAATAGAGGGAAAGATTAAGGCGATTAAATATGCTAGAGAAAATCGAGTACCGCTGTTGGGAATTTGCCTGGGGATGCAATTGATGGTGGTGGAATACGCACGATCAATCGGGAAACTGACAGGAGCCAATTCAACTGAATTTGATCCAAATACGCCATACCCCGTGATTGATATGATGGCCCATCAAAAGGAAATCCTTCATATGGGAGGAACGATGCGTCTTGGGGGACAGGAAACGCCAATCTTTGAAAAGACACGCTTGAGTGAAATATACGTCGGGAAATCTTCGGTTATAGAGCGACACAGGCACCGCTATGAAGTGAATTACGAGGTTTGTAGAGGGTTTCTTAAGTCTCCGGGAGAAGATAAACAAGCCTTAACCATCAGCTCAAAGGGAGACTTTGTGGAAGCGGTTGAAATCACAGACCATCCGTTTTTTATAGGCATTCAATATCATCCCGAATACGCCTCAAAAGTGGGAGCACCTCATCCTTTGTTTAAGGCACTTATAGAGTCGGCGAGGAAGGGGTAATACAAAGTATTACATCAGATTTTGTAGTGGCGGACCGGTGTGTCCGCCTGCTCTACTCCATATACCCCAAATTCCTGAGCCTTTTTTTAATCGCCATGACTTCTTCTTCCGTCAGCTCGGCAATTTCGTTTTTATTCTTTTTTTCTTCTTTTATGGCAAATTCTTCAGATGAAACCAGATCTCTCAATACGTATACAACGAACTCTGTCACACTTGAATAACCCGTT
>JASUTC010000056.1 GCA_030445775.1 Thermotogaceae bacterium | reverse complement strand
TGGATTTCTTTCGCGGATTTTTGGGTTCGGTTGTATAAATGAATGGATGGGATATCCAATTTCGTTAAAGCGTATACGGCGGCCCGTGATGCACCACCTGCCCCGGCTACGATTGCCGAGTTAATGGCTTTTGATTGAAGGGGTTTGTAGATTCCTTGCCAGTCTGTGTTATGGCCAAAAAATTTGTTCTTTTCATGATCCACACGTACACAATTAACAGCACCACAGGCGGAAACGTCTTGGTCTGCCAAAACATTAGCCCTGATTTTAACCTTGTATGGGATGGTGACGTTGAAGCCAACGACCTCCGGATCAGCCATCAGTTTGTCCAATACCTTTTCATAATAGTCTACGGGCGTAACCAGGTTATTGTATTCCAGATTGATATTCAAATTCTTTGAAATTGAATCAAACATCCTCTTTGACATACCCGGTCCGGGTTTTTGCTTTAACAGATATAGCTTCATGGAATACCTCCGGTCTTTTTTTATGAAAGTTGAGTGAAAGTTGTGTCACAATAATAAAAGGAGCCCCTCAAAGGCTCCTCTATTTTTCCGCTTACTTATATATTATACCATAGGTTAGGCTACCTGTCAAGAGGTTTTGATTACTCCAATCATTTTTTTAATGGACTGTTTTTTCCCCGAATACCAGCCTGTTTTTTTGATGTGTAAAGAAACCTTGGAATGGATGTTTGATGTTATACTAAAGAAACGATAAATTTTAATCATTTTTGTTTTAAAGATTGAAAGAAAGGAAGTGAAAAAATGCTTGGTAAAAGCAAATTAATCTACGGAACTATGGGTCTTGGCGGGGATTGGGACGAACCCAAGGTAGCTGATGAGGCAATCATCAAAGCTGAAAAGGCTTTTGAAACTGCCATAGACTGTGGCATTACCTTTTTCGACTTTGCCGACATCTATTCAAGGGGAAAATCCGAAAAGGTTTTTGGTGAAGTGATCAAAAAGCGGCCGGATATATGCGAAAAAGTGAAGATTCAGTCCAAAGCCGGGATTATCCTTCCCGATGAAGAAGGTATCAATCAATTTGATTTCTCAGCTTCACATCTGGTGAAAACCGTTGAAAAAAGTCTGAAAAATCTGGGAGTCGGCATGCTCGACTCGCTTCTTTTGCACAGGCCTGACCCACTGATGAACCCCAAAGAACTCAAAGAAGCCTTTGATTATCTTTTTGAGAACAAAATGATCGCCCAACTGGGTGTTTCAAACATGAATCAGTATCAGATTCAGTTCATTGAAAAGGCTACCGGGAGAAAGGTCAGGGCCAATCAATTGGAGATCAGTCTACTTCACCTGGATTGGTTGGATGGAACCATTGGTGTCAACAACGACGAAGGATTTAAATCCACCATGACACCGGGCTTGATGGAATATATGATGATGAACAATATCGAAATTCAAGCTTGGAGCCCCATGGCGCGAGGCCTGTTCAGTGGTAAAGATCTGGGCGAAAATCCCAATGAAATCATTGTAAAAACCAAGGATTATGTTTATGAACTGGCAAAAGAGAAAAAAACAACACCTGAGGCAATTGTTTTGGCCTTTATCATGAGACATCCCGGAGGTATCCGGCCGGTTATTGGGACCACCAACCCGGAAAGGATTAAAGCATCGGTTGAAGCGGAAAGAATAACCCTGAGCAGAAGAGAATGGTATAAGCTGTACATTCTGTCCAGAGGCCAAATGCTTCCATGAGTATTTAAGTAGCCCCTAATATAAGCTGGAAAAGATTTTTCACAGTATCAAATTTTCCTCTAAGCTTGTTTTAAGAAAAAGAGTTTATACTTTCATTAGAAGGAAGGTGAAATAATGAAGATGAATAAGAAAGTCATATTTGTAATGATCGTTCTCAGTCTCTTTGTTGCCGGGCTTATGTTAGCCGGAAACGGTAATGGAAACGGCAACGGGGGAGGAAATGCCGGGGGCGGACCGGCTGACGGCACGGGCAATGGACCCGGGGATGGGACAGGAACACAACCGGAAGACGGAACCGGTTTAGGAGCAGGAAATTCCGGAAAAGCAGGTGGTTACGGGCCAGGAGACGGTACGGGAAACAGTACTGAAAATGGACCCGGGGATGGGACGGGTTATGGTCCCGGGGATTGTGCAGAAATCGCACAGAACCTGAATGCCAATCAAGCTTATACTGCAGCTGAGATTGCGGAAGCCTTTGGATTGCGAGTTGAACAGGTATTCAATCTTATGAATCAGGGAATTCTTCATCCAATCAGATCTCAAAATCAGTTAAAAGTTATGGGCTCAGAAATCCAAGAACAAGTCAATGAAATAGCAAAATTGTTGGAGTAGTTAAAGATTTAAATATCAAGGGGACTATCAAGAAAGCGGTCCCCTTGTTTCTTCATTATAATTCCAATATTGAGGTTGCCGGCATGGGCTTGTAGAAATAGTACCCTTGGATGATGGTACAGCCCAGGTCCCTGAGTATTTCCAATTGCTCTTTTGTTTCCACGCCCTCGGCAATGGTTTTTGCGCCCAAGGATTCTGTCAATGAGATAATGGTTTTGACAATGGAGCGGCTGTGGTCTTCTGTTGCGATTCGATCCACAAAGCTTTTGTCGATTTTGATGTAATCAATGGGGAAGCTGTTGATATAGGAAAGTGAAGAATAGCCGGTGCCAAAATCATCAATGGAGATGTTTATTCCCAGTTGTTTGAAGGCTTCGAGTTTTTGAACGCTGTTTGAGAGGTTTTCGATTAAGGCGCTTTCTGTAATTTCAATACCCAATTGATCCCCTGTAATTTTGTTTTCTCTTAAGATATAATCCAGCTGTTGTACAATATCTTTTCTCATGAGTTCTTTTGCGGACAGGTTCATGGAAACCGGGATTGTTAAGCCGCTTTGTTGGAATTCTACAATTTGAGAGGCAATTTGCCGGGCTATGATTTTTCCCAATTTGTGAATCATACCTGTTTCTTCTGCTATTGGAATAAAAAGTCCGGGCGGGATTTGTCTGCCATCTTCCAATGTCCATCGGATAAGGGCTTCAAGATGATTGATGGAAGTTTTGGCTATCTTATTTTCATTATGATCCATGCGAACACAAGGTTGGTAAACCATCTGGAAGTTTACCGGATTTTCAATGGCATTCCTCAGTTGTTGTTCCATGAACATGCGTTCTGTAATTTTTTTCACTTGAATTTTTTTGAAGAATGTCATTTCCTCATCTATGGTATCTTTCTGATTTGCGGCAATACCAGCGTTTTTAAAAAGCGTGTTAAAGTCATTGCCATCATCCGGATAAATACTGATTCCAACCTTAAAATTAAGTGTAATGGTGGTTTGATTAAAATTATAGGCTTCTTTCAACCGGCTATTGATTGTTTTAATCCTGCTGATCAATTTTGCCTTGTCATCAAAAGGAACAATCAAGATAAACTCATCGCTTTCAAAACGAGCTGCAAACTCTTCGCTCTTTAAGGCTTTTTTAAGCCTTTTTGCTATCGTAATCAGTATCTCGTCTCCCAAAAATCTCCCAAAGATGGCGTTTAAATCCTTGAATTTTTTGATGTTGATATAGACCAATGCCGCGGCTTCTTTTTCCGATTTTCGATCCAAACAGGTTTTTTTATAGTATGTTTCAGTATTCAGCCTATTGGGAAGTTTAGTTAGAGAATCAAACATCGCCAAATGATATAACTTATCTTTTTCTTCAACCAATTTTTTCTCATGCATTTGTCTTTCCAAGTAAACTTCTATTTGCCTGGCAAACAACCTGGCAGTCTCCAGATCTTCATCGATAAAATCTTTTTCAATTCCAAACCGATCAACGGAAAATCGAGCCATCAGTTTATCATTCATAAATATGGGAACAGTCATAACGGCGCTCGGGTTATCAAATCCAGCTTTTTTCAACAATCCAACGGTTTCAGTATCCGCCTTTTGACTTCTTTTGAAGGTCTTCTTTAGGGTCGGTTGAGTTGTGTTTGAATCAAACAGTTCTTCTTCACTAAAGCTGATGAGATTAAGAATGTGCTGATTGTATCCCTGAGAGGCTGTGAAACGGTATCTATCATCTTCACCCTTAACAAGGATAGATCCCTTGACATTGCCTTCAATATACCTTAAGGTCCTTTCCAGTAATTCCTGATAAGGGATCGTTTCAAGACTGCCATCTAATATTCTGGCTGAAAATTCTAACAGTTCTCTTCGAAATTCAGCGGTTTTTTTAAGTTTTTTTTCGGCTTTTTGTTTTTCCGTCACATCTCGCCCAATCAACTGATAAACCTGATCGCTGGCATAATTCCCGCTTGAAATGGACCATTCGATGGAAACGATTTTTGAATCTTTTCTGATCATTGGGCTGATGAGACCTTCACCCTTAATCAGTTCCTTGAGTTCTTTTAGGCTTTTGACTTTTACCGCTGTTTTTCTGTCAACAAAATGAATCAGCTGCTTGTGAATCATCTCATTGGGGGTGTATCCCAGAATCGTCTTTGCAGAAGGAGAAATGTACTCGATGAAAAATTCATCATCAATGTGAATGACCAAATCCTGACTGTTTTCGATATATGTCTTGAATTTTTCCTCATTTTCCTTGATCTCAGCGCTTTTTTTCTCAAGCTTGTCTGTTAAGTCATTTGATATCATTCTGAATATGAGTGTTTGAAATTTAGAATTTAATATGGCAAAAATGGAAAGTGTGGTAAAAATCAAAATAATCAGAATTAACCCGCTATTTCTCAATTTTGTCAATTCCTTGTTCATTTCAGCCAGATCTGCGGTTCTCGCTATTTTAAATGTCCGATTCCCAATGGTAAAACTGTTCCAAACGGTAACCTTGTCATACAACACATCTTCCTCTAAAATCCAGTCCAGAATGTAAAAACCATGTCCTGTTTCCTCTGCCAACATCTTTGTATGAACTTCTTTCAAGCTTTCCGATTCAAAATCATCAAAAATATTATAGCCAATCATTTCAGGCTGATAATGATAAAGGATATCCGCTTCCTCATCTAAAACATAAGCGCCACGATACCTTTCAAAACTGATAGGATTTAATATGTTTTGTACCAGATTTTTAAAATTCACAACAGTAAGGGTGTATCCTAATTTTGGAAGGGATGATACGACCATCAAATAATTAATGTCTTCAGAGAAGAATGTGTCAGAGACTATGGTTGTAGCTTCTGTTGATAAAAGACCCATCAATTCATTCAATTTATTCTGAAAGGCCTCTTTTTGTATCCCTTGAAGTCCTCGTAGTTCTTCTATGTCTTTTGCCAAAAAAATAGAATCAATTTCTGAATGCGCTGTTTCTATTTGGAGATACTTTCTTTGTATTTCTTCTGCGGTAAGATTCTCGATATTTCCATGGATTTCTGTTAAAGTATCCTTTAAGTTATTCTCAATCTCATAAGCCACAATTTTTGTCTGTTCAAAACCATATTCTATAAAATCGTTGATTTGAGAGGCCTTATAATCGTTATACTCCTTGAAGAACAACAAAAAAAAGATCAGAATGAGTATCATCAGCACCAGATTGAAAGCAAAATTGTGACGTCTCATCTTTTTTTTATTGAATTTAGAATCCAAAATCATCACACCTTATGTTTGATGAAGTCTGTTTGAAGACCTCGATCATATTATACCATTAACAGTTTATTTTGCTTATGTCTAGCGTTTGATAGGTTAAAATTGAAATGTTTATAAAAGAGTGGCATAGAGGAGATGTCCCCTATGCCACAATCCCTGTTATATGACATGCTATAATAGACAGCAAACCTTACAAAAAGGAGCTGATACCATGGCACAGGTTTATTTCACAACTTTTAAAACACAAGCGGGATTGAGTTTACTTCAAAAGCTGCGTACATTATTGAAAAAAGGCGGTTTTAAAGAGTCCTTTGAGAAGGATAAATTGGTGGCTTTGAAACTTCATTTTGGTGAATATGGTAATTTGGCTTATATCAGGCCTAATTATATTCGTCTTGTGGTGGATATGGTCAAAGAGGCTGGTGGAAAGCCATTTTTAACGGATGCAAACACATTGTACAAAGGAACTCGTTCCAATGCCATTGATCACCTTGAAACAGCTGAAATAAACGGTTTTGCCAGATCGGTAATTGGTGCTCCGGTAATAATTGCCGATGGCTTAAGGGGAACCGATGAAGTGAAAATACCCATAAACGGAGATTTTGTCAAAGAGGCCAAGATAGGTGCCGCGGTGGCTCTCGCGGATACTTTAATCAGCATCAGTCACTTCAAGGGTCATGAACAGACAGGATTCGGCGGGGCAATCAAAAATATCGGTATGGGCTGTGCATCTCGAGCCGGTAAAATGGAGCAGCATTCCTCATCCAAACCAAAGGTCAGAAAAGAAAAATGTACTCGATGCATGCTATGCGCCAGAAATTGCCCGGAAAGTGCCATCACAGTAGAAGAGTATGCGATTATTGATTATGATAAGTGTATAGGATGTGGACAATGTGTGGCCATGTGTAATTACGGCGCCATGGTTCCGGTTTGGAACGAGGGTGCAGACAATCTTTGCAAGAAGTTGTCGGAGTATACATTGGCCGTTTTAAAAGACAAAAAGCATTTCCACATATCGTTTATCAACAACGTATCCCCCAACTGTGATTGCTGGGATTCCAACGATATTCCCATCGCACCGGACATTGGCATCGCCGTGAGTACAGATCCCGTGTCATTGGATCAAGCCTGTATTGACATGGTCATTGATGCCGTCAATCACGACCCTTTTAAAGAAGTCCATCCGGAAACGGATTGGGAAGCCCAACTCATTCATGCTGAAAAAATCGGATTGGGCGAAAGGAAATACGAGCTAATAAAAGTAGGTATTTAATGATCATACATGTTTTTGGCAGAATTTTTATGGATCTTTTCATTTTTGGTGAAAAGGTTCATAACAGTAAAATAGTTGAAACGCCGGGGGGCTCTGCTCTAAATGCATCACTTGGGTTTTCCTTATTGGGAATGAAGACTTATCTTCATGCGTCTTATGGAACAGATCATTTGAATGAGACCATTGAAAGCGTCATTCACAAGTACAACGTTCAAACACAATATCTCATCCAACAAAACGAGCCAACTAACCGTTTTGTTTCCAAAAACGGTACACCTCTTGCAGTAAGTGTTGCTCCTGAGCCTCCATTTAAACTGCTCCCCGAAACAGCCGAAGAGGATTACTGTTTGCTCTTTGCAACTGAAACCAACCGGGATACTTTGGAAAGGGTGTTAACCGTTCCCTGGAAAGGTTTGTTCATTGACTTAGGTCCAAAATTCGTCCACAATCCATTTGTCTATAAAATTGATCATGCCATAATCATCGGCAATGAAAAGGAAGCCCAAAAAAATAACTGTGATGTAATTAAACTTGGCAAAAACGGTGCCAGATGGCATGAAATCTCAGTACCCGGAAATGGCAAAGCCCTTCCCTATACAACGGGGGCAGGGGATCTGTTTGACGTTGTGTTTATTTACAACTTCTTAAAAGAAACTCCCCCTATTGAAACCCTGGAAGAGGCCGTTCACCTTTCTCAAAAAGCCTGTATGATTCCTGGATCTTCAACAAAAGTGGAATTATTAAGGGATTTTTATCACTCTGTATAGAAAAGTATATTGACGATAAAAAACGGAGTGAGAGCGTTGAAAGAGATTGAGAAGGGGATCATCGTTTTTGATAATCCTTATGGTGGATCAAATATTACTACATTGACCACATCCGAAGGCACTTTAATCATAGACAGTTCTCTGTTCCCATCAAAGGCTGCAGAAGTGAGCCTTTATATCAAACGACTGCTGAGATCGGAAATTGTTTGGATTACCAACACCCATTATCATCCTGATCATACCTTCGGAAATTCCGGGATAAAAGCACAGTTGTTAACCTCCGAAAAAACCGAAAAGTACTTTTCCATTATGAATCGGCGCTATATTGACCAGGTTATCGAAAAAGAAGCCGCTTTAGAAGAAGAAAACATAAAGGTTGTTCATCCCGCTTTGACCTTCAAAAAGGAATATACCCTAACTTTGGATAACATAAATGTGGAATTTGAAGTGGTGGGCGGTCATACACCGGATTCAACGATTATCCGAATACCGGAAAGGAAAGTCATTATTGTGGGGGATCTGCTGGTTTGCGAATATCATCCCGAGATTGTTTCCGATAGCAATTTAGACCGGTGGATTAAGGTGTTAAAAGGATTAAAGAGAGAGAAGGCAAAGTGGTATGTAACTGGACATGGGAAAGTATGCAACAGGCTTGAAATAGACCGGATGATCTCGTATCTCCAAAAATCCATCGCTTTAAGAGAATACATGAGCTCAGCGGATGAGATAGTGGAAACACTGGGACAGGATCCAAACTTCAGGGATAGGAAAATGCAATCACTCTTAGTGGAAAATATAAGGGTATTGATGGAAACCGGAAAACAAATTTCATAAAAATATTTCCTTATGTTTTCATAAATGTTTTATCCATGCTTGCATTTTCCAGAAAAGTATGATAAAATCATTGCGCTTCAGGATGAACCACTTATTCTGAGCACAGGAGCCGCTAGCTCAGTCGGTAGAGCACATGACTTTTAATCATGGGGCCGAGGGTTCAAGTCCCTCGCGGCTCACCAGATGATGGGAAGCGCGAGTGTGGCGGAATTGGCAGACGCGCTGGACTTAGAATTCAGTGAGAATGATCTCGTATGGGTTCAACTCCCATCACTCGCACCAGCATGCGGATGTGGCTCAGTGGTAGAGCACCTGCTTGCCAAGCAGGGGGTCGCGGGTTCGAATCCCGTCTTCCGCTCCATTATCCCGCATTAAAAAAAAGCGAATCGAAAGATTCGCCTTTTTTACACTTGTAGGGGAGGACCGATGTGTCCTCCCGCAATTGGGTACAAATACGTTGTTCCACGCATCTCTTCATTGTAAGAATGAAGTCTTTCAAAAACTCCTATTTCTCTAAAGCATAACTATACAATCCCTCGCCATTTGCATCCAAAAAGGTCGTCGTTGCCGATGTTTCCCCCACAGCCAAATCCACGTATCCATGGGTCTTGTTGTTGTACCATTGGGAACCTTCCGATGTAAACTCCCGATCTTCGTCTAAATAACTGCCAAAAACACCGGTAATGAAATATTCGATACCGTTATTGGTGATGTGCTCCATCTGATGATTATGTCCGGAAAAGACCATATCCACACCTGTTTCTTCAAACAACGGAACCAACTCGTCAATGGCGTTTTTATTATCCCCCCAAAGCACTCCCCGGTAATTGTATCCGGAGGCGTAAAGAAAGGCGTGGGTGAGTACAATGGTCCAGTCATCGGCAGAGATGGATTTCAGCTCCGTTTCCAGCCACTGCTTTTGTTTGTTTGAAAAATCTTCGATACCCCAGGGAAGATTGAGTGAGATAAAATGAACATTGTCAAAATCAATTCTGAAATAATCTTTGCCCATCAATTCATCAAACAACTTATTGCCCCCAAAGAGGATGTCGTGGTTGCCGATTAAAGGTCTGAATGGAACGGTTGTTTCTTTACTGGCCAAAATTCCCCAAGCCTCTACCCATTGTTCAAAAGAAAAGCCGAATTCCACAATGTCTCCCAGCAGAAAGAAACTGTTGTAAGGCACACTGCTGATGGTCTCCAACATCTTTTTTGAGGTCTCCAATGCACTTTTTGTGGTTCCAATGTGAGAATCAGAGGCAATGGCGAATCGTTTAATGTTGGCATCATTTTCAGGGATGACCATTGTATACGAACCTTCTTGACTGGTTATTTCATAAGTAGCAGGTCCGTGTTGTCCAAATGTGAAATAGTGCTTGTTTGTTTCTACATCATCTTTTAGCTGGATCGTTTGGACATCATCCACCTTGCTGACAGTGATTTCGAGTGAATCCGCCCGCTTTTCATCTGTCCAGTATGCAAGAGTGTAGCGGTCTTCTTGGGTGTTGTCGTTGATAAAGACAAGAGGCGGTAAATTCACCGTTTTGAAAGAAACACTTACGAGAAAGAATGTAACCACCGCAATGGGTACCAGCAAAAGGATAAATGAAAGAAGCTTTGAAATAACACTGTAAAGTCTCTTTTTAACGACAAACCGATCCAACAGACATAAAATGATGGGAATAACACCGACAAATCCCAGGATGTAAAAATACATGGCGTAACCGGGATCCCAAAACACCAGGCCTTTCGTTCCCGGAAACATGAAAACCCAGACAAACATCAGAACATATGC
>JASUTC010000055.1 GCA_030445775.1 Thermotogaceae bacterium | reverse complement strand
TGTATCGGATCTTACAACACCCAATCAAAAAATTCAAAGTGATCTTTCAAATTATGTCTTTCGTCAAGCAAGTGCTAAAGGGGAAAAAAGTTTGAAAAGGAAATAACACGTGTCTTTTTTCTGTCTTATACTATAGAGGTGATAAAAATGAGTCGCGAAATAATTTGGATGATTTTTGGTTTTATTTTATTAATCACAGAAATGTTTACCACCACCTTTTTTGTTATGTGGTTTGGAATTAGTGCGCTTTTCACAGCTCTTGTTTCCTGGTTGTGGATTGATTCCTTCGCACTGGAACTGCTGATATTTGCCGTTGTTTCATTTTTACTGGTTTTATTCACCCGAAGATTGGCCAACAAAATGTCAGGTGAACCATCCAGAAAAATTACACAGGATGAGATTATCGGAAAAACCGGCACAGTTACAGAAACCATACTTTCCGACAATTCAAGAGGATTGGTTAAAATGAACGGACAGGTTTGGCGTGCGGTTTCAGAAAAGGGTGTTGAAATTGAAAGAGGAAAAAAAGTTGTTGTTAAAAGTCTTCACGGGGTTAAAATATACGTTGAAGAAATTGAAGAACATTAAGGAGGTAAATGTATGCTTATTGCACTTGTTATAATTATCATTTTTGTTTTCATTTTCGCGATGGCCGGTATAAAAATCATCAGACCTTATGAAAAGGGTGTCGTGGAAAGACTTGGAAAATTCAGTCGTATTGGAGAATCAGGTATTCAATTTATCATACCGTTATTTGAGAGAATGACAAAGGTGGATATGCGTGAGCAGGTTATCGATGTTCCACCACAGGAAGTCATCACCAACGATAATGTGGTGGTATCCGTTGATGCCATCATTTATTATCAGGTAACCGATGCCTATATGGTACTTTATAACATCTCCATGTTCCAGGATGCTGCGGTTAAACTGGCACAGACGAACCTGAGAAACGTTATCGGTGAACTGGAACTGGATCAGACTTTAACATCCAGAGAAATGATCAACACCAAATTGAGAGAAGTGTTGGATGATGCTACCGACAACTGGGGAGTAAAGGTTTCCAGGGTTGAGATTAAACGTATTGATCCGCCACAAGATATTACCGATGCCATGAGTCGTCAGATGAAATCTGAAAGGATTAAGCGAGCGGTCATTTTAGAAGCTCAGGGAATCAAAGAATCTGAAATTACCAAGGCGGAAGGTAAAAAACAGGCCTGGATTTTAGACGCTCAGGGTAAAGCAGAAGCGGTCAGACTGGAAGCTGAAGCGCGAAAGTTCCAGTTAAGTACAGAAGCTGATGGACAGGCAGAAGCCATTTACAAGGTCTTTGAATCCATTCACAAAGGAAAAGCCACAGATGATGTCATCGCCATCAAATACCTTGAGGCCTTGAAGGATATTTCCAACGGAAAGGCATCCAAGATCTTCCTCCCCTTGGAAGCATCGGGGATCTTAGGCAGTATTGGAGCTATTGGTGAGATGTTTAACAAAAAGGAAAATGGAGAAAAAGAAGAAAATAATAAATAATTTAAAGTTGGAATAAATTTTGTTGTTTAACGTCAAATCTTATTGTATACCCGCAGGGGGTATAATTTTACTTATTTTTTGGAGGTTGAAAAATGGGACTATTAAAGAAGAAAGATCAGGAACAAATTAAGGATAGACTGGCTGAAGAGATGAAGGATACAGTCAAGATCATTCTTTTTCTCACGGAAGACGAATCAAAATGTCATTACTGTAATCAAACCAAAGAGGTCTTACAGGAAGTATCTGCCCTTTCCGGAGGAAAGTTGGAAGTTGAGGAATATAACTACGAGCAAAACAAGGAATTGGCCAAACAATACGGTGTAGAATATCTTCCGGGTTTTGTCATATTAGACAAAGATTCAAAGCATTATAATGTGATCTTCCATGGGGCACCTTTTGGTCATGAGTTTGCCACATTGCTTGAAGATATCATCGTCATCTCAAACGGAGCCAATCCACCGGTGAGTCAGGAGGTTGTTGAGAAATTAAAGGCGATCAATAAACCGGTTAAAATCCAGGCTTTTGTCACACCAACTTGCCCTTATTGCCCTAAGGCAGTTTTAACCGCTCATTTCTTCTCAATGATTAATCCTGAATTTATTTCCGGAGAGATGGTTGAGGCTTCAGAATTTCCTGAGTTATCTGCTAAATACGGTGTTTCATCCGTTCCACAAATGGTCATCAATGACGGGGCAAATTCATTTGTTGGAGCTTTCCCGGAAAAGGAATATCTTGAGGAAGTATTGAAAGTACTTTAAACAAATGGGGTGATAGACGTGGTTTTCTTTGATTTGGGGGATTCACAAGGATCTACAGAAACAAAAGACCAATACGATATGGTGATTATAGGTGGCGGCCCTGCAGGTTTAACCGCTGCCATATATGCCTCAAGAGGCGGACTGGATACCTTGGTAATTGAAAAAAGCAGCGAAGGGGGACAAATTGCCGCCACTGAAAAGGTTGAAAATTATCCGGGATTTATATCGATAGATGGCTTGGAATTGGCTGAAAAATTTAGCGATCATGCCCGACATTTCGGGGCAACGATTTCCAATCGTGGTGTAAGAAATCTTACCTTCTGTTGTGATAAAAAGACTATCGTAATGGATGATTCCAGCGAAATCGAAGCGAAAACAATCGTGATTGCAACAGGTGCCACCCACAGAAAACTTGGCGTTCCCGGTGAAAAAGAGTATGAAGGTAAAGGTGTATCGTATTGTGCTATTTGTGACGGGGCCTTTTTTAGAGATAAGCATGTGGCGGTGATTGGCGGAGGAAATTCAGCCATAGACGAAGGATTGTATTTAACACAAACCGCTTCGAAAGTAACAGTAGTTCACAGAAGGGATAAATTACGAGCAGATAAGATATTACAGGAACGTGCCTTTAACAACCCGAAAATGGAATTTGTTTGGGACTCAGTGGTTGAAGAGGTCCAAGGGGATGCCTTTGTCAACAATTTGGTCTTGAAAAACGTGAAAGACGGAACACAAAGTGATTTTCCGGTTGACGGTGTCTTTATATACATCGGTCTGGTTCCCAATTCGGCTCTGCTTAAAAATCTTCTTCAAACCACCCACGACGGTTTTATAAAGGTCAATCCCGTAACTTTTGAAACATCCTTGCCCGGCGTTTTTGCCGTGGGGGATGTCATTGACAAAGAATTAAGACAAATAATTAACGCAGCTGCAGATGGTGCGAGCGCCGCATCAAGTGCCATAAAACTTTATTTTTAAAACACGGAAACATCTCCATTAAAAAAGGGGCCTGAATGCGCCCCTTTTTTAATGGTATTCTTCAACGACTCTTTGTTTCCAATTTCCCAACCGCAGGAACAAGGTGACAATAATCAGAGCACCGATATTACTGATGATCATGGCGTAAATTATACCGTTAAACCCATACATTTTAGACAGAATCAAAACAAATGGAATACGTACTCCCCACAATCGGATTAAATCGGCTGTGGTTGCCTGCATGGTGTGTCCCGTTCCCCTTAAGGCGCCTTGGAAAACCGACATGGTGGCGAAGAAAGGTAAAGACATGGAAACCAATCTGAAGTAGTAGCGCCCCAGTTCAATGACCTCTTGTTCGTTGATAAAAAAGCGGGTCACGTATTGCCCGAAAAAGAACAGCAGGACGGAAATACTCAGAACAATTAAAAAGGTCAACAAAGCGGCTTTTTTTACCGTTTCTTCAGCCTTTTCAGGCTCTTCGGCCCCGACAAATTGCCCCGCCATTGTGGAAGTGGCCAGGGACATCCCCACGGCAAACATGGTCACCATTGACAGCACCCGTTGTCCGATACCGTAAATACTGATAACCGTTGTCCCAAAACCGGCTACCACACTCATGATAAATGTGAAGCCCACGGCGGTGACCGACTGGCCAATAGATCCGGGCAACCCAATGGACAACACCTTTTTTATCATTCTAAAATCCGGCTTAAAATCCTTCATGTGTATGGTGAACCCTAATTTATTACTGATCAAAACGTAAAGGAAGTAAAAAGCAGCTGTTCCCCGTGCGATAAGTGTTGCGAATGCAGCTCCCTGTACCCCAAAATCAAGGACAAAGATAAAAATAGGGTCCAAAATAATGTTAAAAACCACGGCAAAAAACATCATTTTCAACGCGATGACCGAATTTCCCCATCCTCTAAAAATGCTTGCAAACAATTCCGTGAAAAAGATAAAGGGAATCGCCAATATCATGATTCTTAAATAGCTTAACGCCATATCGTATAACTCCGGTGATATGTTCATCCAGTGTAAGATATTTCCTGAAAGCAAATATCCAAACAACATAATGGCCAGAGCCAGCGTTAATAACGTCAATATCACTTGTGCAGCAGATTTTTCCGCTAACTGTTTATTTTTCATTCCAGTATATTGAGCAATCATGGAAGTTGCGGCATGTGAAAACCCCATGGCAAGGGAAATGAGTATAAAAATAATGGGGAAGGTCACAGTAGGTGCGGAAAACTCAACGGTTCCCAGCTTTCCAAGAAAGAAGGCATCTGTGATGTTATAAATGGTCTGTAAAAGATTAGTCAGGACAATGGGCCATGCCAGCTTTAACAGGCCCTTGTAAATCGGCAATGAAAAGATATCTACCTTTTCGTTCATACGCCTGCTGAGATTCTTAAAAACATTCAACACATATCAGCTCCGGATTATAATGTTCGAGTTCCTAATTATTATATCACAGTTGCTTTTAAATTTGAACGTTTCTAGCTTACATTTATAATGAGTTAAAGCTTGCTCATTCTTCAACCTTTATGTTAAACTATCACTGGTTTATATGCTTTTTAACACACATAAAACTTAAAATGGCAGTTGTTTAAGGTTGTTTAAAACACACGTTTGGTTGTGCCTCCCAAGGAGCGTCATATGATTATCATTCAAGAATCCGAAGTCATTAAATTGCTATTCGGAGTAGGAGTTTTAATCTACTTTTTTATAACCAAGAAAAAAATTCTCGAATTACCCCATCATAATCTGCTTTTTTTTGCATATATTATCGTTTTTTTAGGATGGGTTATAACCGTTTTGGAAGGTCTTTTTTATGAGCAATTTTTGAATTTAATCGAACACAGCTGTTATACCGTCAGTTCACTTATTCTGTGTTTGTGGTGCTATCTTGTCTTCATTAAGGATGATGCCAAATGAACACTGTGACGATAATTGATTTCATCGGTTTGATTGCCAGCGTTGCGGCATTCATTTTTATACTTAATGATCGAAACGGCAAATTAAAACACGATTCCAAAATGTTCTTGGGTATATTACTTGGTTTAGTCATTTTTTTTACTTTTTCGAATATTTTAGAATGGGCAGAGATCACTGATCAGTTGGATATGTACGAAGACTATATCAGGGTTTTGGAACCGATCATGTGGATGTCTTTTCTATATGCCTCTTTGATGAATCTGCATATCAAGAGGAGACAAGATTCTGAAGAATCCCTAAAAAAAAGCCGCGAAGCGTTAAAAAAGAGTGAAATACGTTACAAAAGTTATATGGAAAATGCTCCGGTTGGGATTTGTATTGTAGATTCTACACTTCATTTTGTTGAGGTCAATAGTATAGCTTGTCAAATGACTGGATATTCAAAAGATGAACTTTTAAAGATGTCTATTGAAAACCTTTTACCCGCTAATGTTCCAATAAAGGCATTTTACGATTCAAATCAATTGAAAAAAACTCTTCAAGACACAGTGCAAAACACCATTTTGGTCCAAAAAGAGTCAATTTTGAGAAAAAAGGATGGATTAGAATTTTTTGCGTTAGTAAGAACTGTAAAACTTTCAGAAGACACTTACATGGCCTTTTGTTTGGATATCACCAAGCGTAAACAAATGGAAAGCGCCCTTAAAAGAACCAATGAACAATTAGAACAAGAAAAGAGGTTGGCGGAAGCTGCCAATCAGGCAAAAAGCGAATTCCTGGCCAATATGAGTCATGAATTACGAACCCCCTTGAATGGTGTGTTGGGATTCTCACATTTACTGAAAGATACCGAACTTACTCAAGAGCAACGAGAATACGTTGAAGATGTAATCTTCTCCAGTGAAAACCTGCTGAATATCATCGAAGACATCCTTGGTTTTTCAAAGATAGAAGCCAATGCCGTGGAAATTGATAATGTGGAGACTAATTTAAAACAGTTGGTTGAGAATGCTTATCGAATAACGAAGTTTAAAGCTGAAAAAAAAGGATTATCGACAAAAATCCAAGTAGACGAGGCTTTACCCGAATGTGTTAAAACCGATCCCTATCACTTATCTCAGGTGTTGGTGAATCTTTTGAGTAATGCCATAAAATTTACCGAACAAGGAAGCATATCAATACAATGCCAACTGCTCCAAAGTAATGATCAAAATTATGTCATCAAATTTGAAGTACAAGACACCGGAATAGGGATTCAAAAAAACATGCAGGGAAAGATTTTTGAATATTTTACACAAGCCGATTCGTCAATCACAAGAAAGTACGGTGGTACCGGCCTGGGATTAACGATTGTGGACAAGATTCTCAAGAAAATGAATTCTCAAATCCATCTGAAAAGCGAGCCTAATCGTGGCAGTACATTTATGTTTGAATTAACAGTTGACAGATGCTGAACTTTTACCCTTTTACTATGGAAATAAGCTCCAATAATTCAATAATATTATCATAGGATTGGCCATCATGTTTTTCACAAAACTCATCCACGGCTTTTTTCAACCTCTTTTTCAATAAGTGAAGGTATTCATCGTCTCCCTTGATCTCCTCCAGGCTGTTTTTATCACTCTTTTGAATCACACTTTCAAGTTTCTTCTGAACAATTTGAGAATAAATGATCTTTTTAAAAAGGTCGTTATCACGCATAAACTCAAACAACGGCATGTTAACTTTTCGATCTTCGGGACCGGGATTTTCGATATCACCGTTGTACCGGGGAATGATATGAATATGAGTGTGAAAGATGCTTTGACCCGCATCAGCTCCCACATTTACCCCGATGTTGTATCCCGTTGGGGAAAACCGAATATCCAATATTTCCTTTATCTCAAAGATCATATCCCTGGCCATTGACCATTCTTGAGGGGTCATATCAAAAAAATTGGCAAAATGCCTTTTTGGCACTACCAGGATATGCCCCTGGTTTAACGGGTATTTGTCAAAAAAAGAAAAGAAAAGTTCATTTTCGGTGATAATTTTTTGTCGTTGATTTGCCAAAATATCACAAAATTCACAAGCCATGGTATCCTTCACGCTTGTGTAAATCCTATCTGTTTTTTACAGGTTTGGCCGATACATTCTGCAACCGCTACTGCAATTTCCCCGGCGGTTTTGGCGTTGTTCAACAGCAAGGCAATATTGGCCTTCATACTTGTTCCGCCACTTCTCTCGGCAATATTGGCCAACAGGAACGGGGTAATTGCCTTCCCTTTTATCCCCTTTTTGACTGCCTCCTGCGTTGCTTCAAGAATGATCGTGCTGATCTGCTCATCGGGAATTTCCTCCTCTTGGGGAACGGGATTGGCCACTAAAAGCGCTTGTTTTCCTTTAAGGGTTAATTTTGCCTGATAAACTCTTGCCACCTCTTTGGCGTCTTCCACCCGATAGTTTAATGGGATAGAGGATTCACGGCTGTAAAAGGCAGGAAAGGAATCGGTTTGAAGTCCCAACACAAGAATCCCGTAGGACTCCATCACTTCACAGGTCTTTTCGATATCCAATATGGATTTTGCCCCCGAACTGACAATGATGATGGGTGTATGGCTCATGGTAAACAAGTCCTGCGATACATCATACGTTTCCGTTACCCCTTTATGCACGCCGCCTGTTCCACCCGTGGCAAAAACCTTGATGTTAAACCTTTCAGCCAACCAAGCCGTCCCACTGACCGTTGTGGAGGCATTTTTATCGGTCCCGATAACGTAAGGAATCTCGCCTTCACCCACTTTTAAAACCTTGGCTTGACCGTTGCCGAGAAATTCCACCTCATCCTTAGATAGACCAATCTTACAAACCCCTTCTATGATACCAATCGTTGCGGGAATCGCTCCGGCTTTTCGTACTTCTTCTTCCATAGCCAAAGCCACTTCGATGTTTTTTGGATAAGGCAACCCCTGGGCAATCAGGGTTGATTCTAAAGCAACTACCGGTTGTTGATTTTTAATCGCCTTTTCGACTTCATCGGAGATTTTGTACCATTTTTCTTTCATAACAACCTCCCTTTCTAATACAAATTAATGAAAAGGCGGATTCTCATCCGCCTTGGATTTATCTATTATAACATTTGAACGAATTCTCAAAGATCAAAATACAGCTGATACTCCATGGGGTGAGTGATAGTGGAAACCAGTCGATGTTCTTCCAGTTTCTTTTCCACCCATTTGTCGATCATTTCTTCCGGGAACATATCCCAGCGTTTCAGGAAATCATGGTCTTGTTTTAACGCCAGAACAGCTTCTTCCAGATTTTTGGGAAGCGGGTGTTGTATGGATTTGCTCAAATCACCGTCAAATGGTCCATAACCTTCTTCAGTAGGATCAATCTTGTTCAATATCCCGTCTACTCCGGCCAAGATCATGGCTGCAAATGCCAAATACGGATTGCAGGTGGCATCGATGGTCCTGAATTCGATTCTTCTCTTGGCATCGTCTTTCACGTAACCGGGTATTCTTATCGCGGAAGTTCTGTTGGCAAGGGCGAACACCGCATTTGTAGGCGCTTCAAACCCCGGAACTAATCGGCGATAGGAGTTTGTTGTTGGATTGGAGAATCCCAAAAGCGCTCTGGAATGCTTGAGTATTCCGGCTGTGTAATGTAATGCCAGCTCAGAGAGACCGTAAACCTTATCCCCTGCAAAGACATTTTTGTCGCCTTTTCTCATGAATTGATGGACATGCATGCCATTACCCGCTTCGTTGTAAATGGGTTTGGGCAGGAACGTGACTAAAAAACCGTGTTCAAGGGCAATATTTCGGATGATGTATTTGGTTAAAAGAGTGGCATCTGCGGCTTTTTTAGCATCCATGAAATTGGTTTCAATCTCAAGCTGAGCTGTTCCCACTTCGTGATGATGATATTTGACTTCTATACCCAATCGTACCAATTCATTGACAATCTCATTTCTTAAAACAAAGAATTTATCAAAGGGTGCCGTTCTGTGATAGCCTCTTTTCCTTCCAATCAGGTATTCTCCGGTTTCTCCTGAATTCCAAAATCCCTCACAACTATCAATGTGGAGCATAATACTGTTAGGCTTTACTTCATGAGTTACTTCATCCAATACGTGAAATTCGTATTCCGGTCCAAAGAGAATCTCATCAGCGATTCCCTCACTTTGGACTTTTTCAATCACTTTTGTCAATATTCCCCTGGGATCCTGATCAAATCGTTCACCTGTTTGCGGATCGTACACGTCACAGATCATGGAAGCCGTCTCGTATTCACCAAAATCGTCTAAAATAACCGTATCCAAATCAGGTATCATGACCATGTCACTTTTCTCAACAACTGCATAACCGAAGTTGGAAGCGTCAAAACCAATCCCGTTTTCAAGCAGTTTGTCATTAACCGTTTCTATGGGAAGCGTTACATGTTTCCAACCCCCATAAAAATCCACCACTTTCAAGTCAACGAAAAGTACTTCGTTTTCCTCAATAAATTTCCAAAATTCCTGTCTTGTCATTGTCAACCTCCCCGTTTTTTGTTTCTGTCAGATTTTTTCTATTTTATCATCTTTCAAACGGAATTTGAACCCATCATATGGAATGATAATCGTTCCCGTGTACTCTTGGGCGATTTCTTCTTTAAAACGCTCAGGATTCTCGTCTATTTTTGGAGAAAAATGAACCGGATAAAGGATTTTTGCATGTACTTGTTGAGCAATTTGACCCACTTGATCCGTTCTTGAATGGCCAACCAATGGATCACTGAACCATTTTGCACACATACACTCGTGGATCAGTACGTCCGTGTTCATGGCGAAATCCACAAACGCCTCAAAAGGCTCCGTATCACTGGAGTAAGTGAAACTCATCGTCCCGTTTGATAGTCTTATTGCCACATTGGGGATAAGGTGTTTAACCTGATGAGTGAACACATCAAGACCCTCTTCTGTCAATAAATGATAATGATTTATCAAGGGGATGCTGTGAAAGATGATGGGAAAACCATCCTTTCTGTGCAACAAATTGCATGATTCCAGTATTTCGTATTGTCTTTTAAAGGTATCTTCGTTAATATAAAGATGAAGGGCCTTTGTTCGCCCCTCTAATCTCAGACTTTCAATGAGTGATGGCAGTCCAAAGGTATGATCAATATGGCCATGGGTAATGATGACATATTCCAGTCTCTCATAATGCAAATCGTAACGTTTTAATTTGTGTAAAATATCGCCTGAACAATCTATTATGATTGCCGTTTTATTATTCTCAATCCAAAGTGAAGTGTTCGTTCTTGCTGCCGTGGGAATTGCACCGGCTGTCCCAAGGAATGTGATTTCCATGATGATCACCTCGTTGGTTTA
>JASUTC010000054.1 GCA_030445775.1 Thermotogaceae bacterium | reverse complement strand
AGTCAAAACCTTATTGCAAACAATGAAATCAACGTTACTCTGTATAAGCCCATTCCGTCGGCTTCGCATTCTTTAAGGTCGGATTTAAAGTTGTTGTGAGTTTATCGTGTGTTCTTTATTTAACTGTTATAAAATAATCCATAATATATTCCGTTGAAGTGAACTTCACGGTGTAAGTCCCCGGAACTACCGCCTCAAAGAGGAGAGAGCTGTCTTTTTCCTGAAAGTCCGGGGTGTTCCAGATGCCTTTTGTGTTTTCCATCAACAGGATGGATTCTTGAAGTTTGGCTCGGACCATTTTGACTTTTTTGGACATGATTGGGATATTAAGGTTGATTTCAGGGGGATTTGTGTAGGTTGTAGGGGGTTCTTTCCTTAGGTTTTCATCCAATAAGATTCTGAACGATTTTTCTTCTCCATTAAGATAGGTCATTAGATCATCTAATTTGTTTTGATACCCGAGATTTGTGATATAAACCGGTAGGAATATTTGATATTCCCTGTTTTTTACTTCAAGATAGCCGTTTTCAAATTCCCAAGGGAACGTGGTAAAGGTGATTGTATCGGTTTCGTATAATTTCTCTGACAGGGTGTTTTCTTTTTGAGTAAGTGTTTTTAAATATATCATTCCCGCGTTTTTGGTATCAGATATGGTGATTCCGTTTGTTAGTCTAATGAGTGTGGGTACTGAAAAGGGCCTGTAGACGTTGACACTGGGGGGAGCTATCTTTTGGTAAACGTTCCATTTTCCAGTGTAATCAGTTATTTGTTGGTTTTTCTCTACACCGAATTGTCTGACAATTCTTGAATATTCAATTGTAAATGCCATACCCTTCGGGATGTCAATGAAGAATTCTCGTGAAAATGGTAGGGTGTAAAGTAATAAAAAAATGAATAGCGATAAAGTGAATTTTTTATTCATTGATAAGTTTTTTAAGTTCTTTTTCAAATACATCAAAAAGGTTCTCATGATTGAATTTCCCAAATATTTCTCCTTTTTTAAAGATCACACCGCCATTTTTGGTTCCTGCAATTCCCAAATCCGCATGTTTTCCCTCTCCCATTCCGTTTACTACGCAGCCCATGATGGCGATGGTTAAGGGCTTTTTGATGCCTTGAATCATTTCACTGACACGAGAGGTGTATTCTTCCATGTCAATTTCCGTACGGGCACAGGTGGGGCAGGAAATCAGGTTCACGCCGTCTCTTAATCCAAGAGACATCAACAGCTGATGACCGGCCAACACTTCTTCAACCGGATCGCCTGAAATGGAATAGCGCAGTGTATCGCCGATCCCATTTTGGAGTAGATGGCTAAGAGCGATGGTTGATTTAATCAACGATTGTCTTAAGGGACCTGCTTCGGTTACTCCCAGATGCAGGGGGTGTTGGGTTTTGGATGAAAGTTGTTCGTTAGCTTGGATGGTTTCGAGCGGACAGGAAGATTTCACTGCAATAACGATGTCTTCAAATCCGTATTTTTCCAGGATTTGAACTTGTTCAAGTGAAGATT
Source organism: Thermotogaceae bacterium (assembly GCA_030445775.1). Lineage (GTDB taxonomy): Bacteria > Thermotogota > Thermotogae > MWEM01 > MWEM01 > JASUTC01. The sequence goes on along the minus strand of JASUTC010000054.1, from coordinate 9,053 downwards.
CAACCAATGCTTCCACTTTGGAGAGCTGCTGAAATCTCTTGTTGATGGAGCCTGTGTTTGCGCCCACTCTTATGGGTATCCCCTTTTCATTTGCGGCCTTGACTATCTCGTGGATTTTCCAGTCTGCATCAATATTACCGGGATTCAGTCGGATTTTGTCAATACCGGCTTCGATCGCTTTTAAGGCGATTTTGTAATCGAAGTGAATATCACCAACAAAGGGAGTATCGTGAAAGGCCCTTCGCAATTCACGAAAGGCCTCCACGCATTCTATATCGTAAAGAGCTATTCTGACGATTTCACATCCGGCTGAGACTAATTCTCTGATCTGGACAGTGGTTGAGTAAATATCTTTAGTGTCTGTATTGGTCATGGATTGAACGGTTATTGGATTTTCTCCGCCAATGGCCGCATGACCTACCTGTACTGTTTTTGTTTCTTTTCTATCGGTGATCATTAGTCTTCTTCAAAGGGTGATGTGAGTGAATAATCTTTGATCTCTTCTTTGACTTTTTCTACAAAGAGGTTGATGTCCATATCTTTGATTTCCTTTTCACTTCTTAATCTTAGAGATATTTTACCCGATTCGATTTCATTGTCTCCCATGATGATCATGTAGGGAATCTTTTTCAACTGTGCTTCACGAATTTTATAGTTGACTTTCTTGGATCGCCCGTCCATTTCCACCCGTAATCCGGCTGCTTCCAATTTTTCTTTGACTTTTTGAACCTCCGGGATATGGCGGTCGGCAATAGGGAGGACCATGACTTGTATTGGTGAGATCCAGGCAGGCAGTGCTCCCGCAAAATGCTCAATAAGGATTCCGAAGAATCGTTCCAAAGACCCCAGGATGGTTCTGTGAATCATAGTAGGGCGATGTTCTTCGTTGTCGGCTGCTATATATGTCATGTCGAATCGTTCAGGCATTTGGAAATCCAGTTGACAAGTGGCGCATTGCCAGGTTCTTCCCAATGAGTCTTTGATGTGGAAGTCTATCTTTGGCCCGTAAAACGCTCCATCGCCTTCGTTGATTCTGTAATCGGTTCCTGTGGCTTCTAAGGCTTCTTTTAATCCCTCGGTGGCTGTATCCCACTGTTCCTGTGTTCCCATAGAGTTTTCGGGTCTTGTGCTGAGTTCCACTTCGTATTCAAAGCCAAACAATTTGTACATTTTGTCTACTAATTTAACTACTCCGATCAACTCCGGGACAATTTGCTCGGGGGTGATGAAAAGATGTGCATCATCTTGCGTAAATGAGCGCACACGGAAAAGTCCGTGGAGTACCCCGCTCATTTCGTATCGATGTACTTTACCAAATTCGGCCATACGCCAGGGCAGTTGTCGATAACTGATGGCATCATTTTTGTACATGATGATGTGTCCCGGGCAATTCATGGGTTTTACAGCGTAATGTTGTTCGTCTTTTTCGATGAAGTACATGTTTTCACGATAATGATCCCAATGTCCGGATTGTTTCCACAGATCCTGGTGCATGATCAACGGTGTCATGACTTCTACGTAGCCGGCTTCTTTGTGGAATTTTCGCCACATTTCCATCAGCTGCAACAGGGCTGTTGTTCCCTTCGGCAGGAAGAATGGCATACCGGCTGCCGCATCGTTCATGATGAACAGGTCGAGTTGTGGTCCCAATTTTCTATGATCACGCTTTTTTGCCTCTTCGATGAAATTCAAATACTGTTCAAGTGCTTCGTTGTTGGGGAAGGCTGTTGCGTAAATCCTTTGCAACATGGGATTGTGTTCATCGCCCCTCCAATAAGCCCCTGCCAGTGAAAGTAGCTTGAAACTTTTGATTTTTCCTGTTGAGGGTAAATGGGGTCCTCTACACAGATCTACAAAATCATCCTGTTTGTAAAAGCTAATGGCTTCGTCTTCGGGTAAATTGTTGATCAACTCGACTTTATAGTTTTGACCACTTTCCTCCATCATCTTGATGGCTTCTTCTCTGGGCAGTTCAAATCTGCTGATGGGGTAATTGGCCTTAATGATCTTTTTCATTTCCTTTTCTATCTTAGGCAGATCTTCTTCGGTTATTTGCCCGTCTTTTATTTCAATATCGTAGTAAAAACCGTTTTCGATGGTCGGCCCGATTCCCAATGCCACTCGGTCGGGTCCAAAGAGCCTGGTAACCGCTTGTGCCATGACGTGGGCAAGGGTGTGACGGTAGATTCCCTTGGCTTCTTCATCGTCTTTTTTGAGTAATTTCAATTCGACGATATCCGCATCGGCTTGTTTTAACGGTGTTTTTAGGTCTACAAGTTTTCCGTTGTAGGTTGCCCCGATGACGGCTCTTGCCAGACCTTCCGAGATATCTTTGGCGATATCATAGGCTGTTAATTCTGCACTGAATTCCCTTTTTGTGTTGTCGGGAAAGACAACTGTGATTGTTTTAGACATTTAGTCCACCTCCGCGACTCTCATACGATTGAGAATCTGATTTTATACAGTATTTTAACATATGATTCGAAAGAATGGATCATTGAGGTGTGAAAAGTCTCAAAAAATAAAGAACGGGGGCGATTATATGTTATAATTAGAAATAATATGGGGAGAAGGTGGATATATTGCCTTTACAAAGTATGACCGGATATGCCAGGATTTTGAGGACTTCCAAGCTTGCACAGTATCAGATCGAAATGAGATCGGTTAATTCCAAGAATTTGAATTTGAATATCAGATTGCCCAGGTTGTATGCCTTTTTGGAGGCAGAGATTCATAAGATTCTTTCACAAGTCATCAAAAGGGGTAAGGTTGATTTTTCCATCAATATAAAGATCATTTCAGATGAGTTGAGTTCCATCGAAATCAACGAGGAGTTGGCCAAGGATTTCTACTATTCTTTGGATCAGTTGCGTAAAAGCGTTGGTATCAGTGATCCCCTTCCTTTTGATGTGATTTTGACTAATCCGGATATTGTGTCCCAATCGTTTAATGAGGACAGCGAGAAGTTAATTTTGGATGATTTGAAGCCCGTTCTTATGGAAGCGTTGCAACAGTTAAAGCAGATGAGGCTGGAAGAGGGGCAAAATCTTGAACAGGAACTTTTAGATTATCTTGATCAGATTATGGAAATTAATGAGGAAATTCAAGACGAAGCTGTTGGATTGAAGCAATATTACAGAGATCGAATGAAGGAAAATTTAGAGGAATTCCTTCTGGAGATCGATAAAAATTATGCAGAAGATAGATTGGAATATGAATTGGCTTTGTTGGCCGAAAAGGCGGATATCAACGAGGAGATAGACAGGATCAAGAGTCATTGCTCCCAGATGCTCAAGTTGGTTAAAAGCAGTGGTGAAAATGATACGGTTGGAACAAAGCTGGTGTTTTACTGCCAGGAATTGGGTCGTGAATTTAATACCATTGGGTCAAAAAACAAATTAAAATCTATTTCAAGTCATGTTATCGATGCAAAGTCAATTGTAAATAGTATCAAGGAACAGGTTTACAACATTCAGTAATCAAAATGAACCGGAGGTGTTTGAATGTACGGTATCATTAACATCGGTTTCGGCAATATCATTGTAGGGGACCGTGTTATAGCGATTGTGAATCCGGAGTCTGCTCCCATGAAGCGGTTAAAGGAACAGGCCAAGACGGATGGAAAACTTATTGATGCAACGTACGGAAGAAAAACCAGGGCAATTGTTGTCACTGATTCCAATCATGTTATACTAAGTGCGATACAGCCTGAAACCATTGCGCTAAGATTCAAACAGGGGTTTGAGGATTTGGAAAAGATTGTTAATGATATTCGTTTAACTAAGGGTTAATCAAGGGAACTGCCATGAATAAAGGTCTGCTATTTGTTGTTACCGGTCCTTCGGGTGCTGGAAAAACAACTTTGATTAAACAATTATTGGAGGAGCATTCTGAGCTCCATTTTTCCGTCTCATTTACCACCCGCCCACCAAGAAAAAATGAAGTGGATGGTAAGGATTATTGTTTTGTCGATGAAAAGACTTTTTTTCAGATGGTTCAATCCAATGACTTACTTGAATACGCAGAAGTTCACGGTTATTATTACGGCACCTCGAAAGAATATGTGGATAGTCAACTAAGTAAATCCAATATTTTGCTGGATATAGACGTTCAAGGAGCGTTAAATGTTAAAAGAGCTTTACCTGATTCTGCGGTTTGTTTCATAGCTCCACCGAATTATGAGGAAATGAAAAAAAGATTGGTTAACCGAGCAACGGAATCTGAACGAGATTTAAAGAAACGATTAGATGATGCCGTTGATGAATTGAAAAAAATAGAGCATTTTGATTACTTGATTGTCAATTCTGAAAAAGATAGAGCTTCAAGTGAATTACTGGCTGTCTACACAGCAGAAAAATTAAGGGTTAACAGGCAGTATGACAAGATTAAAGCATATAAGAATATCAATAAAGGAGGTTTGTAAATGTCAAAAAGCGGTTTTAATTACGACGATTTACTGAAAAAAATACCATACAAATACGCCATTCCTATTTTAATTGGTAAACGTGCCGAAAGGTTGAAGGAAGAAAAACTCTTGAGAGAAAATCATGCTGAATTGGCAGAACTGGTTACTGAGGCAGCCATTGAATTGTTTGAAGGCAAGATCAAGATGAAGAATGAAGATATGATGAAACTGCTGAAACCTGATGTGAAGTAAGAAGGGTGAAGGTACAGAAGAAAATCGCACTTTTTTTAGTGTTGTTGAATTTTGTAAGTTTATACTTTTCTTTTTCTCTTATTGTTTTTCCTGAGAAAAAAGAATCCGGTTATTATTTGTACTGCTTATTGGAAACAGATGATGCAACCATTCAATCTGCCAATATATTTGTAACTGGACAGGATTTGTTTTTAATGTTAGATACTTTTATTGAGGGGAAAAGAGTTTTTGCTGGTGCTTTCATTCCGGAAAAGGAAATAATCAGTTTTTTTAAATATGATCTAATGGTCCATGTTCAGACTTCAGAAGGAAGAGAATCTTATAGAGAAAAATTGCTGGGGATGAATGGTATTTTGTTACCTCTTTATCCACACGAGATTCCTTATCATGAGGAGTTTATTGCCAATCATCAGGTTTTACAAGGCGAATATTTGTACAAAATAGCTGAAGAATACAATGTTGACCGAGCGGACTTGGAGATACTCAATTCGGATAAAAGGGAAGGATTACACGCGGGAGATGCATTGGTCATAGGCAGAGTCACTTTTGAAGATGGCCCATATGAGATTCGAATTTCTTTGGATTTTTGTCAGTTGACGCTTTTTTATCAGGATCGGGAAGTGGTTTCTTTTCCCGTTGCTGTTGGTCGTGGCAACAGTACACCACCGGGGATTTATCATATCAAGAGAAAGGTGGAAGACCCTGCTTTGTATTGGGAGGGTGAGTATATTCAGCCTTTATCTCCCATTAACGGGTTAGGAAAATGGTGGCTTGAATTAAATAATCCCCAATACGGGATTCACGGGACAAATAAACCATGGGAGATTGGAAAACGCATTACTCATGGTTGTATCAGAATGTTTAATGACGACGTTTCTTTACTCCAAACTTTAGTTCCCATCGGGACGCGTGTCGTCATAAGATAACTGAACTTAACAGGGTGTCTTGTTAAGGATAAAAAGGGGTTGTTGTTATTCGAAAGAAGATCTTGGTTGTTGATGATTCTCCGGTAACCCTTTTGATCTTGAAAAAATATCTGGAAGAAGAATATGAGGTTATCAACGCTCAAAATGCCAACGATGCCATCCAAAAAATGAAGGAACACAAACCAGACCTTTTTATATTGGATATCATGATGCCGGGTATGGATGGTTTCGCTTTGTGTGAGATGATCAAAAAGCGGGAAAAAGATGTCTTTATCCCCATTATCATTATCAGCGCCTTGGAAGACAACGAATCGAAACTCAAAGGCCTGGAAGCCGGGGCGGATGAATTTATCACCAAACCCGTGAATCAGTTTGAGTTGAACATGCGCGTAAAAACTCTTTTGAAAATCAAGGATTTATATGACAAGTTAAATGCCCGAGAGAAGTTGTTTAAAGCCGTTTTTAACAACATCAACAGTGGGATTACCCTTTTGGATATTTCCGGAAATCGTCTTGAGGTTAACAATAAAGCGGTGGACTTGTTGGGCTATTCAAAAGAGGATATGAAAACAGGAACAGGCATTTTTTCCTATACTGTGGATGATGAACAAGAGGGGAAAGTTTTCCAAGAGCTTGCTTCCGGTGAGATCAACGAACATGTGAGTGAACAGTTGTTTTCAAGAAAAGATGGTTCGCAATTTTGGGTCAGACATTCGTTGAGTTCCATAAACGACAATACTGGTACGCCTGAGATGATTGTCAGTATGTTTACCGATATTACCGAAACGAAGACCGCACAGCGTCACCTTGCCAATTACACTGCCCTTTTAAAGAAGTTAATAGAAGCGATTCCAATGCCCATGTATGTCAAGGACGTAGATGGTGTGTTTATTGAGTGCAATGAACGTTTTTGCAAACTGATCGGTTTGAAAAGAGAAGAGATTATTGGCAACAAACAATATTCATTTTTTGACAAAGAAGCCATTAAAAAGATTAAAAAGGCTGAAATGGAGCTTCTTAAAAATGGCGGACATAAAGAATTTGAATTACAGCTGAAAGATGCCTCCGGAAAAACTAAGGCATTTGCCTTTTATAAAGAGACCTTTACAACCGGAGATGATATCGCCGGGTTGATCTGTATCATGGTAGATATTACCACCAAGAACTTGTTGGAAGAACAACTGAGAAAGGCGAATGATATATTAAGAGAACAGGCAATCAGAGATGGTTTAACGGGTTTGTACAATCATAAAAAGAGCTTGGAGATGTTGGAAGCAGAGATTAAGAGAGCCAAAAGGTATAACAATGTTTTATCGGTGTTGATGCTGGATATTGATTATTTTAAAAAGGTTAACGATCAATATGGTCATCAAACCGGAGATGATGTTTTGGTGATTGTATCTGAAATTATACAGGGCAATATTAGAGAAACCGATATTGCAGGAAGATACGGTGGGGAAGAATTCTTGATTATCTTTCCCCATACCAATTTTGAAGAAGCGTTTAACACAGCAAAAAGAATCAACAAAGCCCTGAAAGAACATGAATTCAAGGAGGGTTTTAAATTAACGATCAGTGGCGGATTATCTGAATGGCAGGGGGAAAATGCCGCTCAGTTAATACATAAGGCGGATAAACTATTATACAAAGCAAAAAATGGAGGTAGAGACAGAATTGAGCCAGCTGGAAAGACGTAGAAAATTCAGTGTTTCAGACTTTTTTGACTTCAAGGGTAACAACACTTCATTAAGAACAGAAATTCTTGCCGGTATCACAACTTTTTTGGCAACCATGTACATCATCATCGTTAATCCTATGATCATCAGCAATACCGGCCTTTTTGAGCATCATTCTGATTCCTCTGACCTTTTCGATCAACCAGGGAATCAGTTGGGGATTATTATGTTGGACCATTCTAAAACTGTTTGTTGGAAAGGGCCGTGAAATAACCCCCATGTTAATCATTTTAGACTTCTTTGCAATTGTCGTGCTGATTATTGAGTAGTTTAATTATAAGCCAGGCGGGTTGCTTCATCGCAAAGAACGCCGGCGATTTTTTCTTGCCAATGGTTTGACTTCCATGTTCCAAGAGCGGTATGAGTGATAAAGTAACTTTGCGGGATGGGATGGGTTCCTAATACTACTTTCATCCCGTATTTTTCTTCGATGAATCGTTTAAAATAATCAATGTTTTGGCAAGGTGGATAACCGACCAGCATACCGGTGGCGAAATGTATTACATCCACACCGTTTTTTTTCATTTCAGCAGGAACATATTCTATGTTTCCCCCAGGGCAGCCTCCACAAGTGGTATAGGCTCCGATTTCAACTTCTATGTCTTTGTAGATGCTGAATGCGCCCTCTCTGTTTTGAAGTGCACGAAAACATTTGCCACCGCCACATGTGTGGTATCGATTGCAAATAATGATGCCAACTTTTACTTTCTCCATTTTTTCATTCCCCCATTGCATTTTTATAATTTAAGTGTTCGCTTACCGAATTATATCATTTTTCAGCCCATTTTCCATTCAAAGGGTCCGGTTTGTTGGGATTCAATTCTGATGGAATCTCCTGGATGTAGAATTCCCACGCCTTCCGGTGTACCGGTGTAAATCAAGTCACCGGGTATGAGTTTCCAATACCTGGAGATTTCTTTCAAAATTGCTTCAAAAGAAAAGATCATATTACTCACTTGTCCGTGCTGTCTTTTTTCATTGTTGACATAACAAGCAAATTCCAATTTCCTTATTTCATCACAACTGTTAATGGGAATGATTTTGCCTATGGGTGAGCTGTGATCAAATGACTTTGATTTTTCCCAGGGTAAACCTTTCTCCGTTAACTGCCGTTGAACTTGTCTCAGGGTTAAATCCAGTCCAAGGCTGTAGCCCATGATGGTGTTGTCAATGTTGTCGGATTCTGTATAATATCCTTCTCTGCCAACGACTAAAACCAGTTCGGTTTCATAGTGTATTTCTTCATTTACTATTCGCTGAATTGTTTTTGTTTCTGAGCTGACAAGGCAAGTGGCCGGTTTCATAAAAATAACTGGAGACTTAGGAATTTGATTGTTTAATTCTTTTGCGTGGTTGATATAATTTCTCCCCACGCAAAAGATTCTCTTGAAGTCTGTTGACTTTATTACCATTTACCTACTCCTTTTTGATTATAATACTTCCTTTTATCATTCGTTACGAAAAATAATCCACCCCGTTTTTAAAGATATCCTGTTGTTCTATTCCGGGAATGTTTTTATACAAACCTGGACGTACTCTTTCGTTGTGTCCCATTTTCCCTAATATTCTTCCATCAGGGCTTGTGATGCCTTCTATCGAGGCGATTGAACCGTTGGGGTTTGAAGTGCCTGATGGGTCAATGATCCCATCGGGTGTGCTATAGCAAGAGGCTATTTGTTCGTTGTCTAACAATTGCTCCAACATGTCGTTCGAGCAAAAGAAACGGCCTTCGGT
>JASUTC010000008.1 GCA_030445775.1 Thermotogaceae bacterium | reverse complement strand
ACCGGCCATATTCGCCCCGGCAATCTTTCCCTGAGCCATTCCTGCTGTCCACAACCCCAGGGTTATCCCATTTATCTGAGCCACATCGCCGGCTGCATAGACATCATCAATAGAGGTTTCAAAGGTTGAGTCAACTACAACACCTCTTTCAACAGACAAAGGCGTCCCTTTAAACAAATCGATATTTGAGCGAATGCCGGCGGAGTAAAGCACCGCATCGGCTGTTAATACTCTCTCATCCGTTAACTGTATCTTTTCCACCTTTATGTCCCCGCTGATAACTGAAGCGCCAGCCCCCAGATACATGGTAAATCCATTACTCGATAGCATTTTTTCCAGGTCACGGGATATGGGTTCATCCAATTGTCTATTCATTAAAAAGGGAGCAAATTCAATGATCGCCACTTCTTTACCAAGTTCATGAATGGCCCAAGCGGCTTCCAAACCCAATATGCCACCTCCAACAACCGCTACTTTTTCCACTCCGGATAAATATGCTTGAAGGCGTTCAAGGTCATTGACCGTTCTTAAGGTAAATACCCCCTCTAATTCCAAACCCTTGGCAGGCGGCACGAAGGGATGACTGCCATTGGACAGTAACAATTTCTCATATTGAAACGTTCCTTTTTTCGATTGTACCTGTTTATTTGAAAAATCAATTTGTTCAACCTCGTTTGATAAGAGCAATTCAATTTGTCGATCTTCATACCACTTCCAGTCATGGACCAGTAGAGATTCCCTTTCAAATTCCTTGCTGATAAAATGAGATAATTTTACCCGGTAATAGGTTGGGATCTCTTCCTGAGAAATGATCAAGATTCTTCCCTTTCCATCGTGTTTTCTAATCTCCTGGGCAGCCGAAAGACCGGTTATGCCATTTCCGATAATTAAATAGTCTGTTTTTTCCATGAGTTATCCTCCTTAATTTTTGTTATTATAACACGCGGTAAATCCCGCTTTTAATATAGACGGGAATGATGTACAAATGAATATGCTATAATTATTGTAAATCCGAGGGGGGATTCTATGTATGATTTTTTGGAGCCAAAAAGGGTTAATATATTCTTCGCCTATCTGGCAATTGCCTTTGGGCTATTCTCGATTATTTTCGCCGTATACGAGGGAATTGCACTCACCAACGAATACTTTCAATCCATGAACAACGGAGAATTAACCATTTCCGAAACATCCACTTTGTATGATCAGACTACTGGACGAACCCCTTATTTTTTTACTGTTGCGGGTTTGATCGGCTTCATCGTATCTCTGCTTTCTTTTCTTTTCCAGAGTCTGTGTAATTATCAATGGGCAAAGGTTTTGAATAGAAACATCTATGAAACCAACAAGCTCCTTTCTGATATGATGAATAAAACAACAGATCAGGAAGTTTTATACGATTTCCAGTGGATGTCCGGCAAGTTAAACACCCTTTGGATTCAACTATGGGCGTTTTTTGGGTATGTTGTCATGTCTATTCTTGGAACGATTTTCACCAACATGGCAATGCTTTTTTCTGTCTTTTCCTTTGTCTTTCTTGCGTATTATCTGTCACAAATATTTAAGGTTTCAAATGAGCTTTTAAGAATCAAAAGTCAATTCTATTCCTTTTACTTAAAGGAAAAATACCATGAAGGGTTGGAGTACATCATCCCCTATCGGAATATCTTCATATTTTTCATGTTTTCAGTTTTAACCCTTGGAATTTATTGGTATTATTTGTTGTTTAAGCTGTCCACCGAGATCAATTTTTTCCTGGATTATGATGAAAAGCTGATGATTCAACTACCTGATTCTCCCTTACTTAAAGAGGCTAAAAATGAGGATTAAAGTCATCTCCACGCGTTTCACGAAAGAAGAAATCATCAACAGAATTGAAGAAGACTACCTTTTCTTTCAACAAACATATTATGCGATACATGATTACATGGACAGCAAGGGCTGCTATGAGTTGGATATTTACCTATCTGAAGAAGCGAATGAAAATGATATTTTCACCCACCTTCATCAAAGGTATCCCGAATTACAGCATTTTTCAATAAACTATCAAAATCAGGAAGATTGGTTTGAAAACTGGAAGCAGTCATTGAAACCTATCTGGTTGACGAAAAAATTTCTTGTGGACCCTGCCATCAATAAAAAGGATGAAATCCATGTCATAAAAATCACACCTGGAATGGCATTTGGTACAGGCTATCATGAAACAACACGCTTGACTGCCGAATTACTTCAAGAATATGGAAAGAAGGGAGATCACATGCTGGATTTGGGATGTGGCTCGGGTATCCTCACCATCATGGCCGCACAATTGGGGTGTTCTGTAATTGCTTGTGATTTGGACTCTTTTGCCGTAGAAGCGACTCGTGAAAACATACGAATAAATTCCGTCAGTTCTTCCGTCAAAGTCATGGCATCCGATTTGTTGGAGAAAATCCATGAAACATTTGATATCATTTGTGCCAATATCCTGTACGATATTCTTAAACGTTTGTTTGTAGATAATGCCAAAGATTTGAAACAAGTGATTCATAAAAAAACCATATTGATTTTTTCAGGTCTTATCCTTAAGCAATATGAACCTTTCAAAGAAGTTGTTGAAAACAGCGGTTTCACAGTTATTAAAAAACTATCGGAAGGCGACTGGTTGTCTATTGCAGTCAAGTTAAAAAATACAGAGGTGATTGAGTAATGAAAAAGAAAGTCGTTCTAACAGTTACACTGGTCTTATTTTCTTTATTGAGTTTTGGTATGCAAAGCGGGGAATATATGTTTAAACTTTTGAATGAAGAAGCGGCAACCGAAACGGTAACTTACAAACAAGTTTCAACGGATGTGGTGAATTTTGAATCCACAACAGATTTACATTTTCAGATGCAACAGGCGGTTTATAAAACGAAGGGACAAATCAAAGAAAACCTGATAGTTGATTATCAAGTAACCATGTTATATAACAACAATGAAACCGTTATTCATTGCACTTTAAGCGATGATATTCTCACGTATACAATAAACGATGTGAGTAAAGAAATCCCAATCGAAGGACCTTTACTGCTGCTGGATAATAATTTGGCCTGGACTTGGCAATTGGTCTACAATCTTTACCATGAGAACGGCTATGAAACTATTAACGTATTTGTCCCACAGCTTTTACTCAAGGACTTCACGGATATTTTAAAGCTGGAGTTTCAGAAAACCACTCAAACAGAAGAAGATACCAATGTTTTTTTCAGCTATAGCGGGCAGTCCGGGATGTTGAAAGCGGATAAAAATGATCAGGTCTTTCAATTGTTGATGGGTGGCACACAAATGGTAAAAACAAAATGACAGCCATCAATAACACTGGTCAGATTACAGTTATTGTGGGGCCCATGTATTCGGGAAAAACCACTGAATTATTGACCTATGTGGAGATTTATAAACTGGGTAATAAACCTTATAAGATTTTCAAGCCCGTCATCGATGATCGATATGCTGTAAAGGAAATCAGATCCCATTCGGGAATGTGTGAAAAAGCCATTCCTTTGGATCATTCACAAAAAGCTCTTGAATACGTATCTAATGAAAAGGCCATCTTTTTTGATGAAGTTCAGTTCTTTGATGAGGGATTGAGTGATGTGGCAAAAACCTTGAGAAAAAAAGGCAAGGATATTATTTGCGCCGGGTTGGATATGAGTTTTAAAGAAAACCCGTTTATGACCACCGTTAAATTGATGGGACTGGCAGACAAGGTCATTAAGAAAAAGGCTGTCTGTCATGAATGTGGAGAGTATAAAGGCGTGATTACTTATAAACTAAGCGGAAATGAATCGGAAATCGATGTAGGTGGTATGGAAAAATATATAGCGGTATGCATGGACTGTTATGAAAAGTTTAGATCGAAAACGGATTGATGGTGGTTTAACACTTGTTTTATTATCAAACAGCAATTTCCAATAACCCTCTAAAGGCTTATTTTACATATCGCTCCGAATTGTTATTAAAGCCAGGTACGAGGGTTATTGTCAATTTTGGCAGAAAAAAGAAACAACTTGCCTATATTGTTAAACAAATCCCTAAAGAAGCTTGTCCAGATGGTATCGAAATAAAAGAAATCGATCAAATCATTGACGAGACACCCTTGATACATGAGGATTATTTCAGTTTGATCGTTTGGACAGCTGACTTTTACCTTTCCCCCCCTGGTAAGGTTTTTGACTTGGTTTTTAAAACATTAGGTAATGCTCCACTGGAAACCCCCACAAAAAAAGGTGAAAACCAAAAAACGATTGAAAAAAATAAGGGTTCACTCACCAAAACGGGGTTAAAGAAAAAACGATTTGTTGTAAACGCTCCTTTAAATAATTTAAGTAATCAGCGACTCTCTCAACAGGGAATGGATATCATTCAATATCTTATGTTTTTTCCGGATGCCAATTTACAAGAAATTATTCGTTCATTGGAATTAAAATCCATTACACCGGTACAAACACTCATAAAAAATAATGTCCTGACCGTTGAGGAATATGCGACTGATAATCGAGGATTGCCTGATCCACAAAAAGTCATTTTAAGTTCAGAACAGAAAAAGATCGTTATCGATTTTTTTAAGAGTTTTGATGAAGGAAAGTTGGAACATCTATTATACGGTATTACAGGAAGTGGAAAGACAGAAGTTTATTTTGAAATAATGGATGAAATATTGTCCAAAACTCAACAAATCCTCTTCATGCTGCCTGAAATATCCTTAACCCCTCAACTCATTAAACGAACGAAAGCCAGGTTCCCAGGAAAAACTATCGCCGTATATCATAGTAATTTGACAAAAAGCATGCGTCGGAAAGTGTTTACTCAGGCCGTTCATTCGGACATAGATATTCTTTTGGGCACCAGAAGTTCGGTTTGGCTTCCCTTGAAGCGATTAGGTCTAATCGTTGTTGATGAAGAACATGATGAAAGCTTTATGCAAAGTGAAAACAAACCCGTTTATGATGCTAGAAGGGTTGTCTACAAGCTTTGTGAACTTAAAAAGATACCCGTTATCTTTGGTTCAGCAACACCATCTGTTGAGTCTTATTATGAAGCTTCAACGGGAAAGATGCAGCTACATACTCTGAAATACAGACCGAAGGGTTTACAGTTACCCGAAGTTTCTAATGTCAATCTTTCAAAGATTCCGGTCATAAAAGGATTTCTTACCAATGAAGTCTTAAAAGGTATCGAAGAAACGGTGAAAAAAGATGGCCAATGTATGATATTAACAGGTAAAAAGGGATTTGCCAGTTATGTCACTTGCGGGGTTTGCGGGTATACCATCAAATGTCCAAACTGTGATGTGTCTTTAACCTATCACAAAGGTGAGGGAGATTTAAGATGTCATTACTGCGGTTACTCTCAACCCTTTGTTTCTCAATGTCCTTCATGCTCTAACAACTCTTTAGTTCCCCGGGGTTTTGGGAGTGAGAGGGTTGAAGAACAACTACAAAAGTTATTTCCTGATTTGAGGATCATTCGAATTGACCGGGATATTGCTCCCAACACTCAAGAATTGGAAAAGGCATGGAAAATCATCGAACGTCGGCAAGTGGATGTTGTTGTGGGAACACGAATGATCTCAAAGGGTCTTGATTTTCCTGATGTCCAGCTGGTTGTCATCTTAAATGCAGATCATATGTTGTATTTTCCTGATTTCAGGTCGACAGAAAGAACTTTTTCACTGATCCATCAGATGTCAGGTCGGGCCGGGAGAGCCCGAAAAGAAGCCAAAGTTATCCTTCAGAGTTATTCCCCGGATGAGGATCCCATCAGGTTTGCCGAAAAAAATGACTTTGAAAGCTTTTTCAATTCTGAAATTAAAAAGAGAAAACTGGGGGATTATCCACCATTTAAGCGAATTATATTGTTTGAATCAAAAGATCCTGATCCTGATAAAAGCTTAGAGAGGCTTAAAGCGCTTAAAAAATCATTAGAAAAACAAAATGATGCCTCTCTTTTTCAAATCCTTGGACCTGTGGAAGCCTTTATAAAAAAATTATCAGGAAAATACCGTTACCATATGCTACTGAAAATGGACAACGATAATGATATAATCAGTAAAGTTAAGGATATTCTGAGGGAAAACGATAAACATTTATCAAAGATCAGTATCATCATCGACCCAATTAGAACGATCATTTAGTTAACAGGCCTCGCAAGGCCGGGAGGTAGAAGATGCCAAACGTATCCGATCAGCAGGAGATAAATAAAATTCATTTTGAAAATTTTACAGAAGTGTTAGTGGATGAAGTAATTGATGATTTGTTTGAAGTGCCTACTTTGGGAGTCTGCAAATGCGACCGATGCCGATATGATATAAAAGCCATCGCCTTAAATGCATTACCACCGAAATACGTGGTGACTGAAAAAGGTGAAATCTACGCCAAACTGGATGTTTTCAGAAATCAGATGCGGGTTGATGTCCTGCGAGCTGTAATAGAAGCTATCGAAGTTGTCAAAAAGAATCCGTCTCATTAACAGAAAAAAGGGGATAAATAAAATCCCCCTTTTTTTATCACTGCTGGCGGAAGCGGTGGGATTCGAACCCACATGAGGCATAACCTCACTGATTTTCAAGACCAGCTCCTTAGCCAATTCGGACACGCTTCCACTCAGCTTAAAAACTCTCTTAACTCAAGCTTATTAACTTCTTGTCAATAAAATCGAATATCTTGTAATGTTTACAATCAGTACTTGTCTCCGTATTTTCTTCTGAATTTGTCAATTCTACCTTCTGTATCGATGATCATGGAATCACCTTTACCTTGGAAGAAGGGATGACAACTACTGCAAACGTCCAATTTCATTTCTTCACGAGTTGACCATACTTCATATTCTGCACCGCATGCACATCTTGCGGTAATCTTGTTCATTTTTGGATGTATTTCTGCTTTCATCGTTCTCACCTCAAAATCCTCTCTCAAAATTCCGGGATATTATATCACATAAAAAAACCAAATACAAATCCCAATGCACGTTACATCTATTCTAAAATCAGCCTACATTCTCCTGCTTTTCCTTTTGAACATTTTCTTCATAAGTAACACCTGAATACCAATCCATTCCTGTTCCTGCGGGGACAAGCTGTCCGATGATGACGTTTTCCTTTACACCAAGAAGCTCATCCACACTGGCTTTCAAGGCGCTTTCAGTCAACACCTGAGAGGTCTGTTGGAATGATGCCGCACTTAGCCAACCTTCTCTCTTCAAAGATGCTTTGGTTATTCTCAGAAGCTTTCTTCTGTACTTCACTGGGTTTTTCATATTGATCTGATAGACCAGCTTATCCTCGATATTCTCGCTGAAGGCTTCCAGATCTTTAATCCCCGCATCAATGAATTCTTTCAGGTTTTCAGAAGTGATTTCATCCCCCTGTTTGGCTATTTCATCTATCCTTCCGTCTCTCTTGACCAACACATGTTTCAATAAGCGCTTGTTCAGGGCTTTCTTTCTATTGTCGTTTACCTTGGCGTTGTTTTTCAGAAGACGTTCATTTTCCCTCTTCACTTCGTTGACGGATACCAGATCACCAATCATGTAATCCGTATCTCCTGGATCCACAATCTCTACTTTTCCCAACATCTGGCTGATAATGATCTCAATATGTTTGTTGTGAATATCAACTCCCTGTTCGGAATAGACACGTTTGATCTCCCTTAGCATGTATTGGAATGTGGCATCGACACTTAACTCACTCATGAGTTCCCTTGGTCGGATAGCTCCTGTTGATAAGGCGCCACCCGGCAGGACTTTATCGCCTACGGATACTCTGGTTTTATGAGCACTTGTCAACTCAAAGTCTGTGATCCCGCCATCGTAATCTTCAACGAATATCTTGGTCTTTCGCTCTTCGTTTTTGATGTCTTTTACAAATCCTCGGACAGTGGAAAAGACAGCCGGTGTTTCCTTGAGTTTTTTCCTGGCTTCAAACAACTCTTCAGCCCTTGGTAGCCCCTGGGTGATATCGGAAGTTGATGCAATACCCCCGGTATGGAATGTTCTCATCGTCAACTGAGTGCCCGGTTCCCCAATGGATTGGGCAGCTACAACACCAACGGCTTCTCCGATGTTCACGATTTTGTGATTGGATAAATCCATTCCATAGCATTTCGCACAAACACCATTCTCTGATTCACAAGTAAAAACACTTCTGATAATGATGGACGGTCTTACATCCACTTCCTGAACATCATTTTCCATGAGTAATCTGGCCGTTGCAGGATCAATCTTCTCCTCTTCAACCAAAAGGGTCGTCTTTCCGTCTTTGCCCAGGATCTTTTCCTTGGAAAAATTACCCACCACCGGATATTCAATAACAGGAATTTCGTTGATGTCTCTGTCTCTACATTCCTGTATAAGATGACCGTTTATGGGCGTTCCGGCCTGAACGACCAGTTCTCCGTTTTTGGCAAAGATGTTTTCCTGGACTTCCACGTATTCATGGTGTTCGCCTTTTGATTTTTCGAAATTCAGGATACTTTCCTTATACACCGGAACCTTTTTGGAGAAATTAGCCAGGAATGCGGCATCCGTGTCGCCAATCATCACATCCCTCTCGTATTTTCTTCCCGTTGTCTCGTCCATCAGGATTTCTCCCGTTAACGGATCAAACACGGGTTTACTCAACACGCGGCCAAAGATATTGGATTCCAGATTTTCAATGATCATATCATCATCTCTGAGAGAAGTTGCTTCAAGTCCGTTGTGGGTTCCACAATCTGACTGCGTAACCACAATTCCTTGGGCAACGTCAACCAATCTTCTGGTCAGATATCCGGCGTTTGATGTTCTCAATGCGGTATCTGCGGCTCCCTTTCTTCCACCGTGGGTGGACAGGAAGAATTCTGAAACACTCAAACCTTCACGGAAGTTTGATCGAATGGGAATTTCAATGATATCTCCGGCAGGACCGGCCATCAAGCCTCTCATGCCGGCTAACTGCTTCAACTGGTCTTCGTTACCTCTGGCCCCCGACGAAATCATCATTTGTACCGGGTTATAAGGGTTTCTTGCAATTTGTTTAACCGTTGCCTTTTGGATATCAGCCGTTGCACCGTCCCATACCTTGATAATTTCACGATGTCTTTCGTTTTCAGTTAAATAACCGTTGTCATAATAGTCTTGAATGACGGCGATCTTTTCTTCGGACCGTTCCAGGATTTTGCCTTTTTCTTCGGATATTTCCACATCTGTTACTGAGAAGGTTAATCCGGAAACCGTTGCGTAATGGAAGCCAAGTTCTTTGATGTAATCCAACATATCGGCGGTTCTATCGATTCCGTATGTTTTAAATACTTCGTAAATAAGCTTCTTAACTTGTTTTTTTCCAAAGGTTTGATCAAATCGTTTTAATTCCTCGGGCAATTGCTGATTCATAATGACTCGACCTGGTGTAGTTTTGATCATTTGGCCTTTGTAAAAATACATAATGGGTGTATGTAAATGGAGAATATGATTCCTCTCATTAAGATAGGAATGTTCCAAGGCCATTAAAACTTCTTCAAAGCATGAAAATTTCATTATGATATCGTCTTCTTCTATATCTTCGTAACCTTTCCCAACCATCGTCAAATAATAAACCCCAAAGATAATATCCTTTCCAGGCATGGACAAAGGTTGTCCGTTAGCCGGTGAAATGATGTTGTATCTGGAAAGCATCAGCCACTTGGTTTCGGCTTGTGCCTTTGCAGAAAGGGGAACGTGTACAGCCATCTGGTCTCCATCAAAGTCCGCGTTAAAGGGTGGACATACCAACGGATGCAGCTTGATGGCATTCCCTTCAACCAACTTTGGGATGAAGGCCTGTATGGAAATTCTATGCAGCGTGGGAGCACGGTTCAACATGACCGGATGATCCTTGATCACATCTTCCAATACTTCCCAAGCCTGTGGCATTTCCTTTTCGATGATGGCTTTTTTTAACTTTTTTGCACTCTTTGAAGTGCTGTCACTTCCAAGCAATTTGGAAAGTACAAAGGGCTTAAATAACTCGAGCGCCATCTTCTTTGGAATACCGCATTCGTGAATCTTCAGATCAGGACCAACAACAATAACGGCTCGCCCAGAGTAATCCACACGTTTTCCCAGAAGATTTCTTCTGAATCTTCCCTTTTTACCTTTCAGCAAATCCGTCAAGGATTTTAAGGGTCTGCCCCCCCTGTCGGTAATGGCCTTTGACATACGACCATTGTAAATCAAGGCGTCCACGGACTGTTGAAGCATTCTCTTTTCGTTTCTGACAATAACCTCGGGAGCACCCAGGTCCATCAATTTCTTCAGTCGGTTGTTTCGGTTGATCACTCGCCTGTATAAATCGTTTAAGTCGGTTGTGGCAAATCGCCCACCTTCAATCTGTATCATGGGCCTGAGTTCAGGTGGGATAACCGGAACGGCATCCATGATCATCCAAGATGGATCGTTACTGGACTCGATTAAATTTTTAACGATTTGAAGGCGTTTTCTCAGCTTGATGACTCGCGCACTGGATTTTGGCAAATCTTTCAGTTCGTCTTGAATTTCAACGATAACACCTTCCAAGTCTAATTTGTTCAACAGTATTTTAACGGCTTCAGCTCCGGTTTTTGCCGTAATCTTTGCGGGATAAACCGTTTCATATGCTTCAAATTCGTTGTCGGTGAGAATATCTCCAACCTGTTTTCCAATTTCTTCGGCCACTTCGTCGTCAATCTCGGTGATGACCATAATGGGTCGGTCATTCTCAATCTCAGGTTCCGGGCTAAACATCCCGGGATAATGCTGTTCCAGCATCTGATATTCGTCCACTGAAAGAATTTCTTCTTCGTATACAAATCTGTCGGCAATATGCGTTCCCTCTTCAACCTTTTCGCCCTCGTTGACGTATATGATGGAACCTTCGATCACAGGATAATGTCTCTCTTCGATAACATTTTCCACACGAATCTTCCCGGTAGAAGCAGATTGAGCCTTCCCATCGGCAAGGGCGTGGATTGACAGCCCCTTATCGAAAACAACTTTACCACTAATTTCAGAGATAACCGTGGGATAAGTCACGGATTCGGTCAGTTTACCGCCTTTTTTGATCTTTTTTCCATCCTTTACCAATACTTTTGCCCCATAGGGGATAGAGAAATTGGATGGTTGATCACCACTGGTGGTGACAGGTGAAATGCTAATAGTTCCCAAGCCTTCATCCACTTCCACGGTACCGTCAATGGGCGAGTATATGGGTTCAATGGTTTGCTCACTGATCAATTCCTGTCCTTTTTCAATAGTATCGCCATCTTTAAAATTCAAAACCTGGTCTTTGTGTACATTATAAGCATGACTGGTTTTATCCGCTACACTAATCCAATACAGGATCTTATCTGTATGGGTTTCTTCTTCTTTAACGGATACAATACCATTTATATCACTCTTAACCGGTCCGGTGGGGTTTTTTACAACGACAGCCGGCTGAGCTTCAAAATCCCAAAATTGTGTATAAATATCATATTCCGTTTGGTAGAGTGTATCTCCTTTATCAAAAGGAGTGGATTTCCCGTCAACAACAATGTATATCTTTTCAATAATTCTTCTGGAACCAAAGTAAATGATATTTTCAAGATCTTTACTGGTCATGTTTAACAAATTGGCCAGGATACTGGGTGTGCTTTTAAGAAACCACAAATGAACCACAGGAGCAGCTAGTTCAATATGACCCATATTCCTTCTTCTGGCACTCTTAGGCTCAACTTTTACATTACACCTTTCACAAATAGTTCCTTCGTATTTTCTGCCCTTGTATTTTCCACAAGCACATTCATAATCTTTAGTAGGTCCAAAGATCTTTTCACAAAAGAGACCATCTCTTTCAGGTTTGAATGTTCGATAGTTGATGGTTTCGGGTTTCTTAATTTCACCATTTGACCAGCTTCTAATGGTATCCGGGGAAGCCATTGTGATCTTTACGTTTTTTACTTTTTTCATTTACATCACTTTCCCTTCATTCCTTGTCAAGATCGATTTCATTATCGTTTTCATCAAATACTTTGACATCCAGCGCTACACCTCTCAGTTCCTTTACCAACACTTTGAAACTCTCGGGTATACCTGGTTCGGGAACGTTTTTATTCTTCAAAATTGCCTTGTAAACTTCGTTTCGTCCCAACACATCATCGGACTTAATGGTTAGCATTTCACTCAGGGTATGTGTGGCACCGTATGCCTCTAATGCCCAAACTTCCATTTCTCCGAAACGCTGTCCTCCAAATTGGGCCTTACCACCCAAAGGTTGCTGATGGATGAGTGAATAAGGGCCAACACTTCTGGCGTGAATCTTATCTTGGGCAATATGCACCAGTTTAAGCATATACATAACTCCAACTGTAATGGGTTGATCAAAGGCCATTCCGGTTCTTCCATCTCTCAATTGGACCTTTCCGGACCTGACTTCCTTTGTATCTCCTGTTTCAAGTCCTACCTCAACACGCTTTTTATATAATTCATCCAAGATCTCGTGCTCTTTTGCACCATCGAAAACCGGCGTTGCAACAAACCAGTCGTTTAATTGAGCTAACCATCCCAAATGCGTTTCCAAAATCTGACCCAGGTTCATACGTGAAGGCACACCCAATGGCGACAAGATCATCTGTATGGCTTCTCCATCCGGTAAGAAAGGCATGTCTTCCCTTGGCAGTATCCTGGAGATAACGCCCTTGTTTCCATGTCTACCGGCCAGTTTATCTCCCACATTCAATGGTTTTCTGCAAGCCACGTAAACTCTGATCATCTTGTTGACTCCGGGTCCCAGTTCTGCAACATCGTTTTTATCGTAAACTTTAACATCAATAACTCTTCCTGAAACACCATGCGGAAGTTTTAACGAAGTGTCTTGAATATCACGACCTCTGTCGCCAAAGACTGATCGAATTATTTTTTCCTCAGGAGATATCTCTGCTTCTCCTTTTGGTGTGACCTTTCCCACCAATATATCTTCCGATGTGACCGTTGCACCGATTCTTACAATACCGTTTTCATCAAGATTCTTCAGTCTTTCCTTGCTCACATTGGGAATATCCGGTGTGATCTCTTCAGACCCCAGTCGAGTTTCTCTGGCATTCACTTCATGCAACTCAATGTGTACAGATGTAAATGTTTCGGTTTTTAGAAGGTCCTGATTAATTAGGATCGCATCTTCAAAGTTGTACCCTTCCCAAGGCATAAATGCAACCATTATGTTTTGTCCAATAGCCAATTCTCCCATATCCGTAGCAGGACCGTCCGCAAGGGGATCTCCCTTTTCAACTTTTTCGCCCACATTAATAATGGGGCGTTGATTCACCATGGTATCCTGATTGGAACGAACAAACTTTTGGAGATGATACTCATCAATTTTGGGTTTGTTCTTTTCAAATATCAGTTTACCGTTATCATCCATTCGATGTATCTGTATGTGTTTAGAATCAACCTTTACAACTTGACCTGGATATTTTGCCAAGACAATGAAACCTGAGTCTCGGGCAGCGACCCATTCCACACCGGTTCCAACTCTTGGTGCTTCCGGGTTGATCACAGGAACGCCTTGTCGTTGCATGTTGGATCCCATCAAAGCTCGGTTTGAATCATCATGCTCTAAGAATGGAATCAAGGCGGTTGAAATGGACACCGTTTGTTTGGGCGATACATCTATATATTTAACCCGTTTGCTGTTAACATAAATCAAATCACCATGCTGCCTGACGGGAACTCTTTCCGTTGCAATGGTTCCATCCTCTTTTAACGGTGTGTTCGCTTGAGCAACATAATACATTTCTTCTTCATTGGCAGTCAAGTAATCCACTTCATCGGTTACCTTTCCATCGATAACCTTCCGATAAGGCGTGATCAAAAATCCGTAAGGATTAATTGTGGCAAAGGTTGCCAGTGAGGTAATCAACCCAATGTTCGCCCCTTCAGGCGTTTCGATGGGGCACATTCTTCCGTAATGGGAATCGTGAACGTCTCTTACTTCAATCTTCGCCCTTTCCCTTTTCAGTCCTCCAGGACCAATAGATGACAATCGGCGCTTGTGAGTTAATTCAGAAAGGGGATTGACTTGATCCATAAATTGAGAGAGCTGACTGCTGGCGAAGAACTGATTCATGGAAATGATGATAGGTCTGACATTGATCAGACTTTGAATGGAAATCTTTTCAAGGGAATTATAAACGGTCAGCTTCTCAGTAATCAGCTTTTGGATCTTGGAAAAGCCCCTTTCGAATTCACCTTTTAACAATTCTCCAACTGTTCTGACTCGTTTATTTCCCAAATGATCCTTTGTATCCAACAGTGTATTATCGTATTCAAGATCCAAAAGATGGATGGTGGCCAGCAATAAATCCAATTTTTCAATAACTTGTGAATCTTCGTTATATCGTTCGTCATCTTCTATGCCATGAAGCTTCTTATATTTATCGTAAACAATATCCAATCGCCTGTTCATCTTGTATCTTCCAACTTCTGAGAACTCATACTTTTCATCGCTGAAATAAAGGTTATATATATAATTCTTAGATGTGTTTACACGTGGAATCTCCCCGGGTTTTAACTTTCGGAAAAGTTCTATGACAGCTTCATTTTCACCGGCTTCTTTAAGGGAATCATCCAGTTTTTCAAAAGTATTTTGAACATTGGGATTTAATATGGTTATTTTCTCTATTCCGTTGTCAATGATGTCATCGAATCGTTTTTTATCCAGTTTTTCTCCCTTTGCAATGATTACGTTTCCTTTTGCATCCGTTATTTCATCAAGAACGATGGAGTCTGTGAATTTTTCAAGATCTTTTTTGTTGTATACTTCGATTTCATGGGGGAAATTATCAAAAAGCTCTACGTTGTCCACGAAACCAATGCTTTTAAGGAACAACAACAAGTTGACCTTTCGTCTTCTATCGATTCTGGCTTGAAGAATGTTTTTATTGGTATTTAAAATAATCTCAAGCCAAGCCCCACGCTGTGGCAAGAAATGGGATATGTAAAGATCTTTTTTTCCGGGAGTAGCACCTTCATTCACAAAGTAGATCCCGGGTGAACGGACCAATTGATTGACAACAACCCTTTCCGCGCCATTAACAATAAACGATCCACGCTCGGTCATAAAAGGAATATATCCAAAGAAGGCTTTTTCTTCGCGCATTTCTCCGGTATTGATATCCGATATTCTGACCTTCACGTAAAGGGGAACGGTATAACTTATTCCCTTGGCTTTACATTCATTTTCATCTTCATTGGGTTCTCCAATTTCTGTATCAACGAATTCTAATACAAAGCCTTTTTCGTCCTTGCGTAAATCACCTCTGTGGGGTTGTGATTTGATAGGAGAAAATTTCTTTAATACTTCAATAATTCCTTTTTCAAGGAATTCCTGATATGATTCCAACTGTATATTGATGAGGTTGGGAACCTGAATAGCCTCACCTATTTTTCCATAAACCTTTCTTGTTCTTCGGCCAAAGCTCTCCTGTTTCAATGGAAATCACCTCTTGGAGAGAAAAGATTTTTTAACGCAAAAATGCAACAGGCATTTGCCTGTTGCAAGATATACTATAATGACGTAATTTCAATTATTTAAGTTCTACTTCTGCACCGGCTTCTTCAAGCTTGGCTTTAATCTCTTCTGCTTCTTCTTTTGGTGCAGCTTCTTTGACAACAGCATCATCTGAACCGGCACTATCAACAAGATCTTTTGCATCTTTCAATCCAAGACCGGTAATTTCTCTGACAACTTTAATAACTGCGATCTTTTTCTCACCGAAACTCTTCAGCATGACCTGGAAATCTGTCTTTTCTTCTTCTGCAGCTTCCGCTCCACCTGCTGCAGGTGCTGCCGCAACAGCCATGGGTGCCTGTGCTTTAACATCAAATTTCTCTTCTATATCTTTTACCAGCTGTGATAACTCTGTTACTGTCATTTCCTCAATTGCCTTTATAATTTCTTCACGTGTCATTTAATTTACACCTCCGTTAATTTTAGCAATTCATGATTCCTTTTTTTCTTTAATAGCGTTTAATGCATAAGGTAATTTCAAAATAATATTGTTCAAAGACGCTGCAAAACCCGTAATTGGTGCCTGTAATACATTTGCAATCATACCCAGCAGCTCAGTTCTTGATGGCAGTTTGGATAATTCTTTTACCCCTTCCTCATCGTAAACTTCTCCTTCGAACAATCCGGCTTTGATCTTGGGCATGTCGTTCTCTTTGGCAAATTTAACCAAAGCCTTTAAGACTGCCATGGGATCTCCATCTTCCTCCACGTATAAAGCTGCATTAGGTCCTTTCAAGTAACTATAGAATTCATCATTTGCATTTTCAGATTCATCCAGCGCTACTTTGATCAACGTGTTTTTAGACACTTGCATGTGACCACCTGATTCATACAGCTTTTGACGTAAATTACTGATTTTTTCAACATCAAGTCCTCTGTAGTCCAATAAGACCACAATGGGTGATTGTTTGAAATGATCTCTCAGCTTCTCAACGATCTGCCTTTTCTGCTCTCTGGTAAGCAATGTTCCACCTCCTTTTCTATTATGACCACGTATGAGGCCACGGTGAAACACGCGCGCACCTCGGTAGGCGAATTACTTCTTAAAAACCTACTGTCTTGAGTACGTGGAACTTAATGATTTTATTTTATACTTCCTTCATATAATCGCTTGTGTCGACTTTTATTCCAGGACCCATTGCCGTTGCAACGGCTATTTTCCTATAGAGTCTGCCTTTCAAGCTGGCTGGTTTCATTGCCAATATTTGTTTAAGGGCAGAATCCAAATTTTCCTTAAGTTGTTCGTTTTTAAAGGATTTTTTGCCAATAACAAGGTGAATATTTCCTGTTTTATCATTTCTTGCTTCTATTCGGCCTCCTTTAAATGCGTTAACTGCTTCTTCTACATCATTGGTTACTGTTCCGGATTTGGGAGAAGGCATTAACCCTCTTGGTCCGAGAACACGACCCAATTTCCCGATAACTCTCATCATATCAGGTGTAGCGATAGCGACATCAAAATCCAGCCAATTTTCTTTCTGTATCTTTTCGGCATAGTCCTCTGCACCCACAAAATCAGCCCCGGCAGCTTTTGCCTTTTCTGCATTTTCTCCCTGAGCAAATACCAGTATACGAACGCTTTTTCCCGTACCGTGGGGCAGGGAAATGGGTTGTCTGATCTGCTGATCCGCTTTTTTCGGGTTGATATTGGTACACAAGTGCAATTCAACGGTTTCGTCAAATTTTACAGTTGCCGTATCCTTTATCAATTGAACTGCTTCTTCAACGTTATATAACTTTGTACTGTCTATCTTTGCTTTAGCTTCTCTATATCTTTTTGAATGTTTTGCCATTTCTCAGCACCCCCTCATTTCACGACTTCTACGCCCATATTCTTTGCAGTTCCTTCGATGATTTTCATCGCTGCTTGAATATCGTTGGCGTTTAAATCTTCCATTTTGATCTCGGCAATTTTCTGAACCTGAGCCTTAGTAATTTTCCCTACTTTTTCAACGTTGGGAACCGATGACCCTTTTTTGATACCCGCTTCCTTCAAAATAAGAAAAGAGGCAGGGGGGGTTTTCATGATAAATGAGAATGATCTGTCTTCATATACCGTAATAACTACCGGTATGACCGTTCCCATTTTATCTTGAGTCTTTGAATTAAATTCTTTACAAAAACCCATGATGTTGATACCGTGCTGTCCCAGCGCAGGACCCACAGGGGGGGCCGGATTCGCTTTTCCAGCCTGCAACTGAAGCTTGATTGTTGTTAAAATCTTTCTTGCCATATTTATTCCTCCTTATGTGGTATAACGGGTTGGCATGTACCCTTCCACAGACTAAGGCAAAAAACGGTCGATATTACCGTCTTTTGCGTTTTTTATACATAATGATTATAAGATTATACCTGTTCTACTTCACTTAAATGAACAACAACGGGTGTTTCTCGACCAAATATATTAACCATGACTTTTAGTTCGTGCTTTTCAGGATGTATTTCGCTAACTGTACCGACAAAATCGGCGAAGGCACCTGATTTAATCTTCACTACTTCTCCAACCTCATACTCTATATCAACAGTTGCCGCTTTTTTATCAGCTTTCTCCACAGTTTCCAACCCGGCAAGTCTTAAGATAACCTTGGCCTCTTTATTTTTAATGGGTAAAGGAGCTGCACCGGATGAAACAAAATGTACAACGTTGGGAACACTTTGAACAACGTTCCAAGCTGCATCAGTCATAGCCATTTCCACGAAGACGTATCCGGGAAATAACCGACGTCTTTTGATGTTAACCAGCTTGAGTATTCTCCTGGTTCCACGGTCACTAATTTCAATTAACGCATCAAATTCAGCACGCAAGTTAAGAGGTTCAGAGATCTCAGTACCCTTCTTTACCTCTTTTCCTTTTGATGCTCTACTTTGTAAAAACAACTTCAGGGGGATATAGTAAACATCCTCCTGACCGTCATCTTTTTTTATTATGACCTTTTTAACCTTTACTGATTCCAGAACGGTCCCGTCCATTTCACATATGTACTCACCGTTCTTTGCAAAAGGCATCCCCTGTCTGATTTTCACCCCGGATTTTATGCCGGACTCTATTTTATCTGCTTCGGGTATATAGTAAATTTTTGTGTATTTTGAATCCAGGGTCTCAACAACGATCTTTCGATAGTTGCGAATGGTTTCAACAACACCATCATGCCTTAATTTTACGGGATTCTCTTCGGCAATTAAATCACCTTTTTTGACTTCATCTCCCGTTGTGACATGAAGCTTTGACTTTTGAGAAAGCATATGTTTAACCGTATGCGCCTTTGAAGGTTCTATCACTACTTCCTCGGGTATCACTACCCTTCCTACCAGTCTTTCAAGGTTAAGCGTATCTCTTTTCTTTTCGATACTTTCTTTGATCTTTTCTTCCAGACCGGAATACGTTTGAATGACGTACCACTTTTTTTTCAAAAAGATCACCCAATACCCAGGATGCCCAACAGGTATTTGGTCAGATTACTGAATCCAAGATCGAGAGCCGCAAAATAAACACCCATAACAATTAACATTATGGTAACCACACCTGTAGTTTGCCACAGAATGTGTTGGGTCGGCCAAGTGGTTGCTTTGTATTCCTGTTTAACTTCCCGGAAGAACTTCCTCACCTTTGAAGGTTTTTTTTGTGCAGCTTTCTCCGTTTTGCCGTTCTTAGCCATATCGTTCTTAGCCATTTAGAAATTCCTCCTCAAAAAAATTGGCAGGTCCGGAGGGACTTGAACCCCCAACACCCGATTTTGGAGACCGGTGCTCTGCCAATTGAGCTACGGACCTACTTTTTTTTATTTCACTTCTTTATGCAAGGTATGTTTTCTACATCTTGGACAATATTTCTTTATTTCGAATTTATCCTGCATCGTCTGTTTGTTCTTGGTGGTAGAATAATTCCTTTCCTTGCATTCTGAACATTGAAGTCTGATTTTAACTCGCATAATTAACACCTCTTACTGACAATTAAAAATGGTGGTAAGGGAAGGATTTGAACCTTCGAAGGCATTCTGCCAGCGGATTTACAGTCCGCCCCCTTTGGCCACTCGGGCACCCTACCACTTTTGAAAACAATATGGAGCCAGTTGAGGGATTCGAACCCACGACCTGATGATTACAAATCATCCGCTCTGGCCAACTGAGCTAAACTGGCTCTCACTTCATAAAAACCAGTGTTATTATATAGATTTGTTTTCACTTTGTCAACAGTCTATCGTTACAATATAGTGAAGTTAGAATTGGCAACAGATTTCGGGTTAAAAAAAATTGCTGTCTTCCCATTCAGAAAATGAGGTTGAGAACATTTTCCCTCTCGGAAAAAATCCACACTGTTTTCTATGGGAATCATGCTATAATACTCTTAAAGTCAAGATCCAGAGTTCCAACGAATCTCAAAAAGTAGTCAATCAGCTGCATTAATATTTATTTTAAGGAGGCTTCCATTGTCCATACGAGTAATAATCAATCGTTTTAATAAGGCAACCATACAATTTAAATTGAAACTTATCATAATTTTAGTTATAATTTTGTTCACCCTTTTTTTCTTCGCCCATTATCAATATACCTATCAAACAGTTGCGGAAACAGCTCGAGAAAAAGGAAAAAGCATCACAGAATCAATAAACTCAGATATTACTTCCTGGTTATACAAAAACAGCTCAACTATCAAGGATATTGCCATATTATTTTCCCAAAAGGATTATACTGACGAAGAAAAATTATCCATCATGGAGATCTTTTTAGATAAAAGTGACTTTTTCTCTTCAATATACTACGGAGATAAAAACAACAAAATGATCAATGCCAGCGGTTGGGTTCCCTATGAAGGCTTTCAATTGATCAACAGGCCTTGGTATCTTCAAGCCATTAATAAGAAAGATCTTTCATATACGAATATTTTCCTCAACGCCAGTCGTGATGATATGATTATTTCCATTTCTTACCCCGTTGAAAATTCCTTAGCAAATGCAGTCATTAGTGGTGACGTTTCAGTTAAAACGCTTATCCGTCAAATATCTCAGATCAAACCCAGTGACAATGGATTTGTTTTTTTAATGGATTTTGAGGGGAATATCATTGCCCATCCAGATTACACAGACTTTGATACCCTTGCGATTGACTACAAAAATCCCATTTATACACAATTGTTCAAGGATATTCAATCTTCACAAGATAATTTCAATGAAGTGACAATAGGGGAGAATACCGGTTTTGTCACCTTAAAAAAGAACGCTGATTTGAACTTGTATCTTTTTAGTTTTATCCCTTCAAGGGACTTACAATATTTATTTAACAGAGTCCTGTCCTTTTCTCTTTTCATGATGCTGACGACCATTATCATTACCATCATTATCTATAGATTACTGAACCAGCATGTTGTCCATCCTTTAGAGGAATTGAAAACAAGGATCTATGAACTGGATTTTCAAGATGATTTTCATCAACGTTTGACTTACAATTATCCCAACGAGTTCAGTTCCCTTGTAAAAACGATCAATCAAATGCTTTCACAGGCGGAAGACACCTACATGCAAAAAGAGAGTGCAGAAAGTGAATTATCGGCCATGAACGAGGAACTGATCAACACCAATGAGCTCCTTGAGGCAAAAAATGCCGAAGCGGAAAACAACCTCCTGCTTTTGACCAAAGAAAAGGAGCTGCTCAATGCCCTTTTTGAAAATGTACTCATTGGCATTCAGATTTGGGATCCTTCAGGGAAATTACTGTTGATGAACTCTGAAATCAGAAAAATCACAGGTTATGCCGAATCAGACATCCAACATATCGATCAATGGTTCGATTTGATAAACGTATCACACGAAAATATCAGTGATATTTTAGCTATGGCCAAGACCTTCCGCAATCAAAATAATGTGGAAAGAGATTTGAGAATAACAACCAAAAAGGGTGATCAACGGGATGTGGAATGTCGTTTCAATTTCCTCTCGGATGGAAGAACAATTATCACGATTAACGACATAACCCAACGACGTTTGTATGAAGAGAAACTTCAAGAAAGCGAAAAAAGGGCAAATGCAGCCAATGTCGCAAAATCAGAATTCTTGGCCAACATGAGTCATGAATTACGTACACCGCTCAATGGGATTATCGGTTTTTCTCAGATCCTTGAAAATTCCGAGATTTCTCCTGAACACAAGAAATATGTGGAATATATCAACTATTCCGGGAAAAACCTTTTACAAATCATCAGCGATATTCTGGATTTCTCCAAAATTGAGGCCGGTAAACTTGAAATGGATCATGTGCCCACCAATATCGATGAGGTAGCACAACATTCCTTAAAAATGATCGAACCGCTGGCAATAGAAAAGGACCTCCAAATTGACTATCACATCGACAACACAAAAAATTTTACCGTGTATTCAGACCCGTTACGGTTGAATCAAATCTTCAACAATTTGCTAAGTAACGCCGTAAAATTCACCTCCGAGGGGTCTGTGTCCCTTAACGTTCAACTGATGGAAGCAGATGAAAAGACGATCACCTGTCAATTCTCAGTTACAGATACGGGAATCGGTATTCAAGAGGATAAGTTATCGGAGATTTTCCATTCCTTTACACAGGCTGACAACTCCATCAGCAGAGAATTTGGCGGTACAGGTTTGGGTCTCACTATTTCCAATTCCCTTTTAGAATACATGGGGTCTTCGCTCAAAGTTGAAAGTACCTTTGCTGAAGGCAGCACATTCTTTTTTATCATTCGTTTTGATCGTTATGTTGAGGGGATGTAAAGCATTCCCGGACCAAGGGATGTGTCTTGTTGAATCCCTCTTGTTTAAAAGGTGGTGATACGTATACGTACAGCTTTAACAGTAATGTTTTTATTCATTTGTTGTTTCTCAACAACAATTTCCGAATCGGTTAAAACACTCACTTTGGAAGAAGTTCGTCAGCAATTCCTTGATTATGTCAATGACTACCGAAATGATCGTGGATTGGAAGAACTGGAACTCAGATATACCCACATCGCCCAAGCGCACGCAAGCGATCAGGCTGAACGTGATCAATATCTGGCTCACAGGGGTTTTAACCAACGTGCCGATCAAATCATGGATTATCTCAAGCAAGAATCCGAACTGAAAAATAAGGCCTTCGGGTTTCTTTCAGTTGCAGAAAATTGCTGTTATTTCCCCATTTGTTTGGATCCGGCAACAAAAGCCTTCCAGCAGTTTATTGCCAGCCCCACACATCGGCGTAATCTTCTAAAACACTGTGAATATACGGCTATAGGAATTGATCAGGGGAAATCAGGCTGCTTCTATTTCTGTCAGCTTTTCTTTTAACAAATCCCAACAAGAAAACTAAACGATAAATCGAAAAAACGGTTTCCTCTTCAACTCGGGAGGCGTTCATGGTAAAATAGAGGGAGAAACAATCGATAGGAGGGGTTTTTTTGTACGCAAAGGCACCCGGAAGGGTCAACATTATCGGGGAGCATGTGGATTACAACGATGGTTTTATACTCCCATTTGCCATTGATAAAGCCACGAAGGTTTTCGTTTCAAAATCCGGCCAAAACCAGCACAGGATAACATCCATGGGATTTGGGACAAAGACCTTTGAACAGAATCAACTGTCTAAAACAGGTGATTGGACGGATTATATAAAGGGAACGATCTATTATTTAACAACTTTATACAATCTACACATCCCGCCCCTGGACATTGAGGTGGAATCAAACATTCCCATCGGTGCGGGACTCTCCAGCAGTGCCGCTATAGAAGTTGCATCAATCATGGCTATTTCACATCATGTGGGATTGACTTTAGATAAAGAGGATATTTACAAATTTGCACAAAAGATTGAAAATGAGTTTGTGGGTGTAAAATGTGGGATTATGGACCAATTTGTTTCTGTTATGGGTAAAGAAGGAGAAGCTGTTTTCTTAGATACTATGACCATGGAATATCAATATGTTCCCATTAATCTAACCCATTCTAAGTTTTATATTTTAGATTCTTCCGTCCATCATTCATTGGGTGATGGAGCGTACAATGAAAGACGTTCCCAATGTGAAAGTGCGTTAAAAAAGATGAATAAAAAATCTTTCCGGGAAATTTCCTTAGACGAATTTAACCGTCAAAAGGATTTACTGAATGAAGTTGAATTCAAGAGGTCCAGGCATGTTCTAACGGAAAATCAACGTGTTTTGGCCTGCCGAAAAGCTTTGGAAGAAGGAAACGACGGTAAAGTCGGTGAATTGCTGAATCAATCTCACGTCAGTTTGCGAGATGATTATGAATGCAGTTGTCGGGAAATCGATTTTCTTGTAGAGGAACTGAACAAAATGCCGCAGGTACACGGGGCAAGAATCATGGGCGGCGGTTTTGGCGGAAGCATCATCTTCCTGGCGGAAACACATTTCAACTCAAAAAAAATTGAACCGCTGAATATAGAATATAACAAGCGTTATCAAACAGAGTTTAAGTTTTATGAGGTAGATCCTTCAAAGGGGGCTTGTGTTTTTGATTGATGCAACGGAAGTTAGTCAACTGATCGATAAAATAAAAGATGATATAATTAAGCATGTTACTGAATACCCTCTTTTATTAGGATTTTCGGGCGGGTTGGATTCTACGGCTTTGGCTTATGTCTGTGCTGACGCTTTGGGTCCTCAACATGTTCGTCTGGTTCACGTTATTTATGGCCCTTATACCTATTCAAAAACACTGGAAAATGTTTTAAAAACCGCTGATTTGTTAAAATGTGAATTGACTTTTGTAGATATGAGAGATACCCAAGAAAAGGTTTTAAGAAACGGACCCTCCTGTAACAGATGTACGAAAAAGGTCAAGATTGCCGGCGTGAAACGTGCCGGGAAAGATGAACGACTTTTGACTGCTACCGGCGCTAATCTATCTGACAGCTGGGGCGAATACGGTTTCAAACTCATGAACGGTGTTTATGCGCCCTTTTTGGAACTGGATAAAAGTGAGATTCAAGCCATTTTGTCTCATTATGATGTGGATCGATCAAGAGTTAAGATAGGCGAATCCGTTCATCGTGAAGGATGTAAGGCAAAACACCTGTTAAAGATGCTGGTGGTACCGTATTATCATGGCCACAGCGTTTGTTTGTCCAATGAGATACTCTTGGACATTTTAGAAAACATCGGATTTAATGCTCAATTGGCAAATGTGAAGATCATTGGTCCACTAAGTTCTAATATCGCTTTGATAAATATCAACCCGTTACCTGAGAAAGATGTGACAGATGAAATCCAAAAAAGGCTTCAAAATATTGAATCAATAGATGAGGTAAAACTGGTTACCTCTCCTTTGGAATTAAAAGTTCTGGCCAATCCTTCCATATATCGAAACCCAACGGCCAGGGAGCATATTGAAGTTGGCTTTTTGAAAAGAGATTTTGCTCAACCGATCATTTGCCATTGGCATGAAAGTACCAACAATAAATTAAACACCTTTCACGTAGCTGAATACAGGGAAATTTAGGAGGGGTAAGATTGATTTTAATCTATAAAGGTAAACAACCCACCATCCATAAGGATGCATTTATCGCGCCAAATGCGACCATCATCGGTGATGTTGTGATAGAAAAAGGGGCAAGTGTATGGTATGGAGCAGTTTTACGGGGAGATATGGCCGCAATCAGAATAGGTCCAAACAGTAATATTCAAGACAACGCTACTGTTCATACGGATACGGGCGTTCCAACCATAGTGGGTGAAAATGTTACCGTTGGTCATAATGCTGTTTTACACGGCTGCAATTTAAAAGACAACGTGTTAATTGGTATCGGTGCCATCCTATTAAACCGATCAGTCGTTGAATCCGGAACGATTATCGCTGCAGGTTCTTTGGTCAAAGAAGGGCAAGTCTGTGAACCTTCCGCTTTGTATGCCGGTACGCCTTGTGTTTTGAAGAAGAAATTGGATCATTCTCAAAAGAAACTTCAGGGACATGCGTTAAAATATGTCTCCCTCTCTCAAGAGCATCGACAGGAGAATGATTAATATGTGGATGGACAATATACCTAAAGACACTGAATTGGTGGCATCAGAATGCCAAGAGCATTTTTTCCGGGGAAACGACAGGTGTATTCTTTTAATCCACGGTTATACCGGGTCTCCTCATGATATGTTGTATTTGGGAAAAAGACTCCACGAAGCAGGATTTTCGGTATATATTCCAAGATTACCGGGACACGGCACCAATCACATCGATTTTCTCAATTCAAATTACAATCAGTGGCTCAGGAAGGTTGTAGACTCTTATATCAATCTTAAAAGGGAATATTCCGATGTATTTTGCTGTGGATTATCAATGGGCGGTCTTTTAACTCTGTTGTTGTCTTCATTGTTTAATCCCCGTAAAATTGTATTGGCAGCACCCGCTTTAAAGGCCTCGAACAACCTGATATACTTAACACCACTGATCGGCTTGTTTTTGAAAAAGATCAAGAGGTCGGTCAGTGAAAAGCACGAAGAAGAGTATATAAGAAGACTTCAGAGTGAATACTGGGATTATGATTGG
This sequence comes from Thermotogaceae bacterium, assembly GCA_030445775.1. GTDB lineage: Bacteria > Thermotogota > Thermotogae > MWEM01 > MWEM01 > JASUTC01. The sequence continues at coordinate 12,285 of JASUTC010000008.1, read as the reverse complement.
CCCACAAAAGCGAGAGATTTGTTGAAGTTACAGCGTCTTGCCAAAGCGCGGTTGGAAAAGGTTCACTCAAACTGCTTGACAATCTGTTCGAAAAATGATCAAACAGTACCTCTGGAGGTTGTGGATATCATCGAAAAGGGCATTAAATCAGAAAGAAAAGAACACGTTATCTTGGAAAAAAGTCCCCATGTCGTTGTAAATGATATCGAAAAAGAACGAGTAGCCCAGGAAATAATTGATTGGTTTAGCGAATAGTTTGAACTTTTAAGAGTTTTCTTAGTCTAAACCTATGTAGGGGGGAAACACGCGTGTTTTCCAACGAAAGCAATCAAGAAAAAAGTCCTCAGGAGATACGCGAAGGGGAAAAAGAGTTCATCAAAGCCCTTAAAAAAAAGAAGATATGGGCCTATGAAGCCCTTTATGATCGTTATGCAAGTTTGGTCGGTGGGATTGCCAGATCTTATTTAAATGTTGACGATGTCGAAGATGTTATCCAAGAGGTTTTTTTTCGAGTCTATAAGAGCATTAAAAGATTTAAAGGCGATTCAGCATTTTCAACATGGTTGTATCGGATAACCGTTAACGTATGTAAGGACACATTAAAGAAATATTCTAAGAGATCTGAAACATTTACGGATTTTGAAGATGATGAAAGCGGAGGAATTGGAGAACCTGCTTCTGAAGTAGACATCGAAGAAGATATTAGACAGCAACTCAGGATAGAAGATTTTAGAAATGTTTTAAGTCAGTTATCAGAAGAGGATAACCTTTTTATCACTTTAAGGGATATTGAGGGGCTTGATTACGAAGAGATAAGCAAGATAATGGACAAGCCTTTAGGGACAGTTAAAAGTCGTATTTATTACGCGAGAAAGAGACTAAAGAAATTATTGGAGCAGCATGGCATTGGGGATTAAATTAGCTTAAGGAGGTATTTGAATGAACTGCAGTGAGTTCAGAGACCAATATATGGACAGATATCTGGACAATGAAATGAGCTCGAAAGAGATAAGGGAATTCAGGGAGCATATGAAGGAATGTGAGTCTTGTCATTCCATTTTCCTTTCTTACAAAGAGGTCATGAACTATCAAAAGATTAGAGCCTCTTACAGTTCAAGTGAAAAAGGAAAAAAGATGTTTTTAAAAAGAGTTAAAAGGAGAAAAAACATTCCTTACCAAATTGCAGCTGGGTTTGCAATTTTAACCATTGGATTTTTCGGTACAAAGACCTTCATGGATTTCAACCGAGTCAACCAGCGCTATGAAACCATCGTTAACAAGAGTGTTGAAATGCTTAACTCCGCACAAAGTTCAGAAAACGACTTAAACCTTGGTGTAAAAAACGCATCAGGAGATGTCAAGACCAGGACTGAAAAGATTTTTAACCTTATCAACGATGGAGAGAAAAAATAATTAAAGATTAAGCTTTTTGAATTAAAAATTATTATTATCTTGTGGGTGATTTAATGCCTCTTGGGAAGAAGAAAAAATCCTTTATCACGTTTGTTTTCCTGTTATTTTTGTCTGTGGTTTTATTTTCTGAAACAGTCGAGAATGAAGACCAGAGTAAGAACCCATTAATCTATAGCGAAACATCTTTCAACAAAGAATCGTTCATCAATAAAATAATCGAATCTTATTCAAATAGTTGTATAAGTGGAACTAGAATCATGATGGAAACCGGTGAATCAGCAAGATACCGGTACGAGTATGTAATGAGAAAAGGTCATGATAAAATTGTTTCACTTAAAATGCCATATCGAGTTACCTGGTATAGAGAGCAGGATGAAGGATTCATAATCCTTGACGGTAAAAAGATTTTGATGGAAGATAGGATGAAAGATTTGGAAGATGTCTTTTTGGAAGATATTCAAAAGGAGATCCAAGATATAAAACTCACTGAAATTAAGTATTCCGGCATACCAGCTTTTTATATGCTGCTTTACTTAAAAGATTGTACTTATCGGATTATCCTTTTGCAGGAAAGTATGCAGTTCATCAGACTAGAAAAAGAAACTGATTCTAAATTAACTGTCATGTTATACGATAACCTCAATCAAGGTAATAAAAAAGATTTTGCGAACCAACTTTCCTGGTATCAGGATATTCCAACAGAAACTGCTGAAAATTTAGTGCTTACAAAGGACTCAACCTTAACTCATAATAACATGATTAACGAAGACACGCTCCTAAAGGATTTTGAAGCTTTATTACAACCTGTTATTGAAAGGTTTTCTGTACAAAAAACAGAAATGATAGAGTTTTCCGATGCTCGTGCCATGTTTATTTCAATGACCGAACCCCAGAAATCAAACCCCTTTGTCATTGTCGTTATTATTCATGATAATACCATTAATCCTTCTAACTCAGAATCGATTCTTGGAAAGATACCTGAAACCTATAATATGTGCCAAAAGATTTACGACAAAGTAGAAATTAACGTTATAGGTTCTCAGGACAAAAGCTTCCTTGAGGAAATATCCAATCTGATGCTTGAAACCATCGAAAAGTAATATCATATTCTTGATACTTTAATTATATTTATTAAATCTTTCTTGACCATCAAAAGTCAGTGTGATATAATCGCATCTGTTGGAGAGATGGCCGAGCGGTCGAAGGCGCACGCCTGGAGCGCGTGTTAAGGGTCTCCCTTACGTGGGTTCAAATCCCACTCTCTCCGCCATTAAAAGCCGGTGTATAACCGGCTTTTTCATATCTGCTCATCTGACCAAGAACGATAGACTCCTTTAAACAGTACCCTCCTTAATGGAAAAATCATCAAAAATAAGATCAATAATGAAATAAGACTTCCGGCTGCAAATTTCCCCCATTGAGGGTACATCATGGCATCCTTTCCTGCGTATGTGTACAATCTTAGGGATACGGGGTATTTTTCCTGATTACTTATAAAAATGAGTGGTGCCGTAAAACTGGACCAACCATCAATCATCACCTTGATGAAAACGATGAGAGAGACGGGTAATATCTGTGGAAAAATCACTTTGAAGAAAGTTGTGAGGGTTGACGCGCCCTCAATTTTAGCATGGTCGATATGGGTAAGGGGAATCTTTCGCATATCCTCATAAGCGATTAAAAAGGCAATGGGAATGGCGTGATTGACAACTATCAGTATCACACCAAAAAGCGTATCAATCAAGCCCGATAATCTGAAAATGAGAAACAACGGGACGATTGTATTCATACCGGTTAACACCATGGAAAGAATGATCAATGAATTTAAACTTGAAAAGACACGTTCTTTTAGCACAGCCTGATAGGCAGCCGGAAAAACAATCAACAGGGTCAATAAGGCTGACACCAAACCGATAAAAGTGCTGTTGATTAAATTTGTGTGGAAATCATCAGAAAAGACCGCTGTAAAGTTTCCAACTGTAAAGGGTGGAAATTCATTCCAGTCGGGAATATAAAGTGGATCAGAAAAAGCCAATTTGATGAAATTGAAAAGAATCAAAATTGTGATTAACAACCATATCACAACTGACACATCACATACCTTATTCCAAATCCTTTTTAGCAAACGATAAGCGAAGAGCCGTTTCTTCACAAAAAAGAGCAAAAGGGCCAACAACAATAAACCCGGTGTTATTTCCCCTATCATAAAAGAAGTCAATATGAGTGGAATGAACAACAAAAAGCGATTGAGTCGTTTTGTAAAAAAAAGAATGCCGAACAACAATAAACCAATTGAACTTGGCCAATTGCAGAATAAAAAGCAGTCGAGAAGCGGTGCAATGAATAAAAAAAGCCCTCTTCCGGTTCTAATCTTTCGAATACTGAAAAATATCAGCAGAATAAAAAGACTAACAAACAGAGACTGAGAGTAAGCGATGAAATCAGAGTTCAGGCGAAACATGGAATCTTTGAGAAACAGTCCCAACGTCGTTGTTGAGCCTGAGATCCCATAAGATGTAAAACCTTTCATCAGATAGGGTCTCCCATTTGTTAGCATCAGGGGTATGGAAAATTCCCTTAAACTGTTGATCAACAAAATAATGGAAAAACTCAAAAGGGTTGATCTGGTCAAAGGGTTTAACAAAAAATCGTAAGTTTCTTCCTTATTCGCCCCTTCCATACGCATCATCTCGATTTGGTGATTTGGGGTGTTCTTGATGGAAGCATATGCAATTAACGTGGTGATGGGTATGTTGATCCATATCCGAATCAAACAGGTAGCTGAAAAGGCAAAAAATCGATTTTCAACCAATGTTTCAGTAAACCAATACAAAACGCTTCTGTAAATGGGAACGGAAATAAAAGCGGGAATCATCCAGGTTAAAAACAGTAGAAATAAAAAAAATTCCTGATTGTTCTTTTTCATATGATAGATTTGAAAGGCGAACCGCATACCAATACCCAAGGAAAGGGCAATAGTGATAAAAGCGTACAAAAGGGACACACCCATGCTGATTCGCATAGACGCATCCCTGGCAATTTCAATCATTTGTACTAACGAGAATTCTTCAATGACAAAAACACTGAGTATAAAGGGTAACAGTGAAAATAGAAGGATTAAGCCAATCATTGGCCCTATAGACATCATCTTTGGTCGATATAATCCTGCGCCTTTTGTAATGACTCTTGAACGTCTATACCCTCTTTTAATATCAAATCAAGAGCGGTTCTCATTGCCGGCCAATACCCAAATACGTATTGATCATCAATAGGCTGTACCATTCCATTTTGCACCGCTCTTTGCATTTGTGAAAAGTAAGGAATTTCCTGTGGCTGTTCAGGCTTGATGGCCGGATATTTTATGAAGTCTTTGGCAAAAACTTCGTTTGCTTCCAGGTATTTGTTTAGCAGTGATAGGGTATTGGGTTGTTTGTTAAAACAGACAAAGCCTTTTGGATCGATAACCGATCGCCAAGGTGTGGGTAACGGCCTGATCACAAAATCCAATTTAGAAGAAAGGAATTTCTGTATTAAAAAGCTTCCCTGTGGAAACATGGCCAGTTCTCCCTTGGAAAAGGCCTTTACAATATTTGGACGAGTGACATAATCAAATAACAATCCGGCTTGATACCAATCTTTGAATTGCTTTAATAAAGTGATGTTCTCCTGAGTGAGAAGATCCACTTTGCCATCATCATTGATGACAGGACTTCCCAAACCCTCTTGCAATCCCGTAAAGATATACGCAGAATTAATCCCCCATCCACTGGGTTGCACATCCGTTTCATCAATGGCTTCCATGATCTCTATGAATTCATCAAAAGTCCAGTCATTTTCCGGTAAATTGATTCCCAGTTGATCGAACACCTTTTTAGACAAGTACATCAGCTGCATGTCTGCATAATAAGGAATCACATAATTTTTTGAGCCATAGTGAAACGCCTGTGCCAACTTTTCTTCAAACGCATAATCCAACCCATCTATCTCCGTTATTTCAACAGGTTGGGCATAATCAAGTATTATTGGCAAATTATCCGTTTTAATCAGGCAGATATCCGGTAAATCCCCACCACCTTTTAAAGTAATGGTCAATTTTTCCTCCAACTCCGGAATATATACCAGCTTCACCTGCTCGCCGGTTTCAGATTCCCACTCTTGGGATAATTCTCTGAACAGGCTTTCGCCTTCCCATGAAACCCAAACTTCAACTGTTCCAAATAAAACGGATCCCAAAAACATCAATACTGCCAATAAAAAAAAGACTCTACTCAATTTTCTCATTTTATTCCTCCCCTCAAAAAAGGGCGAATTTTCTCCGCCCCTGAATAACTTATCTATCTACTAACAATAATAATAATATTTGTTTTTTCCTCTGAGAACTTCGAAATGATTTCAGTTCACATTACACGCTTATTTGGCATATGCCACCGAGCGTTTTTCCCTGATGACGGTGACTTTCAGCTGTCCGGGATATTCCACTCCCTCTTCAACTTCTTTTGCAATATCAAAAGCCAATTTATCCGCCATGACATCATCAATTTTATCCGGCTGAACAAGAATGCGAAGTTCCCTTCCAGCTTGTATGGCGTAAGCCTTTTCGACTGTTTTGTGATTTTTGGCGATTTCTTCAAGTTTTTGAAGTCGTTTGATATACAGGTCAACCGTTTCCCTTCTTGCACCGGGTCTTGCAGCTGAAATGGCATCTGCTGCAGCAACCAAAGATGCCTCTGGCGATTCGGGCTCCGTTTCACCATGATGAAACTGAATCATATTGATGATATCATCCTTTTCACCGTAACGTTTTGCCAATTCCGCTCCGATCAATGCATGAGACCCTTCAACTTCATGATCCACTCCTTTACCTATATCGTGTAACAGGGCACCACGTTTGGCACGATCAACGTTTAAACCCAATTCTTCTGCCATCATACCGGCAAATTTCGCCACTTCGATGGAGTGTTCCAGAACATTCTGTCCAAAGCTCGTTCTGTATTTGAGTCGTCCAATAAGCTTTATCAGCTCGTTATTCAAACCTCTAACACCGGTTTCGAATGTAGCTCGTTCTCCTTCTTCCTTAACAAGCTTCGCAATCTCCTTCTTTGCTTTGCCGTATGTTTCTTCAATATTTGCGGGATGGATTCGTCCATCTGCAACGAGCTTTTCCAGTGTTAGCCGGGCAACTTCTCGCCTAAGTGGATTAAAACAGGAGACCACAACGATCTCCGGTGTGTCATCAATAATCAAATCCGCACCCGTTATCTTTTCAAAGGCCCTAATATTTCTACCTTCACGACCAATGATCCGTCCTTTCATGTCATCTGTGGGAAGTGAGACAGTACTAACGGTACCTTCATTCACATAGTCCGCGGCGTATCTTTGAATGGCTGTTGTCACCACCCACTGTGAATGCCTTTCCGCTTCTTCTTCTTTTTCATCTTTTATTTCCTTAAACATTTGCGCCAGGTCATGTTCATATTCTCGTTTGGTTTCGTTGAAAATGATGTCTTTGGCTTCTTCAGGAGTTAATTGTGCTATTTTATATAGCTTTTCCTCTTCTTCGGTGATGAGTTTATCAAGCCTTTCTTCTTTATCACGAATCTCAATCTGCTTTTCTTCCAATTTTTCTTCTTTAACAAGGAACTGCTCTTCACGCTTGTCAAATGAGGCTTCTTTCTTTTCCAGCCTGGTTTCTGCTCGCTTGATTTCATCCCTGGTTCTTTTGGCTTCCTTTTCCGCCGTTTCTATAATCTTGTGAGCTTCTTCTTTTCCATCCAGTTTTGCCTGGCGAATAATGGCACTGGATTCTGTTTTTGCCGATGCAATTATTTCATCATAGGTCTTTTCCGCCTTTTGAATATCGTTGATTACATCCTGTTTTATCTTTGTTTCTAAATGTTTCTTGGCATAAAATACACCTGCAAAAAACGCGGTAAAACTAGCCGCAACAATAAAAATAATCCATAATATGATCATTAATCCCATAATATACCTCCGTTTATATCAATCAAAATTATTGTCTTTAAGAGTTTTCATCACTTCAATAATTCGTTTTGTTTGAAATCCTCTACGATACATTCTTCGTTGCCATCTTTCGGGATTGTTTTTACAATTTCTTTGATAATCCCGCTTTAGTACATCCAGTATTTCTTCTTCATCCACCGCCTCAATTGCTTGCCGGATCTGATCTTGTGAAACACCAAGATCATTCAGTTCTCTCTCCAACCTGAACAATCCCTTGGACTTCAGTTTTAGTCCATCTTCAATATACATTTTTGAAAATCTCAAATCATCCAGCATTTTTAACGAATACAATTCATCGATGGTTTTTTCAATCTGTTCTTCATCAAAACCCTTTTCTTGACAACGTTGCCGTATTTCTTTTTCTGTACGCGGTCTGTATTTAAATAAAAGGGAACAATACTGATGAATGTCCTGTTTATTCTTTTTTTTCATCTTCTCCTTTCCCTTCTTCTATATCATCAAGTTCGATTAAAGGTATCTCATGTTTTTCTCTAATCCTGTTTTCAAGTTCGTATCTGATCTTTGTGTTCTCTTTTAAAAAGGCAACCGCATTATTTTTCCCCTGTCCCATGCTGATCTCCTCACCATCGGGAGTCAAATAACTGAACCAAGAGCCCTTTTTCAAAACAATATCATCTTCATCGCCAAGGGTGATTAATTCATTCTCTCTGACAACACCTTTTCCGTAAATAATATCAAAATAAGCCTCTTTAAATGGTGGAGCAACTTTATTTTTAACGACTTTGACCCTTGTCTCATTCCCTACGAATTCAGCTGATTCCTTTAAAGAACCAATCCTCCTAATATCAAGACGAATTGAACAATAAAATTTTAACGCCATACCTCCGGTAGTGGTTTCTGGATTACCAAAAGTAATACCTATCTTCATTCTCAATTGATTTGTAAAAATCACACATGTTTTTGATTTGTTTACGGCACTGGATAGTTTCCTTAAAGCCTGTGACATTAATCTGGCTTGAAGACCCATCTGTGCATCTCCCATATTGCCTTCAATTTCAGCCCTTGGAACTAATGCTGCCACAGAATCTACGACGATTAAATCCACCGCACCGCTTCTTACCAACGTCTCCACAATCTCAAGCGCCTCTTCTCCACTCCCCGGTTGTGAGATTAAAAGGCTGTCAAGATCGACGCCAAGATTTTTTGCATAGACAGGATCCAGAGCGTGCTCTGCATCAACAAAGGCCGCTATTCCACCATAGGCTTGGGCTTCTGCAATGGCATGCAGAGTAAGCGTTGTTTTTCCACTGGATTCGGGTCCATATATTTCAACAATCCTTCCCCTGGGATAACCTCCCACTCCCAATGCCAAATCAAGCGCCAGGGATCCGGTTGGAATGACTTCAACATTAGCCACCTGATCTGCACCCATTACCATGATTGATCCTTTTCCAAAGTCTTTTTCAATCTTTTTTATGGCTGTATCTATTGCCGTTTTCTTGTTATTATCCACATCTTTTTTTCGTCTCGCCATCTGGTGTTACCTCCTTTTGAATTCAAATCACCTTTGTTTCCAACGCTTTATAAATCGGTCCGGTTTCTGTCAATGTGGAGCTTTTTAAGCTCAGTACAATATCTCCCAACATCTCTTTTTTTACAGTTATTGTTTTTATTTTGTCTTTCCAATCATCAGGGGTTTTCTTTATTCGCCCCAATGTCAAATGGGGAATAAACTTTTTGCTGAATGATTGATTGCAAATCGCTTCCAATTCCGTTTTCATCTTCGAATACAGCTGTTGAAGTGGATCACTCTTTTTCAATCCAAGCCAAACCGTCGTGGGTTTGGAATATTTTTCAAAATAACCCAGCCTGTTAATCAACAGGGGAAAATGATCAAAACTTATATTTTTCAAAAGTTCGGCCGTTCTTTTCATTTGTTCTTCAGAAATTTCCCCGAGAAAAAACAGGGTGATGTGCAAATTCTCATGTTCTACCCATTTTGCTTGGAATCCCATTTTCTTAAGTCTTACAATGTGGGTTAGACATTGTTGTTTTACATCTTCTCCTACTTCTAACGCGATAAAACACCTCATAGATATTTCCCGGAACCTTTAAAATACGTCAACCCGGAGAGAACTGTAATGATTCCAACGATCCATGCAAACAAGGTTAAGGCCATTTGATGGGGCCAATTTGCCACAATCGATACTAAAACGACTACAATATAAACCATCTGTACGGCTGTCTTGCTTTTTCCGATAAAATTGGCTGCAATGACCTCTCCCTTACTGGCTGCCAACATTCTTATGCCGCTCACTGCGGTATCTCGAATGATGATGATGGCCAACAACCAAAAGCTGACTTCATGATTCCAGACTAAGGCACATAATGTACCGGAAATAAATGCCTTATCTGCCAGTTGATCCAAAAATTTACCCAAGTTGGTGATTTGATTGTTTTTTCGTGCCAGATAACCATCCAACCAATCGGTTAGCGATCCGGTAACGAAAACAAACAAAGCGATCAATCCATAAATTGCATTGTCTTGTGATAAAAGGATTAACCACATTAAGAATGGAATCAGAGCAACTCTTATCAGGGTTATTCTTGTTGGAATATTTAATCGCATAACCATTCAGCCTCCAAATCAAAATCATCATAACCAGTTATCCTGGCATCTATGAATTCTCCCACCTCAGGTTTCTTTTTTTTCTTTTCGTCATTCAAATGCACAAATACCTCCGAGTCTATCTCCGGTGCATCTCTGTAGCTTCTGCAAACCAGCATATCCTCTTCAAATGAGTCTACAATCAACTGCATTTTTGTTCCCACAAATTCTTCGTTTTTTTCAGCAGATATTTCTTTTTGCAAATCTTGAATTTGACTGAGTCTTTCATGAATAATGTCATCGTTTTCCAAGGTAAAGGGAATCACTGAAATAGGTGTCCCCTCTTCCGGTGAAAAGGTAAAAAAACCCACTTTGTCAAAACGCACTTCTTCCATAAAAGCCATCAGTTCTTCAAACTCCCTATGGCCTTCACCGGGAAAGCCTAACATTATCGTTGTTCTCAAACTTACATGGGGAAACAATTCTCGTATCATTTGGATTTGTTCCTTTAACTCTGGTACCATACGTTTTCTGCCCATTTTTTTTAAAACGTTATCGGAACCATGCTGAACCGGGATATCAAAATAACTGATCAGGTGTTCAAGACTTTTCAAACTCTCAAACAGCTCACTGGAAATGTGATCAGGGTGCATGTACATCAACCGTATCCAATAGTCTCCCTCAATTCGAGACAGTTCTTCTGTTAGCTGTGAAATGCCGGTTTTTTCATAGTTATATTGGGTAATATCTTGGTCAACGAGAATCAACTCTCGCTTACCCGTTTCAACAAGTTGAGAAAATTCTTTTTTTATGTCTAAAGGATTTCTACTGATATGTTCTCCTTTAAACGTGGGAATAGAGCAAAATGCACAAGCTCTGTTACAACCGTCGCCAATCTTGATATAAGAATAAGATTGCTGATCTTCCTGAAAATGTTCTGGTACTTTATAAAATAATGGGTTAGGTTTTTGAGGGATATTTTCTCCTTTTGGGGCTTTTTCAACAATTGGAACGATGCTTTCCAAGGCATCTAAACCCACCCAATAATCTATCTCGGGAATTTCTTTCATTAATTCTTCAGAGTACCGTTGAACAAGACATCCCAATGCCATCACCTTAACAGATGGCTTGATCTGTTTTAGGTGTGTGCTATAGGCAATTAATCGTTGAATAGACTCATCCGCGGCATCCAAGATAAACCCACAGGTGTTGACAATGATTAAATCCGCCTGTTCCGGGTCATCCGTTAGCGTGTGCTGATTTTCCAGAAAAAAACCGGAAAGTACTCGGCTGTCCGCTTCATTCTTCGGGCAACCTAATGTTTCTATAAAAACATTCAAGTTATCAACTCTTTCTCTTTTTTAAAAATGCCTTTCTAATTTTGGTGATTTCAGAAATATAGTCCTGATTGGCATAATTTGGGTAAGTGTATTTTAAGGGGTTATAAGCACCTTCGGCAAAGTACAGTGTCACCTCGGCATAGATTCCTTTTCCAATGTAAATTCTGTTTCCTTGGGGTTTGGTAGAAGCTAAAACAAACTGAGTATGATGAACATAACCTGAATCAAGGTTAATGGTTCTGTTCCCGTCCAGAGTATGCTGCTGTTCAATTTTATTTGTAATCAACTTTGCGTGAGCCAGCTCAGCGGGATGGATTAGTTCTTTAAAGCTGATTAATTTTCCTTCAATCTTGCCTTCTCCCATCTCTTTATTGTAATAATGGGTATACTTCCCAAAGTCAAGCGGCTCAGAAATAAAATCGATTTCTCCAAATTGTTGTTTCAATTCATGGTTTACATCGGTCAATCTATAATCAATATAGCGTCCGAAAGCAAAAACGATAAGGTTGACAAGCTCTGCCTTACAAATCCTGCCCATTTTTTATCAACACCTCAAATTCCTTAAAAAAAACTTCCCATGTATCCTCATAATATTCTACCACAATTAAAGATTTTTCCGTGTTGATGATCTTACCGGAAAAATCATCTGTAAAACGTAATGTTTCGTTAGGTTTTAGCGATATCTTATCATTTCCAATTTGAATAATGGCTTCAATATCCCCTTTATTGGTAATCTTGACAATCTCTCTATCTTGCTGCTTTTGTATCAACAAAACCTGTAATAGAATAATCAGCAGCAGTAAGGGTATTATGACAATCAATATCAATTTGACTGGTTTTCTTTTCTCGCTGTCCTTTTTGATTTTTGGAATCCTTTTTTCGTTTTGATCCAACTCATTTAGGAACGTTTCAACACTTATACTGTTTCTTATTCCCAAAAAA
>JASUTC010000053.1 GCA_030445775.1 Thermotogaceae bacterium | reverse complement strand
TGCCGGGTAAAAATAAAAACAGAAGAACAGCTTGAACGAGTCTTTTCTGTCTTTAAAGCACATCATATCGGTTATTTTTTATACAACGGGGGAAATGATTCTATGGAAACGGCCTTTGCGGTTTCAGAATATGCAAAACGTATAGGTTATGATCTGAAAGTGTTCGGTATTCCAAAAACGGTGGATAATGATTTGATGTACACCGATCATAGTCCGGGTTACGGTTCAGCTGCAAAATTCACGGCAACAGCCATTTTAGAAGCAACGAGGGATTTGAAATCCATGAGCACTTCTTCTACAAAGGTTTTTTTGATGGAATCTATGGGGAGACATGCCGGTTGGCTTGCCGCTTCCTCCGCTCTTGCCCAGGAAGTAGAGGAGGCTGCCGCCTCAATCATTTTATTGCCCGAAGTTGCCTTTTCCAAGGAGGGATTTCTTAATAGAGTTGATGAAGAGATTATCAAACGAGGTTTTTGCTCGATTGTTGCATCAGAAGCCTTAAAAGATGAAAAAGGCAATTTTATTTCCGATGCGGGATACTACGATTCCTTTGGCAATGTGCAGTTGGGTAAGATCAGCAATGTTCTGGAACAAATGATCAAAGAAGAGTTGAAATTGAAAATACACACGGCTCTTCCAGATTATCTACAAAGGTCATCAAGGCATATTGCCAGTTTGACAGACTGGCAGGATGCCATAGAGGTTGGGGCTAGAGCTGTCTTGTGGATGACCAAAGATGCAATAACGGGAAAGATGGTCAGCATTGTCAGGGATATGGATCAACCTTATATCAGGCATTTTGAAATGGTAGACCTCTCTAAGGTGGCGGGAGAAACGAAAAAAATGCCCAAAGATTATATCGATGAAACCGGCTTTAACGTTACTGAAAAATTCAAGAATTATGCCAGACCATTGATTATTGGAGAAACGCCCAATCAATATATGTATGGGATTCCTATGTATTCCAAGTTACAGTATCAGCTGGAAAAGAAAATTCTTTGAACTGAGCATTTTAAACAAAGCAATTTTAAATGCGTCAATTCTCAGAGTGTAAAGAAAACTAAATGAAGGAGGAAGTTTATGAAGTCTTATGAATTGATTATCATTGGTGCCGGACCGGGTGGTTATGTTGGAGCTATCAGGGCAGCACAACTGGGGATAAAAACAGCAGTCATTGAAAAGGATAAACCCGGAGGCGTTTGTCTTAACATAGGTTGCATTCCATCAAAGGCACTCATCCATCAAGCAGAAAAATATAATGCAATCCCTGATTTGGAGAAGATGGGTTTAAAGGTTGACACATCAGAATTTGATTATAAACAGGTCTTCAAAAAATCAAGATTGGCTGCCAAGAAGTTATCCAAAGGTGTTCAGTTCCTTTTAAAAAAGAATAAAGTGGATTATATTGAAGGAGAAGCTGTTTTTATAGACAAAAAGACACTTTTGGTGAATGAAGAAGAGATACAGGGCGATCATATCATCATTGCCACCGGTTCGAGACCTAAACAGATTCCGGGATTTGAGATAGACGAGGAGACAGTCTTGAGTTCTACAGGGGCCTTGATGCTTGAAAAGCTCCCCAAAAAGATGCTGATTCTGGGTAGTGGCGCAATTGGCGTGGAATTTTCTCATATTTTTAATTCTTTCGGAGTAGAGATACACCTTGTGGAGATGCTGGATAATATTATTCCCACAGAGGATGAAGATGTTAGTAAAGAATTGGAAAAGGCCTTTAAAAAGAGAAAGATCAACGTGTACACATCCACAAAAGCCACCGCCTATGAAAAGGGAGATAATGGTCTTACGGTGACCCTGAAAGACAAGGATGATGATGAACAAAAAGTTGAAGTTGATAAAATCCTTCTTGCGGTTGGCAGGGATACGAATGTCAATGGAATTGGTCTTGAAAAGATAGGGGTGGAATTGGAAAGAGGTAATTTTATCAAAACGGGAGATTATTATGAAACCAGTGTAAAAGATATTTATGCGGTTGGAGACGTCACCTCATCACCTTTATTGGCTCATGTCGCTTCAAAGGAAGCTGAAATTGTAGTTGAGCATATTGCCGGTGAAAAGACAGAGAAAAAGTTGGATCCAACATTAATTCCCGGTGCCGTTTATTGTGAACCTGAAATCGGCAGTTTTGGTTTGAAAGAAAAAGAAATTGGAGACAAGAAAGTAAAGATCTCCAAATTCCCCTATAAAGCCATCGGAAAGGCAACAGCAGTAGAACAATCGGAAGGCTTTATCAAATTATTAACGGATGAGGACAGCGGAGAATTGCTTGGTGTCAGTATTATTGGGGCACAGGCTACTGAATTAATACACGAGTTGTTGTTGGCAAAGGATTTGGGAATTTCAACTGAAAAAATCGCCAAATTGATCCATGCTCATCCCACCCTTTCTGAAGGGTTAATGGAGGCATCAAGGATGTCTCAAGGCTGGGCGATTCACGTTTAATCGTCCATGGAAAAACTAATGAAGGGAAGTGAAAATACGTGCCCAGTTGGCTCTATTTGTTACCATTTCTTTGGTTTTTTGTTAGTGGCATTGTAAAATTCGTCAAGTCCGGTGGTCAAAAGATCGTTATGCTTGGTGATTTTGTTATTGGGATAGGTTTTTTGTACCAACTCATTTTTCCCAATGGAACCGCCGGTTTTTATATTGCAGGCGTTGGAGTTATTGTTGACTTGATTTTGTATATCGTTGCCCTTAAAAACACCAAGAGGATTCAAGCTGAAAAGAAACGAGAAGAAAGTCAACAATAGAGATGAGTAAAAAAATAAATTGATAAAAAAGATGCTTGTTAAGCATCTTTTTTTTGGGAATTTTACAAAGTCAAATGAAGATGCTGATATAACAACATGATATAATCAACTGATCGATTAAATGATTTGTTTCGATGATGGGAGTTTGAAAGGAAAGTGATTTTATGCCAAAGGTATTTAGAAAAGAAAGAATAGAGGCCGAAATTTTAAGAGTCATGGCAGATGCTATTGCGAATTGGAAAGAACCTCCTCTTCCAAAAGAACTGATATCTTTTACAAGAGTGGAATTGTCGAGAGATAAGCGACACGCAAAGGTTTTTGTCAGTGTCTTTGATCCTGAAAAGGGGGAAGAACATGCACAGGAAATATTTGAAATATTACAGAAAAAAACCGGTTATTTCCGTGGCTTTTTAGGGCGACAAGTACGGTTGTATTATACCCCGGAAATCAAATTGATTCACGATCAAGGTATTAAGCAAAGCGTCAAAATGCAAAAGATAATAGATAATCTTAATATTGATCATGATGATCAGAATGATACGGGGGATTAAGATTGGCTTCAATAAATGGAATACTTCCTTTGTATAAACCAATAGGCCCGACTTCTCATGATATGGTCAGTATGCTGAGAAAAAAATTGAACACAAAAAAGATCGGACATTCGGGAACACTTGATCCTTTTGCCGAAGGTGTTTTGGTCATGGGGATTGGTAAAGGCACTAGAATTCTCGAATACTTGAAGGATGACCGAAAAGAATACATCATGACTTTCAGATTGGGTCTTTTAACGGATACTTACGATATTCAGGGGCAAATTATCACTGATGATAACGTTCATTTATCAGAAGAGAAGATTAAAAAAACTGTCAATAGCATGTTGGGTGTTCAAAAACAAAGTCCGCCTATTTATTCGGCAAAGAAGTACAAAGGCAAGAAATTGTACGAGTACGCCCGGGAGGGTAAAATAATAAAAATGCCACCCAGGGATATAGAAATTTATTCAATTGATATTTTAAAAATTAACGGAAGGGATATTACGCTTAAAGCAGAGGTTTCACCGGGAACTTATATGCGTTCTTTAGCATTTGATATTGGGTTGAAGTTATCAACGAGTGCTGCTGCTGTAGAATTAATCCGTACGATGAATGGACGTTTTTCCGCTTCTGAATGTATCCGAGTGGAAAACATTGAACAATTAAAACTTGATGACTTTTTTCCCTACTTGAAAACGATTGATGATGCCATCTCAAAATTCCCGTTTGTTAGGATTAAAACTTCTTATATAGAAAACGTTTTAAATGGCAATCCAATTCGACAGGAATGGATTATGGATTATGGGGAATTCAAAAAGAATGATTTCTTACGAATTGTGAGTGAAAACGGGCAATTGATTGCAGTGGGGTGCAGCGAGAGAAATTCTTCTTTTATTCAAACTCTGAGAATGCAGGATAGAAACGAAATAGTGGTCAAAGCAAAAAAGGTTCTTGGAGAGAGGTCAAATGATGAGTAATAATAATTCTTTGACGTTAGGGATATTCGATGGTGTGCATATTGGCCACAGAAGACTAATTGAAAAGACAAAAGAGGTGAAGGACAAAACGGGTCAGACTATATTACTCACCTTTGCTTATCCTTCGACTTATTATCTGAATAAGGGTAGTTTTTCGGGCTTGATTTATTCCCCGTCTAAACGGGAACAAATCATTAAATCCTTAGGAATTGACTCTGTAGTTTTTTTGGATTTTGAACTTTTTTATACAAAAACCCCTCTTGAATTTGTACGTTTTATTAACGAACAGTTTTCACCGTCAGAATTAACCGTTGGCTTCAATTTTCATTTTGGAAAAAACCGAATTGGTGATGCTGAACTTTTATCTGATTTAGGGCATCGCTTTGATTTTCGTACGAATGTCGTAACAGCTGTTAATTGTAATGGTCACAGAGTCAGTAGTTCTTTGATCAGATATTATCTTAGAAACGGTGATATAAAAAGGGCTAATGAAATTTTAAAACGTCCGTATTCAATTGAAGGTAAGGTATATCAAGATCAAGGGATCGGTAAAAAAATAGGTTTTCCAACAGCAAATCTTAAACGTGAAGGTAAGGATATGCTAATTCCATATTATGGGGTCTATTTAGCTTATACGCCAAAATTAGGTTATGGCTTGTTAAATATTGGTAAAAGGCCAACCGTCAGCAAGGATGATTTGATTCGTTATGAGATCCACTATTTAAATGGTGATTACCAATTATATGAAACACGAATTGTTTGTTATCTTCTTGATTTTATTCGATCCGAGCAAACATTTAACAGTGTGGATGAACTGGCTCAACAGATTAGTCAAGACAGGAATAGGGCTTATGAGATGATTAAAAATGGCGACTTTGAAGATGGTTGGTGGAAATATGAAATTGAATAAATGGATCTTCATTTTTCTTTTTGTTTTTTTGGGACTTGCGTTTGTTTCCTTGGAATTTTTTGTCACAAGCCGTATGTCTTTGAATGTTAATGTTGTTTATCCCGATGGAATATCCAACGACGTGGGATTTGAGATGAGAATTTATTCAAATAGTTTTGACAACGCAATAATGGTATATCCCCAAAGTGAAAGTGTAGAATTTTCAAGCCTGCCTTTTGGCGATTATTTTTTTGAACTGTCTTTGGATGACCGAACGATTGTCAAAGAATTTCATAATTTTCAATCCCGATTCTCAATCAGTCGCTTTAAAGAAACCGTAACTCTTGATATTAGTGAATTGGCAAGCATTACATCGATTGATTATAAAATTGTTGATCCTTATTTAACTGTCAAATGGAATGGAAAATTTCTTGGCGGGTATAGGCCAACAGAATATCTAATTCGCGTGAACGATAATGAAAGGACTCTTAGTGTAAACTACGTAGAAGTGGATGTGTTAAAGGAATTAATTGAGGGACAGGATATAATAGAATTGGAAATCATTCCCCTCACTCGTACCGGCGGAAAGCTGCTGTCGTTTGATTATGAAATTCCCGTAAGGCTTGAAAGTGTTCGTCTTGATATTCCAAATGGGTTTAATATTTACGAAATGAGCATTAACGTTCAAGAGAAGCGTATTCCTGTCGATCCCTATGATCCAAAAATCAGTTTTCCCGTTATAGATTTATCTGAAAACAAAATCCCCTTTGAAATTTATTATTATGAAGACAGAATTTGGAAATCCGAGTTAAAACTATCTGAAGCAAACGAGTTGATTAAGATACCGGAAATTCCTCAGGCAACAGTGACAGCCGTTCAATTGAATGAATCAACGGTGACTCTACAGTTAGATGTGGTACGTGAAGAGGAATTCTTATACAATCGGTTCAATCATTTTGAAATATTTTCTGATGCTTTTAGCGCAACGACCACTGATAATTTTACTTATCAAAATGATGATACCACCATTCACATAACACCATTTTTTAACCCTGACGTTAAGGGAAAAACATTGACTTTCAAAATTCCACCCCCCCCTTCCCCTAAATTACATACTTATATGTACGATGATCAAATGAAGTTCACCCCTTCTATAAAAGTATTTTCTGAAAGTCCCTTAAAGTTAAAAGGGACTGTAACTATTGATAATTCTGAAAGAAGGGTGATCCCGGAATTTAGTAGTGAATATGTTATTGAAGTGGATTTCAAAATGGATGAACTCCATTTAATAGAAGTAATTCTTGAAGATATATACCGGCAAAAGGCTCAAATGTCAAAATGGATTTCCACAGCGGTTCCTGAAACCACTTTTTTTGCAAAATGTAAGCTAAGCAAAGACCATATTTTGACTGTTGCTTGGGATCGATTATCTCTTTATTCAAAAAAAGAATTGATTATTACAGACAATTACAATATAAAAAGATTTTATCCTGAAGATTCTTTTTTGCAATTAGATCTTTCCGATACAGTATTGCGTGAACCCTTAAAAGTAATATTAAAAGGGTTTATCGATGATGAAGAATATACAGTCGCTGTTATTGATGATATAAGAACTGAATAAAGACTTTTTTATTAAAATAGTTCTATCAATTGGCTTTAAAGCCAATTGATTGATTATTCTATTTTAAATTTTTTTGTGGGATGATTGGTATAATTAATAACTCGTCCTTCCCAAGTTCGAATAGTGATGTATTCTTTCCCCCTTGAAATAAGATATTCCGGTAGTATGGGTGTTTTACCATAACCACCCGGGGCATTAATAATATATGTGGGAATTGCTAAACCTGATGTATAGCCGCGTAAGTATTCCATAATTTCCAAACCATCATCTACAGATGTGTTGAAATGTGTGGTACCCTTTACATGTTTTGCATGGAAAATATAATAAGGCCTGACTCTTACCTTTAACAATTCCTGATTTAGCAATTTCATCACGTGTTTATCGTTGTTAATGCCGTTTAACAGAACGGCTTGATTTCCCAACGGTATACCTGCATTAGCCAACTTCTCGAGTGCTTGTTTTGCTTCTATTGTAATCTCTTTAGGATGATTGACATGTGTGTTGATAAACAATGGGTGATATTTTTTCAACATGGTAACCAATTCATCTGTTATTCTTTGCGGCATGGTAACCGGAGTTCTAGAGCCAATTCGGATTATTTCCACATGGTCAATTTTTCTTAATTTTGACAGGATGTTTTCAAGAAACTTATCTGTCATGGTCAAGGGATCTCCACCGGTTATTAAAACATCACGAATTTCTTCGTTTTCTGCAATATAATTAATGGAATCTTCAATCACGGATGCCGGTTGGGGTAAATCCTCTTCTCCAATATTACGTCTTCTTTGGCAGTGGCGGCAAAACATGGCGCATTCATTGGTCACATTAATAATCAAACGATCAGGATAACGTCTTGTAACTGTCCCTGCAGGATTCGTCAATTGTTCGTTCATAGGGTCTAATTTACCTTCTTTATCCACATCCTCAAAAATCGTTGGAATTGCTTGTAATCTAATCGGACAATAGGGATCCTTTTCATCCATGAGACTGGCATAATAAGGGGAAATGGCCCAACGATATCTCTCACCGACTTTTTCGATATCTCTTTTGTGCTTTTCAGATAAATCTACAATTTTTGAGAGAAGAGATACATCGGCTATTCGATTGGCCAACTGCCAATGATAATCGTTCCACTGTTCTTTCGTGCAATTTAATGCATCCATGATTTTTTTTCTGTTTTTTTTGTTTTGTTCTGTCAAATCCAGGCCCTTTTTTATATGTTTCTTTGCCTCTAAAAAATCGGCTATTCTTGTTTTTAATTCAGTTGCCCTTTCCAACGATAACTGTTGCTTTGACTTATTAAGTCCGTTTTTCTCCACACCAATCACATAACCACCTCCTGAAGAGTTTGGTGTTTTACCTACATATAAATCATACATAAGAATAAAAATAGAATAAGATTTGTGTGTATTAGTACCAAATCAGAAAAGCAATCGCAGTTTGCCTCATAAAATTATAGCTTATTCTCAAAGATATGTCAAATTGTAAAAAAAATGTTTTTCTTTCATTGTGAAATTGTATGTTCTTTGCCCGATTTGGTATAATGAACTTTAAGTAAACTGGGGTTGTAGTTAGAGGTGAATAAAGGTGTCTATTAGGAGGAAAATGTTTGGGCTGTAAAGGAAAACATCAGAAACGTTAAAAACAAGAAAGAGAACGTAAAGGCATCGACGGACAAGTTGGAAATGGTAGCTGGGGAATCGGGAAACATCTCCCAAGAGTTAATGACGCAAGCCGATCGGACGGAAAAATGTTGTACAAGTCATATCAGGCGTGAAGGTTATTATTCTTGATTGATAAATATGATAGAATAGATACAAAAGGGTGTCAATAAGGAGGTAATAATGAAGATCTCAATGAAGTTATTAGTGGGCTTTACGGTAATCATCATAATATTAGTACTGGTATTGTTAGTTTCAACCATATCTAACAGAGAGGTGGTTCAACAGGCGGATGTCGTTATTAATCAAACAGATGCTTCTGAGAACGAATTATTGGAATTCAATAAATATAATGAATTGGACGATGGCATTAAAGAAATGATTCAAAGGGTACTAAATTTGGGTTATGTTTCGACTATTGAAGAAAAGGATCAAATACAACAACAATATCAAACGTCTGTCGAAAATGTGAAGACCTTGATTGCAGGATCAGAGAATGAAGAAGATTATCTTAAGATTGTTGGGGAGATAGAAGGACGTGTTCAAGAGGTTTTTGATTACAAAGAAAGTGAAATATTATCTCAAAGGGAACTGGTCAACAATCAAGAAAAACTCAAACGGTTTATTGAATTGAAAAATACATATGCTGAACAGATAAAAAAGATGCAAGCGGTTGACATGCAAAAGGTTGAAAAAACCGTTGAATCCTTCAAGGCAATAAAAGAAGAACATGTGGATCTGAAAAAACCGACCGATGAACAGAAACAAATGCTGGATGAAGAACTCATCAATCGGACTGATATTGAGCAATTTACACTATATGAAATAGAGGAAATTTGGAAGCCTGAATTTTTGGATGTAACGATAAAAGAATTCGCTGATTTGGAATTCATCACCCGTAATATCATCATCAAACCGGAAGATGCAGACGAACTTTTACCCAAAGCGGTTGAAATAGCCGACAAGATAAACAGTAACGTTAGTTTTCAGGTCATGTTTGGTTCTGCAATGTACCATCCCGTTGCCGCTCAGCTAATAGCCATTACACTCAACGATTATATAGAATCATTGGAAGAAATGATAGGGATTATCAAAGAACAGGAAGATAATGAGCGTTCCATAATGACCATTCAGGAAGAGATTGAAGATAGCAATCAACAAGTTGATGAAAACAGAACGTTGGCTTTCAACATTATCAACACAAATATCAAAGCAACAAGTCGCGAATTATCATCAATTATTGAAGAGAAAACAGAGACTCAGTATGGCAGCTTAAAGCAAAGTTTTGAAACCATCAAGAAAAGTAATTCCACCAGTAAAGAAACGATAGAAAAAAATAATTTTCAGATTTTGTTACTCATATCGATTACAATAGTGGTTAGTTTACTGGTTGCGGTTATTATCATAAGAAGTATCAAAAAACCGATTAACAGACTGATCGGAAAAACAACACTACTGCAAAATTTGGATATGACAGTTGATTTTGAGGCAGACAGCGGAAAAGATGAAATCGGTCAGATCGAACATGCCCTTGCCAGGGTATTAGAGGTTTTCAGAGAAACTTTAGGTGGTTTTAAGAACGCGATAGAGAACGTAAAGGCATCGACGGACAAGTTAGAAATGGTAGCTGGGGAATCGGAAAACATCTCCCAAGAGTTAAAGACGCAAGCCGATAGGACAGAAAATGATGTACAAGACACATCCGCTGCGATAGAAGAAGTCAGTTCCGGAGTAGAAGAAGTGGCTGCCTCTGCGAAAAACATCACAGACATCTCATCTGATCTGTATGAAAGGGCACAAGAGACATCCGAATCAGCGAGAAGCGGGCAAAAAGAACTGACAAAAGTAGCGGATATTGTAAAAGAGGCGGAAGAACAGGCAAAGGCCACATCAAGGGTGGTAGAAGAGTTACAGGCAAACGCGAAGAATGTGGGAGAGATCGTGAATACCATCTCCGGGATATCGGAGCAGACGAACCTGCTGGCGTTAAACGCGGCGATTGAAGCAGCCCGCGCAGGAGAAGCCGGAAAAGGCTTTGCAGTTGTTGCGGATGAGATCAGAAAGCTGGCGGAAGAGAGTCAAAAATCGACAGAAGATATCGCGAAGATGCTCAAAGAGATTGGCAACGGAGTAGGCGAAGTGAACGATGCCTCGGATAAGACGGTAGAGATCGTGAACAAGATGGAAGAAAGCTCCAGAGAGGCATTGGAACAGTTTGAAAACATACTTGAACGGTTGAGTGGGGTAACGGATTCAGTACACAATCTCAACAGCACATCGGAAGAACAGAGTGCGGCGGCACAAGAGATAGCTGATGCAATGGATCAATCGGCACGCTCCATGGTGAATGCTTCCGAGCAAGTTGAGAATATGGTTAGGCAACTTGAAAAGCAAATGGCTTCGGTCAAAGATCTTTCAGAAACATCAAGTGAACTTTCTCTGTTAAATGGAGATCTTGAAAAAGATATTAATAAGTTTCAGCTTTAAAAAAAGGTAGAAAAAGCAGGTTGTTAACGCC
>JASUTC010000052.1 GCA_030445775.1 Thermotogaceae bacterium | reverse complement strand
AAGAACCGGGTGTTCTGTTTTCAAGATCACCGTTCACTTGTACACCTTCTAATTGTTTGCAAGCCTCTATGATTTGATCCGTCCACTTTGTATACAAGTTACGTTTTTCCTCAATTTGTTTACTTACCAATTCAAGGGCCTTTGCCATTGCTGCTACTCCCGGGACATTTTCCGTTCCGGACCTGAGACCGTTTTCATGCCCACCACCATAAAAAACGGGTTCCAGGGGGGTCCCTTTTTTCACATAAAGAAAGCCCACACCTTTCGGTCCGTAAAACTTATGGGCACTGGCACTGAGCATATCCACGCCAAGGTCTACAACATCCATATTAACCTTTCCCATGGCTTGAACGGCATCGGTGTGAAAGATACATCCGGCTTCCCGGCAGAGTTGCGAGATTTCTTTTAACGGTTGTAAGGTTCCCACTTCGTTGTTGGCATACATAATGGAACAAATGGCCGTTTGTTCGTCAATGTTTTCTCTTAAATAGTCTACATCAACGATTCCTTTTTCATCAACAGGGGCAAAGTAAACGTCATAACCCTGTTCACCCAATTCTTTAACCGTTTCAATTACAGCTTCATGTTCAATGGCGCTGGTAATGACTTTCTTTCTGTTGGGGCGTTCTTCTTTTGTCGCTTTCAGATAACCAAAAAGAGCAATATTGTCTGCTTCCGTACCACCTGAAGTGAATACAATTTCATCGTAATCGGCATTGATACAGTCAGCTGTTTTTTGCTTTGCCCAGTTGTAAAGCTCTCTGGAGCGCTGCCCCTCATAGTGTAGACTGGATGCGTTTCCCGGATAGTCCCTTAAGACGTCTGAGTAATAGGATAACACCTCCGGTAAAAAAGGTGTGGTTGCCGCGTGGTCCAAATACACCTTCATTAGTATTCAACCACTTTTACTTCGATATCGTCAATTCCGTCCATTTCGTTTAAATGCTCATCAATTTCTTCCAATACATTTTGCTTGTACACATCGGTTTCATCAAAGGATATTTCGATTTCTACCTTTCCGTTTTCATATTTCAGGTATTTCACCAGTTTTTCATCGATGATGTTATTGCCTGTTTTTGGATAGATGACAGATTTGAGTTCTTCGATGATACTTTGTTCATCAAGTCTCTTCTCGTGTTTGACACCTAATTTCTTTCCTTCATAATCTTCGATAGCTGCCTTCAATCCATCCACTGCAAGAACCGAACAATGGACCTTTACGGGAGGAAGACCTCCTAATTTGTCAGCGGCATCTTTCCATGTCAATTTTTTTGCTTCATCAACCGTTTTACCCTTGGCTAATTCTGTTACAATGGAGCCGGTTGCGATGTTTGAAGCACACCCGTATGAGAGGAATTTTATATCCTCGATTTTATTATCCTTGACCTTTAACGAAACACTAACCTGGTCTCCGCAAGCGGGACTTCCTACGATTGCATCTCCATCGGGATTTTCAATCTCTCCAACATTTTTAGGGTTTTTAAAGTGCTCGATAACTTCTTTGGTATATTTAATAGCTGCCATTTTTTTCACCTCACTACTTTCGTTTATTCACCTTATTTTATGGTACTTTGGGCGCGTAATCTTTCTACAATTGGAATCAACGCTTCTATGAATACATCCAAATCTTCTTTTGTGGTATCCCTTCCGAGGGTAATCCTTAATGACCCATGTGCCATCTCGTGATCTCTACCAATTGCGCTTAAGATATAGTTGACCTTCAAATCACTGGAAGCACATGCGGAACCCGTTGCCACGACAATGGAATCGAAGTCCAAAAACATCATAATGGATTCACCTTCAATATGACGGAAAGAGTAGTTAATATTATCTGTTGCTCTTTCATCAACGGGACCGTTGAGTTCCACCTTGTCGATCTTTTCTTCGATTTGTTGCATCAGATATTTTTGAAGTTCCTTCATCTTCGCATTGTGTGCCTCTCTTTTGTTGACGGCATCCTCCACAGCGTAAGACAAACCTACAATCCCGGGAACGTTGTCAGCTCCGGGAGAATATGGAGAAGTTACAACCGTCCCAAATAAAACGGGTTTCATCTTAACCGGTTTTTTTGCAACGATCAAACCAATGCCTTTGGGGCCGTATATTTTATGTCCACTCAACGTTAAGAAATCTGCATCCAATTCCTTGAAATCAATTTTCTGTGTCATAACTGCAGTGGTGATATCCAAATGAATCAACGTTTTTGGATTTGCTTCTCGGATGATTTTTTTCAATTCCCCGTATTTTTGTATCGTACCGATGGTGTGATTCACCAATGTGATACTGACCAATTTTGTTTTTTCGTTGATGGCTTCTTTCAACTGGTCTGTTCTCCAAAAACCGTATTCATCCACTTTGATCTTTCTCACCTGAAAGCCCTTTTTCCTGTAAAAGTCAAACACGTTGTTGATGGATGGGTGGTCAATGACCGATGTGATCATGCTCGCTTCTTCAGGTTGTTCATCTCTCATCACGCCTTGTATGACCATGTTGTTGGCCTGAGTTCCGCTGCCCGTGTAGATGATTTCGGCATCTAATGCGTTAAAGGCCTTTTTGATTCTTTCAGTGGATTCATCGATAGCTTCGGCAATATCCGTCCCCATATGTGTGAATGAAACAGATAAATAGAAATTCTCTTCCATGTATGGTTTCATCTTTTTTATGACATAATCAGATGTCTTTGTGGTTCTGTAATTATCTAAATAAATAATCTTATCCATATTTAACTACCTCCTTTGCTTAAGACGGAAAATTCATCAGTTTATTTTGCTTTTCGTATAATCCGTTCAATTCCACTAAAGGGCTGTAATATCAGATTTTAACAAATTCACTGCTGTATCTTTATCGATTTTTGAAATGGCCCCAATAGGGGCAAAGATGTAATTTGAATCTTTGTAAAGCTTGATATCATCAGGTGGTAACAGTTCACTGACATGTCTTTTTGACAGGATTCTTGCAACAGAAAGCACTTCATTTGCATAAGGAGAGCGGGACAATATTCCACCGGTTCCCACCAATGCTTTGACTGCGGTCAAATCTTTTCCTTCAGCGATCTTTTGTCGACCTGCCGGGCCATAAATATAGCGTATCCTTCCCGCATGCCTTCTTAATCCGGTAGAAAGACAATGCACGGCGAGTCGGGCCATAAACTGTTCCATCTTTTCCGTTTTGGGATAGGGTGTTATCTCTTTCATGATTTGATTTACATCGGGATACTCTATCTCCAGTTGTCCTTTCATCGATTCAACCACGTTTGGGGCGTTGACAAAGACACCCAGATCGCCTTCAACGGTTCGTTTGGCATAAGGTTCCGGTGAAATGGTGATCTCTTGTATTTCAGGGGTACCGTATGTGACCGAGTCAATGTCTGTTGTGGCACCGCCTATATCCACCGTAACCAAATCCCCAAGCATATCGTAAAGCAAGCGGGTGGTCAGCATAACAGCAGCTGGCGTAGGAATAATAGGGCGTTTGACGAGTTTTTCGATTTTATCCATGCCGTCTGCGTGAATGATATGTTCTGAAAAAATCTGCTGAATCACATCTCTGATGGGATCCACATTTAGTTCATCAACCTTCGGATAAACATTTTCAGTTGGATAGACACGTTTTCCGGACTGTGCAAGAATTTCGCACACTTCATCCCTGACGGCAATATTCCCGGCCACCACAAAGGGGACATTGATTGTCTCTTTGGCAAATTCTTTGGCGTTATTGAGAATGGTTTCTTTTTCTCCGTAATCCACTCCTCCAGCCAAAAGAATCATATTTGGGTTGATGGATTTTACCTTTTGAACTTCCCGTTGATCGATTTTACCGGCGGTGACGTGTCGGATGATTCCCCCGGCTCCAAGGGCCGCCTCTTTTGCCGCTCTCACCGTCATATCGTAAACCAGTCCGTGAACGGACATTCTCAGTCCTCCGGCTGCACTGCTGGTGGCTACAAACTCCTCCCAATCAACCTCTTCTCCGGTCTTTTTTCTGATATCATCGAGACATTTGTTGATGCCTATGGTTACATCGCCTTCAATGACGGTGGTAAAATGTTCCGCTTGTTCCGTTTTTTTCGATTTTTTTGTTCCTATGCCATCAAATGCCGTGACAATAGTGGTTGTAGAGCCTATCTCTGCTGTAATCAATTCGAATTTCAATGAAGTCACCCCGTAGCATGTTCTATTTCTCTAATTTAAAGATCTGAAAGTATATCCCTGACCATTTTATTCACCCGTTTCCCGTCAGCCCTTCCCTTGACTTTGGGCATGACTGTTTTCATGATGAGCCCCAATCCGGTTGGAGAATTCACATTTTGCTCTTCAATAGCATCCAGAATAATGGTCCTCAATTCATCCTCTCCCATTTTTTCAGGCAGGTATTCCTTGATGATTTCCAATTCCTCTCTTTCCGACTGAGCCAGATCTTCTCGGTTCGCTTTCGTATATTCTTCTATGGAATCTTTTCTGAGTTTCGCCTCTTTTGTCAGAATCTCAATGACATCCTCATCACCAAGGTCCTTCTTGTCCACAAGTTTGTTTTTGATGGCTGCAACTGCCATTCTAAGTGTTCTGACTCTAACCTCTTCCCTTGCCTTCATGGCTTTTTTAAGGTCTTCATAAATTTCGTCTTTCAGCATTTCAATCCCTCCAAAGATCATGTTCTTGATCTTTTCTGTTTGTCAGTTTAACTGTGAGATTTATATATTAATCAATAGTCTCTGTATTTCATTTCTCTGGCGATATCACGCTTGATGGCTTTATCTTTCAGGTCTTCCCGCTTATCGTGAATATTCTTTCCCTTCCCCAGACCTATTTCAAGTTTGATTAGGCCCTTGTTGTTGAAATAGACTTTTAAAGGCACGATGGTGTAACCCTTTTGCATGACACTGCTGTGCAATTTTCGCAATTCCCGTTTATGCAGCAGCATTTTTCGTTTCCTGTCCGGTTCATGATTGTAAAATGAGGAATGAGCATATGGGCTGATATTTGCCTTTAACAAAAACAGCTCATTGCCCTTGAACCGGCAATAGCTTTCTTTGATGTTGATGCGCCCTTCACGGATGGATTTGACCTCTGTGCCCAATAATTCCAGACCGGCTTCAAACTTTTCTTCTATGTTGTATATACGATAGGCGTTCTTGTTTTTTTGTACAATTTTCATATAAATCCTCCAAATTTCGTTTTGCTTATAATGATAACATATATTTTAGCTTCACAACCCACAATATTGTATCAAATCTAAGGGGTATATGCGAATGCCATTTACAGTATCACAGATCGACGTATGCTATAATTGTAAATGACTGGAACAATAAGATCATTAAGTGAGGGATTCACTTGAATACGGACAAATCTTTAAACAAGGTTTTTATCAGCATAGTCATTATTATATACATCATAACAATTCTGTTTTCTGCTTATGCTTTTTTTTCAACCTCAACGAGGATAAGTGAGAAATACTTAAAAAGCTTTATCCAAACACAAAATGAGATGGAAACGAGTTCCATCTTATCCTTTATGGAAAAAGAGATTGCCATGAGTCGAAAACTGGCGGAAGATCCTTTGATTCGAAAGTGGATGATCAACTTAAATGATATGGAGTTGACACAACCGGCTCAGGAACAGTTGGACAGTTATCGTGATTTTATCAGTTCCGGTACCCATTTTATAGCCGTGAAGTCCAGTCTGAATTATTATTTGGAAGATATTGAACAGCCTGTCAAAACACTAAAAAAGGGTTTGACAGCTGACAGGTGGTTTTTCGAAGCCCTTGAGAAAAACGAAGATTACTCGCTGAATGTGGATTATCAGGAAAGTTTGGGTGAGATCAGGTTGTGGATTAATGTCACCGTTCGTGACGAGCATGGAGAACCCATTGGACTGGCCGGCTCCGGAATTTATATCAACGATTTTCTAAACGAGATCATCATACATGAAGAATCCAATTTGCATACTATATTGATTAATGATAAGGGGCATATCCAAGGCCATGCAGATAAAAGCATCATGGATCATAACGGTATGTCCAAAACCGATGATACCAAGATCACCATTTTTGACCTCCTCGAGAATGAAAAACAAGACGAATTGTTAAAACAAACGATTCAGGAGATAAAAAATACCACTCAGATCAAGATCTTTGACCTACAGTATCAGGGGATGGATTGCGTTGCAGCTATGGGGTTTATTCCACAACTGAATTGGTATAACCTTGTTTTGGCTCAAAAGGACAGTATTATGAGTTGGCGGGACTTTTTACCTTTGATCGTGTTGTTTGTCATCTCAGCCCTTGTGATTATCCTGTCCATTATCTTTATTTTTACAAACCTGATCACCAATCCCATTAAAAAATTGACAGATGCCGCAGAAATCGTTTCCAAAGGGAATTATGATGTTCAAATACCGATAAAGAAGCGGGATGAAATAGGCCGCTTAAGTAGTAGTTTTAATACCATGACCAAAGAGATTAAAAAGTATACTGAAAATCTTGAATTACTGGTAGCTGAAAGGACAAATGAACTGCAGCAGGCAAATGAAGAGTTGTCCAGTGCTCAAAAAAGAATTATGGATTCTATTGAATACGCCAAACTCATTCAAAGCTCCGTTTTTCCAGCCAAAGATGAGATGGACAACAAATTCTCGGAGCATTTTGAGATTTACGAACCCCTTGATATCGTGGGGGGAGACTTCTACTTTTTAAAAGAAACGGATGAAGACATATGGGTTGCCGGAATAGACTGTACCGGACACGGAGTGCCCGGTGCCTTTATGACGATGATGGCGAATGTTCTGTTAAAGGATATTATTGAGGCTAATTCCAATGCAGGGCCGGATGAAATTTTACCAAGATTCCATTACAAGCTTAAAGATTCCTTGAAATCCCAATCCAAATTCGATCATCTGGATAATGGGTTGGACATGGCTTTATGCAAGATTTCTCGTAATAAAGGTCATTTAGAGTTTTCAGGAGCCGGCCTCCCCTTTATCTACAGCGATGAAGACGGTTTGCATGAAACTCGCGGCGACTCTTTGCATATTGGGTACAATATTGCTAAGGAATATTCCTTTACCAAACACGATATCAAGATTAAAGCAGGAATGACATGTTATTTGTTAACCGATGGCATTTTGGATTTACCGGGAGGTAAAAAAGGCTTTGGACTGGGACGTACAGGTCTTATGGATATTTTAGAATCTGTTAGTCATTTGTCGTTGAAGGAACAGGAAGAAGCCATTAAGAAGCAGCTTAAAACCTACAAAGGTGATTATCATAAAAAAGATGATTTTTTATTGATAGGGTTTAGATTTTGATAGTACTTGAAAGCCAGTAAGGGAGGTAAAGACGGTGGAAGATCTTTTGAAATTTAAGGAAACCTTAACCCAAGAAGGGATTCTCATCAGTTTTAACGGTTCATTTTCCAACAGTATTATTGAAGAAATCGGTCGCGCAATCCGAACCTATCTGCAAGAGGAAAAACTATCCTCTGGTATCATTTCAGATGTTTTTTCGGTTTACATAGAGCAGACTCAGAATATACGAAATTATATTGAATTGAACAACCTGGCAAACACACTCGCCGGAGAGGCAGTGGTGACCATCGCGAAAAAAAACGGTTATTACACCATAAATTCCGGGAACAGTGTTAAAAAGGATGATGTGAAACAGTTGTCTGACTATTTGGAAAAATTAAATCGTTTTGATAAGAAAGAATTGAGGAAAATGTACAAAGAGCAGTTGAGAAAACCTGCCAACCCTGAATCTCGAAGTGCCGGGTTGGGGCTGATAGAAATTGCAAGAAAGGCTTCTGAACGGATACAGTATCAATTCCAAAATCAGAATGAAACTTACGATTTTTTCAACCTATTTGTCACTGTAAAAGGTGGTGAATGAATTGATGATGAATATTGAACCTACTTCCTCATCACCAAAAGTCTTCTTTGATGAAAAAACTAACGTGTTTCTTATAGAAGGAGAATCCTATCCGGAAAATTCATTTGAATTCTACAAGCCGGTTTTTAATTGGTTTGACGAGGTGTTTCCAACGTTGGACAGTATGGAGCTTCACTTAAAGATCAGTTACATGAACTCATCCAGTGTGAAATGCATCCTGGATATAATGACCATTTTGGAAGAAGCCTATGAAACAGGTAAAAATTGTAAAATAAAGTGGTTCTATGAACCTGAAAACAGTCGATCACTTGAACTGGCAGAAGATTTCAAGGAAGATTTGGAATTGCCTTTTGAGGTGCTAACATAAGTTTTTTAATAGGAGAAGAGAATGAGAAATCAAAAAGAGGATGCGCTTGCCCAACAACTTTCCAAGTTATTGCCAAAATTAAAAAATGACGAATCCGAAATGGGTCGGCAATTCTATGAAACGGCTAAAGCCTACATAAGCAATTCAAAACAGCTCTACAAGATCATTGAGATATCAGACAAAAATCAATCTGCTATTATGGAGATGTCAAAGAAGCTCGAAAAGTCCAGGGAAGAATTAGAAAAGGCAAGGGATATAGCCGAAGAAGCCAACAAGTCAAAATCAATTTTTCTCTCCAATATGACCCATGAAATACGAACCCCTTTAAACAGTATTATCGGCTTTACGGATTTGTTGGTGAACCTTCCCATGGATAAAATCCAGAAGCAATATGTTGAAAATATCAACGTATCCGCTCAGTCTTTGTTGGGGATCATCAACGATATTTTGGATTTTTCAAAAATAGAAGCGGGAAAACTGGAACTGGAGCTGCTCAAAGAGGATATCGTCAAAGTAGCTGAAAATTCATTGAACATCGTCAAGTTCCAGGCTGAAAATAAAGGGTTGACATTGGAACTGGAAACACAACAGAACATACCCCGTTTTGCCATTATTGATGCCTTAAGGTTACGGCAAGTACTGGTCAATCTCCTTGGAAACGCCATCAAATTTACCGAAGAAGGAACGGTCAAGCTGCAACTACGGTTTAGCAAAATCGATGGAAAGATAGGGTTTTACACCTTATCGGTGAAAGATACAGGGATGGGCATAACAGAAGAGAAAAAGGAAAAACTCTTTAAGGCATTTTCCCAAACCGATGTTTCAGTCACCAGAAAATTCGGAGGCACCGGCTTGGGACTGGCCATATCTGCTATGCTAATTAAAAAAATGGGTGGTACAATCGAAGTTGAAAGTGAACAGGGTAAAGGCTCAACCTTTTTCTTTTCTCTTCAAACTCCGTATTTTTATGAAACCAAAAAGTCTGAAACTCGTAAAGAAGATGGGGCATCGAATGAGTTTACAGCTGATAAACGACCTTCAACCCTTCTGATTGCAGAAGATGTGAACATCAACATGCAGTTGATCAAGGCCATCATTGAAAAGTATTTTCCAAATTCAAAAATATTAGAAGCCCAAAACGGTGAACAGGCTTATCAAATAGCCAAAACCCGCAATATTGATCTAATCCTCATGGATGTACAAATGCCGGTGATGAATGGATTGGATGCCACGAAAAAGATACGTGAAGCTGAATCAAAAACCAACAAACACATCCCCATCATCGCACTCACAGCAGCCGCTGTCAAGGAAGACATTCAAAACTGCTTGGATGTTGGTATGGATGATTATTTAACAAAACCCATCAAACAAAAATTATTCCATGAAAAAATCGATTATTTTTTAAGTCAAAGAAAAGATGCTGAAACGAATACAAAAAAAGAAAACGATGATCTGACACAAATAGATGGGATTGATTGCAAAGAGGGACTGGCTCGCCTGAGCCAAAAAAAGGATTTGTATTTATCTTTATTGTGTGAATTCGCCCAACAATCTTCCCGGGATTATGACGACCTCAAACAGACTCTGAAACAAAATACTGTAGATGCCATCACCATTGTCCACAGAATAAAGGGGGTTGCATTTAACCTTTCAGTCAGTGGCGTAGGTCAGGCCGCGGAAGAGATAGAAACGGCTCTGAAAAATGGAGACGAGAATTCTCTTGATGCGAAAGTCGAACATTTGAAGGGAAAAATTGAAAGCTTTAAATCTTCAATTGAGAAATATTTTAAAAATTAAACCCTTGAACTGAATAAGATTATACTTAATTACGCTGAAAAAAACCTTCAACAAATAAGAGGACAGTTTCTATGGAATTGTATAGATAATTCCTTTACAGTGATGTTCACGATATAATGTATAACCCCCCCATCAGCGGTTACTAACCCACCTTCAACAAACAAACATTCTCCACATGGGCTGTATGAGGAAAGTTATCCATCGGTTGGATGGTTTCAATCTCATAACCGGACTCAACCAACCTTGAGCAATCCCTTGCCAGGGTTCCCAAATCACAGGAGCAATAAACGATCTTTTTTGGCTGAATGTCGATGATTTTTTCCAGAGCGTCTTTGTCTATGCCGGCCCTTGGAGGGTCAATGATCAAGGTGTCCGGTTTATCGTTTGGTTTGGAATGCTCTACAAATTCCTCAACCGACTGTTCAACTACGTCAACGTTAGTGATCTTGTTCATCGAGCAATTTGAACGGGCGGCCTTTGCGGATTCCGGATGAGATTCAACCAGGGTGACGTGTTTATACAAAGGAGACAGGTAAATGGAGAAAAAACCCACACCTCCGTACAGATCCATCAGGACTTCTGTTTTATCGGGCTGTGCCATTTCTTTTACAGTGTTCAGGAAGGTTTTCAGCATCTTGTTGTTGGTTTGAAAGAAAGAGGTGGGTGGAATGTTGTAATCGAACCAGTCGATATGTTCTTTCAGTGTTCCGCTACCGTAAAGGGTTGCGTATTCTCCGGAGAGCATGGATTTTTTTCTTGTATGGACGTTAATTAGTGAATCTAAAAAAGGCAAGTTTTCTTTTAATCTTGCTTTTAATTGTTTTGCTTGTCTTGTCAACTTCACTGAGGTAATGATGATCAGCATATACTGACCGGTGTATTCCGTTTTTCGAATTGAAATCCCCCGAAGAAATCCGGTTCTTTTTCTGGTTTGAAAAACATCATCGGGTGTGAAAATGTCGTTGAAGATAGTCTGTACGGACTTTCGAATATGCTCAAATTGTGGATCCACTACTTTGCAACCCAACGGTTCGATGATTCGATTTGTGCCTTTAGTTCTTAACCCCAGAAGGAGTTTTCCCTTGTGAAAGCCGCAGGCGTAGGTCATTTTATTTCGGGTCTGATAAGGAGGTTGTGAAGGAAGAACCGGTTGCAGATTCTCTGATATATCCATATTTCCCAATCGCATGAACTGTTCGTTGATGATCTCTTTTTTGGACTGTAATTGGAACGGGTAATCCAAATCCAGCCAGTCACAGCCTCCGCATTCTTCAAAAACAGAGCAAACTGACTGTTTTCTTTCAGGGATTTTGTATTTGTAGGTTTGGACTCGTCCAATGTTAAAATGTTTCTTTTCGTTGAC
>JASUTC010000051.1 GCA_030445775.1 Thermotogaceae bacterium | reverse complement strand
CCCGTTCGCTCAAGTAAGTTAACCGCCCCTGAAGCAAAACCCCCGGCATCTTGAAAGGCAAACAAAGCCGGTAACTCCACCACAAGGTTAACTCCCGAGTTCAACGCCATTTTCGTCCGCACCCATTTATCCGTAAACGCAGGCGTTCCTCTCTGAACAAAATCTCCACTCATCACCGCCATCACATGTGTAGCCTTTGACAAATGAAGCGATTGTTCCAAATGATATTTATGCCCGTTGTGAAACGGATTGTATTCAACGATTAAGCCGAGTGTTTTTATAAGGTGTCACCTCAAATTTCAAAATCTTGTACACACAATATATTTTGATAACACGGTCGATTTTGCGGGAGGGCACACGGGCCCTCCCCTACAGTATTATTCATTATGTTTTTCTTCACCTCACCTTTCAGGGTTGCGTTTGATATACAAAACGGCATGTTCGTATTCTTCCCCATCTCTTATGATATGTTCATAAAAAGATCTTTGCCATAATTTTCTATCAAAACTTTGCCATCCTTCCTTTTTCACATGCTTTATGTACTCATTGGTACTCATCGTTTTAAACCATCCAACTACATCAAAAAGTGTAGGGTAGCCCACACCGGCGCTCCCTTCAGGAATATTTTCTTCTTCAGTCATTTTATCAGATATTTTAATAATTCCATGCAAATGATTAGGCATAACTTGATGATGAATACATTTAATCCCATCAAATTTTGTTTCAATTTTCAGAAGCCATTTTTCTAACATTTTCCCGGCTTGATTTAAATACATCTTTTCTTTTTTTATTGAACCAAAAAGATGCTTTTTTTCATGAACGCATAATGTGATGAAATATAAGCCAGGGTTAGAGTAATCATAGTATTTTAATTTAACAGATTTTCTTTCGGGTTTTTGACTATTTGCGGTTTGGTTATAATATTTCATAATAATCTCCTATTGTA
This sequence comes from Thermotogaceae bacterium, assembly GCA_030445775.1. Classification (GTDB taxonomy): domain Bacteria; phylum Thermotogota; class Thermotogae; order MWEM01; family MWEM01; genus JASUTC01. The sequence goes on along the minus strand of JASUTC010000051.1, from coordinate 10,702 downwards.
GGGGAGGGCCCGTGTGCCCTCCCGCAAATGAAACATCATTTGATTTTGTGATTATGTCTTCAAAAATGACCTTTTTGCAGAGGAATCCTCTTGTTAATTAAAATAAGCCGAATCAACGGGAGGGCACATGGGCCCTCCCCTACTTGATTTTATCACGTTCTTTCATGTATAATACACCTCGTTATCAACATAAAGGGAGGAACAAACTGTGGAAACTTTGAAAATTATAGTCTACATACTACACGCAGCTATTTCTGTAGCCCTTATCGTGTCAGTTACGATGAGTATGGCCAAACATTCCGGACTTGGAGGGGCTTTTGGCGCCGGTGGTGCGAACACCGTATTTGGTAGAGAAAAGGGGTTATCCGGACTTGGGAAATTGACGTTGTATCTTGCCATAGGATTTATGGTGATGAGCTTCGTCACGGCTTACATGATGGGTCTTTAATTTATTAGTTTTATGGATATAAATCAACAGGTTGAACTCATAAAAAAAGGCGCTTTTGATATCGTTTCGGAGGAGGAGCTGAAGGAAAAGCTGAAGAAGCCTCGTCCTTTGCGTATCAAGCTTGGAGTAGATCCTTCCAGGCCTGACCTTCATTTGGGGCATGCCGTTGTTTTGAAAAAACTCAGACATTTTCAGGAACTCGGCCATCAAATTGTCTTGATTATAGGGGACTTTACAGCCAGAATAGGCGACCCTTCAGGACGATCCGACACGCGTCCGATGCTCACCATGGAGGAAGTCAAAGAAAACGCCATATCCTATCAGGAGCAAGCCTTTACCATTCTTGACAAAGAAAAAACAGAAATCAGATACAACGGAGAATGGTTGGATAAGATGGGATTTGAAGAGGTCATCCGTCTGGCGGCCAAATACACCGTTGCCAGAATGCTGGAAAGGGATGACTTTGACAAAAGATATAAATCCAATCAGCCCATCAGTGTCGCTGAATTCCTTTATCCATTGGCTCAGGCCTATGATTCCGTTGCTGTAAAAGCGGATGTTGAAATTGGTGGAACGGATCAGTTGTTTAATCTTCTTGTGGGGAGGAAGATTCAAAACGACCATGGTCTGGAGTCACAAGTGGTTTTAACCATGCCTTTGATCGAAGGAACGGATGGAACACAAAAGATGAGCAAAAGTTATGACAACTACATCGGTTTTACCGATGAGCCCAAAGACGTATACGGGAAGGTCATGTCCATTCCGGATTCGTTGATGCTCAAATACTACACATTACTTACCGATTTCAGTGAAGAAGAAATTGCTGAAATTTCTCTCAAATTAAAAGATTCTTCAGTCAATCCGAGGGATTACAAGATGAAACTCGCTCGTGAAATGGTGACATTGTTATACGATGAAGCGCGTGCAAAGGAAGCCGAAAAGGAGTTCATACACGTCTTTCAAAAGAAAGATGTTCCCACGGATATGCCTGTCCTTGAAGTGCACGAACCCACCATCCAACTCACTGACCTGCTGGTGCTTGCAGGTGTGGAAAGTAAAAGCCAAGCCAAAAGGCTTGCCAAGCAAGGTGGCGTTAAGATTGACGATGAAAAGCATACCGATCCTTTTGAGGAAATAAATGTAAAAAAAATCTCAATTCTCAGGATAGGTAAACTAAAATTTTACAAAATTAACCCATAGAACTTGTTAAAGCCAATTGGCCTTTTAAATTGATGAACGAATACCCCCTGTAAATACTTAAGAAACTGGAACAGACTCTGAGTGACTTCATTTTTTAAAAGAAAAATGAATATTCTGGATTATTTGCAAAATAACAAAGGTAATGATATAATTATCAACAAATGGGGAAGAATTCGAAAGGGGGAACAGCTAACATGAAAAAGCTCTTAATTTTAATCTCGATAATCATGTTGTTATTTTCCGTAACGGGAACAGCCGAAGCGGTGATGCAAGAAGACGTCAAGGCACTTGAGTCGCTAATTGACATCATGAGCGGGAAAATAGCTGATTACGGTGAAGTAATAGGTGATACGGAAGATAATCTAAAAGCTGTAAACAAGGATGTAGAGGCTTTGGAAAAAAAGATCCAAGGATTGAATGCCACCGACAGGTTCCTTTGGACTAAAATCGAGGCACAGTCTCCTGAGGCATTGATTGAGTCCAGAGTCAGCGCTTTGGAAGAACAGATGGAAGACTATGTGGCTCAACTGAAGGGTGAAATAGCACAGGTAGCAGAAAAGGCAGAAGACCAGACAGCTATCAAGAAACTGGAAAACAGAATAAAAGCCCTCACGGATAATATGGAACTGTTTATTGCAGAGGAAGAAGAGCAGCAAAAATTGGTTGCATCAATTGAAGATCAAACTGCAAAAAAACTGGAATCCTTAAGTAAAACATTGGCAGAGCTTGAGACCTATGCCAAAAACATGGAACAGGAATTCCAGGATGCGTTAAGTGCATTATCTGAAAACATGAAGCCTGCTGATGAGAATTTAACCGGTAATGAAGATCTTGAAGCGTTGGAGAAAGCATTGAATGATGCGAAAATCGCTTTAAATACAAGGGCAAAGTGGATGGACATCAGTATAAAGACCGTAAAGGAAGACCTTGCATCCATGGCCGCTGAATTGGCACAGGAAACAGTCTTACTCCGGGAGAATCTAGACCGTTACAAGGCTTCAACGAACCAAAGACTGAAATGGATCGACCTGACCGTTGCAAAGAATAAAGAAAGAGTTGAAGCAGTCAAGACAGATCTTAAAGCCGTTCAGGACGATTTTGATTCCCAATTGGAAGACAGCCTGTGGGGAATAAACCAAAGGTTGAAATGGGTAGACATCAACACCGGTAATTTGAGAGCTTCAATGAATACCCTAAACGACAAGGTTGAAGGCAACAGAGTCTACGTTGATAATCTTGTCAGCGAATTGGAAACGACTGTCCAAAATAATCAATTGGCTACAAACCAAAGAATGAAGTGGACGGATATTTCCATCAGTAACCTTAAAAGTGATGTTCAGGACAACAAAGAAATTATACAGAATATTTTGAACGATATGGAAGCTCTTGAAGCGAGTGGGCAAGAAACGGAAGAAGTTGTCAACAGCAGTTTCGAAGAAACGATTGCTAATCTGAATCAACGCTTAAAGTGGATGGATATTGCCTCTTCAAACACCAAAGAACAAGTTGCAGCATTGGAAGAGCTTGTAAAATCTACCGAAGGTGAACTAAAAGCGGAACTGCAATCAGCGATAGCCGGTTTAAACACAAGGCTAAAATGGATGGATATTGCATCCACAAACTTGAGAGAGAAAGTCGAGAAACAATCTGAACAGATTACAGCATTGGAAAAGGAATTAAAAGCAGAACTCTCAGATAAGATATACTTCCTGAATCAACGACTGAAATGGATGGATATACAGATCAACAAAGTCAAAAGCGAATCCGCTTCACAAGAAGACATGTTGGCATTAAAAGACGAGTTTGACTATAACGTTTCCAGGCTGAACAACTTGGCATTTGAAGTTGCTTATAGTAAAGGGATAACAGAAGATGTTCTCGACAAAATATCAGAGATCGATGAACAGATCGCCATGCTTAGCAATAACTTTAACATGATTCTCTCAGAATATGTGACAAAGGACATTTTAGAGGAAGAGATAGCTAATATCCAAGCAGAATTGGATGAAGTGGAGTTATTGACCTTGGATTTAACCGAAGAAAATCAAGCGGCTATCGAGAATGCCGTATGGTCTATCAATCAAAGGTTAAAATGGATTGATATAACCATTAGAAAGGCAAAAGACGAAAGAGGCGAATTGGCCCAATATACAAAGGAAATTGAAGAAAGATTGCAAAATGAGATCAACTCAAAAGTTTTGTTCATTAACAAAAGACTCAAGTGGATGGACATCAGTATCACAAACCTGAAGGAAACAAAGGTAGACGAAGCCGAGTACACAAAAACCGTTACAAAATTGGATGTAGACAAAGTGGACAAAGAAACATTTGCTGAAGAACTCGAAGGTATTAGCACAAGATTCGATGCTTTGGAAACAGAACTGGGAGCATTTAAAACAGACACAATGGATTTAATGGCCGCACAGAAAAAAGCACTCGAAGCAAAAATCGGTAACAACACCGTATTGATACAAGACAATGCAGAAGCAATAAAAGATAACAACAAAGAAATTGAAGCATTGGAAAAAAGAATTGAAATGTTGGAAAGTCAGGTATTCCCTGAAGAAAAACAGCCTGCAGCATTTGGTGTTCTATTAGGTTTTGGACTGGTTATAGGATTAGGATTTGTTATTTCATCTATCGCTAAATAACACATTCGAGGGACTTTGTAGCTTTAAAGTTTGGTAAAGATAAAGTACCAAAAACGAAAAAAGAACACAGAAATGAAAGGGGGTTGCAAAAAACGAAGAAAATAGTGTATAATTATGATTGTATGATTACAAGCCAAAAGACCTCAAAACAAAAACAAAATTCAAGAGGGAGGGGTATTTTATGAAGAAAAGTTTAGTTCTAGTTATGGCATTAGTTTTAGTCGTATCATTCGCATTTGCGGATGAAGTTGGAAGAGCTACACTCGGAACAGACAAAGGTGTCATCACAGCTGGCGATCCTTTGAACGTAAGCTTCACGCTTACAGTAGAAGACAAAGCTGAAGATGTAACCACGATTGAAGTTATGGGTGACGAGGTGGCTGACAATGTATTTGTTATGTTGATCAAAGATATGCCTAATCAAGATGCAACTTACGAAGCACAGAAAGTTGTAGATCCAGATGCGCAGAAGACAACATACTACATTAAGGCAAAAGAACTCGTTGGAACAAAGGGAAACATTTATGCAGAACTCAGAGACTGGAATGGTGACAAGGTTGCAGAAGCAACAAAAGAGTTCGCATGGAAAGGCACAACATGGACAGACACACTCCAGTTAGTACCTGAAAAAGAAGGTCTCTACACAGTTGTTGCTTACATCGAATTTGCAGACGGCACAAGAATGGAACTCAAAGGCTGGGATGGCTATGCACAGCTCGTAGCTCTTGACAAGTATGTAAAAGAAGTTCCTGGATTTGTACCTGAAGTTGACGGTGCAAACAAATTGACTGTTAACGCTGGTGTGGAATTCATGTATGCTAAAGCAACAGAAGAATTAGACTCACAGGCTAATGACTACACCTACCTTGGTGTATACGGTGAAGGCGTTAAATCAGCTCCTTCAGTTGTATGGACTTACAATGGTTCAGGCATGCCTGGATTTGAAGATGTAGAATTAGTATATTCTGTTAATGGAGATTACACCGATGGTGCGGATACTGACTATTCAGCAAAAGGACTCGAAACAGATACTGCTTACATCAAGTTCAAGGTTATGCAGGAATCCTTCCAAGAAGGAGACTGCTGCGCAACAGCAGGAACTCCTAAATGGGCACTCTGGTTTGCAATTGGTACTGGAGAATTCCATGGTGGTGGAGATTCTTGGTCACAGGGTTTAGATTTCCACGTACTTGGAACTTCTACTGGACCAAGCTATGGCTGGGATATTGTTAAGGGTGCAGAATGTAGAGGATGGATCAAGGCTATATTCTATCTCGACCCAAGTGATGTCCATATTTGGCTCTATGCAATTCTCGGAACAGACTATTACTACGATGTAGCGGGACAGTCAGACACAGTTGAAGGCGATCCTGACACAATGGGTTATACACAGAATTTCCTTGAATCAGCAGAACTGAATTTGATCGCTGATATCACAATCAAAGATGTTATTAATTTACAGGTTGGTGCATTGGATATTGCAATCACAAAGGATTCCGACACACCAATCAAAGCATTTGCAGCTGGAAATGTGACACTCGCTGGCGATGATATGACAGTCGATCTTGGTGGACAGTACTTCACAAGCAATGTAGCATCAGCAACAGAAGAATTTGACTATACTGCTCACTTTATAGTTAGCGGACTTAGCGTAAATATTCCGGGATTCATTATGGAATCTCTTGACAACATGAGGTTTGGCATGATTTTAACTGGAGACGAAGCTAGCATGAGTGATATTGATGTATTTGCTTGCTTCGAATCAGGTCTCATCTGCTGCCTTCCTTCATTCAAGATCGGAGCAAAACTCGGAATTGCAACTGAAGAAAGAGAATTCTCTGTTGATCAGATATTCGGTTCCTATTCGCACACAATCGGAACATATGGACCAGTTGATCTTGCTGGAACACTCGGAGTTATCTACTCTTTGGGTAGTTCAGCAGTTGATGGCGGAGACTACGGACAAGGCGTTGTTACCGGAGATGCAACAGGTTACGATTGGGCACTTGGTGTAGGTTACGAAGTAACAGGAACAATGACTTGGTAATTGTTTGAATTAAAAGTTTTAACATAATAAAGAAAAACCCGCTCATTATGGGCGGGTTTTTTTATAAACTTATAGTGAGGTTCTCAAAATGAAAATAGTAAAAATATTAATGATCGTCATTTTATTCCAGACAGTTTTGATTGGAAGTAGTATCATTGCAAATGAAAAGACTTTGGAATTCAAAACGGAAGCACAAGAGTCTATCCGCTGGATGGAGGAGTATAACGGTGGATTATTGCTTGCAGGTTTTTCAAATGCAAAGGGTACAAATGGCGGATTTGATTTTGTACTAAAGAAAACTGACTTATTTGGCAACATCCAATGGGAAAAATTCTATGGTTCTACAAATGACGAAAGAGGATATGTTGTAAAACAGGTTCCCGGCGGTATGATCTACGGAGGAGCCATGCTGTCCGCTAATTACGACGATCTGAGAAATACTGGCGGTTGGGACGGCCTGTTGTTGAAACTTGACAGTAGTGGCAATATCCTTTGGAAGAAGAATTATGGTGGGAGTGAAGGAGATTCCATTCGAGATGTGATTCACACCAATGATAACGGATTTATCTTTTGTGGATATACATTTTCTGAAAGTTATGAGAACCACCATGGTGGAAAGGATTTCTGGATTGTAAAAACAGATCATAACGGTGAAATTCAATGGGAAAAAGTCCTGGGTGGTAGTCAGTACGATATGGCTTATTCTGTGGTTCAGACTAGGGATAATCATTATGTTGTTGCAGGATACTCTTTTTCTACAAATGGAGACCTTTCGGGAATGGAAAACCATGGGAACGGCGATTATTGGATTATAAAGCTTGATTATTACGGTAATATCGTTTGGTCCAAGTTGTACGGAGGATCCGGTTGGGAAGAAGTCAGGCAAGTCATTGAAACCAGAGACAGAGGGTTCCTACTTGCAGGTGTAGCAAGTTCAAAAAATGGTGATGTAAAAGATAGCAAAGGACATTGGGATGCCTGGTTAGTTAAGTTAGACAGAAATGGTGATCTGGAATGGGAGAAGACGTATGGAGGAAGTTCTTATGATAAGGCATTTTCTGTACAACAATTAAGTGATAGGGGCTTTGTGGTAGCAGGTATGACAAAGTCCAATGATGGAGATGTTGAAAATCATTATGGGGACTCAGATGTATGGGTTTTCAGAACAGACAAAAACGGCGGACTGATGTGGGAGCATACTATAGGCGGGAAAGAATCGGAAAGTGCCGAGAAAGTCCTGCGACTCAAAGACGGCCGATATGCCGTAGCCTGGGGAGAATTTGCTGGGAATGAATCATTTGCAGGTGATGATGGCAGAAGGTACGATAATTTTAAAGTTACTTTGTTTTTTGCGAATTGAAAACAAAAGGAGAGATTATGAAAAAAACAATCTTAATTTTATCACTGATGATGTTAATTACTGTTTCTTTTGCATACACCCACGTCTATTCTTATCAGGACTTTACAGCCTTTGAAGAAGGTCAACAAATAACCGGAGAATTCATTCCGTCAAACGATGATGGTACACATGGGATAAACGACAGATGGGGAGATAATAACGAGTTCACCTGGCCTGATGTGCCGGGAGATACCAATATTTATCTTGAGTATGATGAACCAATGGTTGTAGATGTATTAGATGGAGATCATGCCCTACATTTTAACGCTAAAAATGGCAAGAAACAAATCATTGGTTTAAAAAATGCACCAATTCCTGTAGATATGGCATTGAAAATTTATTATGATTTCTATATCAATACCAAAGATGAAGAAGATGCTGCTTTTGTCCTTTTTTCATCAGATTTGCCAAATAAAGAGGGAAGAATTGCAATAATCTATGAAGATGGATACCTCAAAGGAATTCGAAGAACGGGAAGATATTCATCAACGACTGATTTCCAAGTTAAATATGATGCATATGACAAATGGAGGCATATTCGATTGGAAATATTTTATCGAAAAGAGTTCAGAATAATCATAAACGATCGATTGGTTCATACTTGGAAAGTGTCAAAAGCCTTTGAGGAAATTCCGTTTATGTATGTGGGTAATTATATAGATAGAGATAATATTTCTGAAACGGATACTTATATTAAATATTTTACAATTTCTCATTATAAGTGATAATAATTACATGTAGATTAGGACTTTCTTAGAACTTCCGAGGGGACAGGACAGATGATACGGAAATCATCTGTCCTGTCCCCTCTTAGAATATTTTGGTGATATTCTTAAACCCTTCACCAATGACATGAGAGGCCTCGTGGGCAATGATAAAGGCCTTGGGATCGATAGTTCTCAGCTGTCTGACGATTTCTCCCATTTCTTTTCTTTTTAATGCCACATAGACCAGGTTTTTCTCCGTTGCGGTGTAAACACCTTCGCCCTTGATAAAAGATGCCCCTCTTTGGAGCTTATTGGTGATAAAATCTACAATTTCCTTTTCTTTGTCGGATATGATTGTCAGTGTGATGTGGTTGTCGATCATCTTCAGGATGTAATCGATGGTTAGTCCGTTGAAGATGACGCCGACAATGGAATACATCCCGATGGTGGGGTTAAAGGTGACACCCGCTGCAAGACCTACCATCAGGTCGATTAAAAGCAATGAAACGCCCATTGGTGTGCTGAAGTATTTATTGAAAATTCTCGCCAGGATGTCTGTCCCTCCGGTGGAAGAATTTTGGGAGAATGTAATGGCCATTCCCACTGCGGATATGGCAACGCCAAAAAAGACGGTGAGAAAAAGATCTCCCCCGGTGTAGGTTGGGATGGGCATGATGCGGTCAAAGAAATCGATGAGAAAGTTTAACAGGAATGTAGAGTAGATGCTCCTGATGCCGAATTCCTTTCCGACGACCAGCAAAGAGACTAAAAATAGTATTCCGTTGATGATGTAAAGTAAAATACCGATGGGGACATTTGTAAATGAACTCAAGACGATGGCGATACCACTGGCTCCCCCGCATGCGATGTTGTGTGGGATTAGGAATGAGACCAAACCTACGGCTGTTAAAACAGCTCCGATGGTTGATAAAAGGTATTCCCTGAAACGTTGTTTAAACATGTCATCACCTCCTGAGAGTCTTAACTTCCTGCCCGAGGGGACAGGTACCTAGATACATGGTTAAGCAAGCTTAACCTAGAAGTATTTTCCTAACAGGAAAATACTTCACTTTCGTGAGGAAAAGACCTTAATCAAGGGACCAATCCCCTCTACTCCATGAAAGACGTGTGATTATAGCATGGAATGCTTTTTAAGGTGTATAATAACAAAAAGAATTTTCGAATTTAATCAGGTGGTGAAGAAAACAGATGAATGAAAACCTTTCTTATTTGATCCGACCGGAGTTGATTGACCCGCAGTATATTATTGAATTTTTTTCCAAGAATCCCAATATACGGTTTGTTTCCCTTTTCGGAATTGACATTGTGGGACATGATACGGATGAGAAGATCCCCAAGCGGGTGTTTCTGGACAAGTTGGAGGATGTTTTTTTGGATAAGCCTTTTCTTCAAACGGATGGCTCTTCCATTGCCCTTTCTTCTTTGGCGAAGTTGAATGACTGTAAAGTGGATATGGTGGCCGATCGGTACTCTACGTGGTATGTGGATTATAATTTTGAGAATATGGACAGCCAGACGAATCTTCCAGTGGGGACACTGAGAATACCGGCGTATTTGTATCATAATGGTATTGCCATTGGTTCCAGGGCTTTGTTGAAAAAAGGGGAGAGGTTGTTTAAAGAACATCTTATGCAATATATCATTCAAACGGGTTTTCTTGAGAAAAGGCATATTGATGAAAAGATTGCCGATATCAACCTCAACGTCGGAACGGAGTTGGAGTTTTGGGTGAAAACTCCTACCAAGGATGCCGAGATCAGTCGGTTACAGACGGCACAATCCATGCAGGAGAATTATTGGCAGCGGACCAAGGGCAGGGTTCGAACGGCTTTGGAGGAATCTCTTTGCCTGCTGGAGCTTTATGGGCTGGAACCGGAGATGGGTCATAAAGAGGTGGGGGGAGTCAAGGCTTCTATCGGAAAAACAGGCGATTTAAGTTATGTAATGGAACAAATTGAGGTGGACTGGAAATACTCCACCAATCCCCTTGAAGCAGCGGATAGGGAGTTATTGGCTCGAATTATGATCAAGGAAACGTTCAGGCGAAATGGCCTTGAAGTATCCTTCCAGGCAAAGCCCATCGACAATGTGGCGGGGAACGGTGAGCATATTCATATCGGGGCCTGTCTGAAAACGGATAACGGTAAAGTGGTTAACCTCTTGTCACCATTTGAAAAGGACAGTTATCTTAACATCTTTGGCTATGGAGCTTTAATGGGGATATTGAAT
>JASUTC010000050.1 GCA_030445775.1 Thermotogaceae bacterium | reverse complement strand
AATAATTCCGCTGCGATCGTTCATTCACGGGATGGTGGTAAAACATGGGAAGTGCAGGGGGATCCCTCACTCTGGGAAGGATTGCCCGGTAATGACATCTCCGCTGCTGATGAGTTGACAGCCTGGGCGGCTCTTGGTAATGACGGTGCAGGTACTGGTGGCATGATTATCAACACGGTGGATGGCGGAAAGACGTGGGAGATTCAGGATTTGCCTGCTGGTGTGGCAGCAACTGATTCTGTGAAAAGTATCAAGGCCATCAACAGCGATATCGTCTGGGCGGTGACCCTTCATGGTAGGGTGTTGAGAACCACTAATGGCGGACAGGATTGGAAAGTGATGGAGCATCCGGGAATCGACATCGTTCAGGTAAACAGGATGGATGCAAAAGGCTCCGATGTTTGGATTGCCGATGTGGGATCAAGAGATTGGGGAATGATTCACATTTCTGACTTTGGACAAGGCTGGCGAAAGGAATTTTTGCCTGATTTGGGAGATGATCCGGGTGCAGGTCCCATGGCAGTTTCAATTGTAGATTCACAAACCGTGTGGGCGTGTGTGCGTCCCATGGCTGATGTATACCGGACGACAGACGGGGGAAACTCCTGGAATAAAGATGCGCCAGCTATTGCAGCGGAAAACGATTTGGATGATCTTTGTGCGCCTTCAGCTGAAAAGGCATGGGCAGTTCAGAATATCAGTGGCTTTTCAGGCGGTTTGATTCTCCAGATCGAGAAAAACGGTGATACGTTTAATGGTACCGTAGCAGACAGGAACATAAATTATGAGTATGAGGGAATTACCTGTTTCGATGATGAGATTTGGGCGGTTGGTTTCAAGGCCTTTGCTGCATCAGCGGATTTACCACAAGGCATTATCAGGCATTCGAAGGATGGCGTTAATTGGGAGACTCAAGAGATTCCGGCAGATAATATCGGGCTTTGGAAGGTATCTTTTGTGGGGGCACATCGCTAGAAGAATACTTGGGGCAATTCGTAACTGCCCCAAGTATTCTTAATGAAAAACGATCTTTCCGCCAGCAACTGCCGAGAGTTCTTCTTCGGACAACTCATTGTTTTCGTTAGCTTGGAGCATAGTTAGGCCTTCTTGTGCCAGTTAGGGTGTGAGCACTATTCCGTTTTTATGCGGTTTCTATCAGTTCCTCTTTTGTTGAGAGTTTTTCAAACTTTTGTATCCAGTCTTTCCCCATTTTGGATTCAATTTCTCTGATTTTTTCGAGTAATTCTTTCGTCATCACCATTCTCCTTTAACCTTGTAATAAATATATAATAAGAATTATAGCATAGATAGAAAATCATGTATAATAAACAAGTTTTGATTGCCAACTTTTTCAAAAATCCGGGAATAAGTTGAATGATTAGCCGAGGTGTAAATTGATGAACAGAGTTAAAGACAAAAACGATTCTAAATTAAAACGTAATTATTTTACCATTGTCATTCTCATTATTACGGTGTTGATGGGCATTTTTATCGTAAAAAACATCTATTTCGATGCCTCTTTCAACGCCTTTTTGAGTGAAGACAGTGAAACAATGAATGCGTTGGAACAGATTGCCATGAATTTCGGGGATGCCACCACTATGATGCTTCTGATTGATTTGAACACGGAAGACATCCCGGGTAGCCTTTCACAAGTCCATGATGTGATTACTGATATTCGCGGTCTTTCATTTGTTAACGGGGTCGACTCGATTTTTGAGGCACAAAAATTTAAAGGGTATACCTTACAAGCTCCTTTTATTCAAACCGGTCCCTATGTGGTTGAGGAAAACGGAGCATTTAAGTTAGATATGAGCATTTTGGACGATGCCTTTTATGTGGGTTCTCTGATCTCGGAAGACGGTTCCACTCTGGCCATAACCATCCGAATAACAGCCGATTACAATATGGACAACATAAAACTGGTATCATCCCTGCTGGAGGCCATTAACTCAAACACCAATCTTTCATATCATCTGGTGGGTGAAAACATGGTGAATTATGAACTGTTCGCCTCCATTCAAAATTTCACGTTCATTTACCCGCCGATCATCATCTTTGCCGTTTTTGGCATTTTTATGATCAAGTTCAGAAACCTATACCTCTCATTTTTAACACTGGTTCCACCCATGATTTCCTCAGTTTGGATCCTGTTTCTGCTCCTTGTGTTTGGCAGGAACATCAACGTGTTAACTGTTTTAATTCCCTCTTTTCTCATCATTATCGGCTCTGCCTACGGAATGCATTTCCTGTCCCGATTTTTGGAACATGATTACGAAGGCAGCAAAAAAACAGAACTTATCCGTGAAACCAGTCAAGAGGAAAGGACACCGGTTTTCTTCTCCGCCTTAACAACCATGGCTGGCTTTTTTTCCTATGTCTTTTTAAATATGCAGGCCTTTCGAGATATGGGGCTGTTCATAGCAGTTGGGATCTTCTTTTGTGCCTTGTTCACCATGACCCTTATTCCTTCGCTCCTTAGTTTTTCCAACCGAACCCATCAGCATTTTCAAAAGCATAAAAAGTACCGATTAATCATTCCAAAATGGCTATCAATCGGTTTTACAATCTTTACGATAGCAGGTATTCTTGCAGCACCGTTTCTGATCAGTCATATTCCACTCGAGATCAACTCTTATAGCTATTTCAAGCAGAATTCTTCCCTTATGCAAGGCGTCAGACATCTGGAGGAAAAATTCGGATGGGTTTCTAATTTCTATTTAATGGCGGAGCAAAAGGATTCAGATACCTTCACTCCAACACCGGAAGAAGTTAATCAAATGGTTGAAATCGAGAAAAGGTTAAAGGACATTGGGGTTGTTTCAAAGACATTGAGTCTTTTTGGGTTGGCTGAAAGTATGAATATTTCACCGAATTTATTATTTGCATTTATTCGAACCAGTGAGGAAGGCAGAGAATATGCCAAGACCTTCTATTCAGAAAATGCCATTCGATACATGTTGTTCGCAAACGGCAATGATAGCGGTACGGCACAGACACTTGTGGATGAAATCAATCAAATCCTTGATGACTACCCACAATTAAGTGAGAGATTCGATTTTTACACAGCCGGTATTCCCCTTGTTTGGTTGGAGTTAAGTGCTGCTGTTGTTGAAAATCAAATTCAAAGCCTTGTGCTTTCATTTGCCCTGATATTCCTGTTACTGGTGATCATTTTCAGAAAGCTGAGAACCTCTCTGTTTTCGGTTATTCCAATCGGTTTGACAATTATGTTTAACTTCGTCTTTATGGGGTTGCTTAAAATCCCCTTGGAGATCCCCACTGTGATCATTTCGGGGATGCTCATGGGGCTGGTCATCGATTACGCCATTCATTTTATGTATTGGTATAAAAAAACGGGGACCATTTCAGAGGCCTATTCCATGACAGCTTCACCCATCATCTTTAACGGTGTGAGTTTGATGGCGTGTTTTGTTGTGCTCCTGACATCACCGTTGATGCTGTATGTGAATTTGTCGATTCTCATGATTTTGGGAATTGGGGTGGGGGTTTTAACGACTTTGGCGTTTTTGCCCAGGATCATTGAGGGACTTTTGAAGAAGGGGAAATAAAATACCAGGGTATTTTTTTATGCCCCATTAATCTTCTTAACAGTTTCCCGGATAACCAGCTCTGTATTCAACATAATCTTTCTTTTGACTTTACTTTTTTCCTTCCCGGAAATCCGGTTCATGATCAGTTGTCCGGCTGTATAGCCCAATTCGAATCGGGGTTGGAGGATGGTTGTCAGTCCAGGTGTTGTGTATTTGCTTAAAGGGGCATCATCGAACCCCATGACAGATACATCTTGTGGAACGCTTATACCTGCTTCGTATAATGCGCGCATTCCCCCATAGGCCATCCAGTCGTCTACAAAGAAGGCGGCTGTAAATTTGATACCTTTTTTTAGGGCATTTTGAACACCTAAATAACCACTCTCGGGTTCAAAATCACCGGGCTCATAATGGACGTGAAAATCTCTTTTCTCCATCACCATATCCATAAATGCCTTTTTTCTTAATCTTGCCGAATAAACGACTTTCTTGCCCTCCACAAACAAGACATCTCTGTGACCACATTTGTAAAGGTAATTGGCTGCGATCTTGGTACTGTTGTAATTGTCTATACTGACACTGTCGATCTTGATTTCGCTGTCTTTTCTGTCCACACCCACAACGGGAATTGTTGAATCCATAAGATGTTTGATTTGTTCATCATCACTGTCGGAGGTACATAAAACGATGCCATCGGCCTTTCTTTCGTACAGTTCTGAAATAATATCGATCTCTTTGTTCAATTCCTGTTTGGTATTTGCCAGGAAGAATTCATACCCGCTCTCCAACAGCGCCTCTTCAATGCCAAGTGTCAGTTCCGGATAATGATATCCTCTTAAATCGGGAACAATGATGCCGACGACGCTTTTGATCCGATTGCTGATCATGGCCGTCCGCTGGTATTTGTATTGCTTTAAGGCGGCATAGACCTTTTTTTTCATCTTTTCGGAAACTTTTTCACTGCCATTCAATACCCTGGAAAAGGTGGCTATGGATATTCCGGTTTTCATTGATATTTCTCTTAATGTCGGCATCATTCACCTCTGTTTATGGCTTTTTTTATGCTTTTCTAATCGCTAAATAATACCATATGATCTGGTTCAACTTCTTTGAATCCCTGTTCTGAGTTCGTTTGATAGAATTTCTTTACGTCCTGTATAACCGTTTCAGGAAGGAACAGTTCTTCTTTGTCCCATTTGTTTCCTATTTCCGGTACAGATTCGAACAACATCTTTGTGTAGGGGTGAACGGGATTTTTATAGATTTTTTTCGTATCTCCCCTCTCCACCAATCTGCCTTTGTACATGATTAACGTTGTATCACTGATATAATATCCCAAATTCAAGTCATGGGTAATAAACAACACGGTCATGCCGTTTTTCTTACACAATTCTACCAAAAGATTCAACACTCCGATTCGTGTGGAGGCATCCAGCATACTGATCAGCTCATCGGCGATCAGTATGTCCACGTCCAACAACAACGCCCGGGCAATTAACAATCGTTGAAGCTGTCCCCCGCTGAGCTGATGGGGAAATTTGTTTAAGATCCGCTTGGGATTCAAGTTGACACTTTCAAGGGATTGCTCGATGAGTGTTTTTCTGTCCTTGACGTCTTTCATAAAGCTGCTAAAGACCATGTTAAAGATTCGGTCTATCCTGAAAAGCGGATTAAAGGAAGAAAAGGGATCCTGAAAAATGGCCTGAACTTTTTTGTAATATTCCTTTTTCTCCTGCTTGCTGTTGATGTTGGTAATGTCTTCCCCGTTGTAATACAATTTACCCTCGGTGGGTTTGAGAAGCTTTAAAATGATTCGTCCGATGGTGGTTTTCCCGCTACCACTTTCACCGATTAGCGAGATCACTTTCCCCTGATCCATCTTAAAGGATACATCTTTAACGGCCACCGTTTTTTCTCCTGCGATGATTCCGGAAGTGAAAACCTTCGTGAGATGTTCAACTTGCATGATACATTTATTCTCCATCTTGCTCACCTCCGGAATTCTTTGTCTCATTAAATATATCTTTCCAATGCCAGCAGGAAACAAA
The DNA here is from genome assembly GCA_030445775.1 of Thermotogaceae bacterium. Classification (GTDB taxonomy): domain Bacteria; phylum Thermotogota; class Thermotogae; order MWEM01; family MWEM01; genus JASUTC01. The sequence goes on along the minus strand of JASUTC010000050.1, from coordinate 6,304 downwards.
GTGAATGTCGGTTATTTTTTCCCTTTGAGGCGTTTCTTCGCACTTTGAAGTCTGATACGGACATCTGAATCGGAATCGACATCCCTCTCCTATATTCAGCAAATGAGGAGGGGTTCCTTTGATCCCCGATAATCTGTTTTCCTTATATTGTATTCCAACCCGAGGTAAAGAGGCGATTAAGGCCTGTGTATAGGGGTGTCTCGGGTTTGAAACAATTTCATCCGTTGGGCCGATTTCAGCAAAATGTCCCGCGTACATGATCATGATCCGTTCAGCAATTTGATAAAGGATCGATAAATCATGCGTGATAAAGATGGCCGACCCGGTGATCCTTTCGTCTCTCAACTTCACCAGCATATTGGCCACAAAGCGCTGTGAACTCACATCCAGGGCGGATGTAATCTCATCGGCAATAATGAAATCGGGATCTAAAATCGTAGAGATGATCATGATCATTCGCTGTTTCATCCCCCCGGACAATTCGATGGAATATCGGTCTAAAGCCGATGGATCCAGATTGATCATTTCCAACCTTTCTTCCACTTTTTTAAAGAACTTACGGTTGGGTCGGATGCCATGTTCTCTGACAAGATCAGCAATAAAAATCTTGATTTTCTTGGTGGGACTAAATGCATCCAACGCATACTGGGGGATGATGGAAATGTTTTTCAAACGGAATTTTTTAAATTTCTTTTCGGACAATTTCATGATGTCTGTTCCCAACAATTTTGCTTCTCCGGAGATATACTTTAAAGGCGGTTTTCTTAGAATTAGCGTACTTGCCAGCGTACTTTTCCCACATCCCGATTCTCCGGCAATGCCAAGAATTTCTCCTCTTTTCAGGTTAAAAGTAACCCCATCAAGGGCCTTTACATCCCCTTTGAGTATCTTGTAATAGGCTTTCAGATCTTTTATTTCCAATACGTTTTCCGCCATCCGCTACATCTCCCTCAGTCTTGGATTAAACACCTCATCCAATCCGGTGTTTATGAAATACAGTGATACGATTAATATGGTTAGCAGTAATCCGGGAATAATCGCCCACCACCATAATCCAAGCTGTATGGCGTTCCAATTGACAGCATTCTGCATGACCAATCCCAGTGATATCCCCTGGGTGGGTCCAAGCCCAAGGAATTCAAGACTGACTGCAGCCAGTATCGTACCGGTAAACTGAATAATATAAACCATGAATACATATGAAAACATATTGGCTGCGATATCTTCTGCGATGATCTTTGTTACCGGTGCAGCGGAAATCCTGGACAAGTTGACAAATTCCTGATTTTTAAGCGATAAGGTTTGTGACCTTACCGCCCTGGCTGTCCAGGTCCATGCAGTTAACCCAATAATCACGCTTTGACTCAATATCCCCCTATAGGGCAAATAGGCGGAAAGGATGATTAACAAAGCCAAAGTCGGAATGACCAAAAAGATATTGGTGATCATCATTAAGGTCTCATCGGCCAATTTCCCGCTGTAATAGCCCGCTAAAAACCCTATGATCAAACCAACAAATGTTGCTATGGTACCTCCAACAAACCCCACCAGAAAAGTTGATCGAAGTCCAAATACAACACGGGTGAAAACGTCTTTTCCCATCAACGTGGTTCCAAACCAAAATTCCTTTGAAGGAGGCATATATCCAGGTCCGGCGAATTCATCGTAATCGTATTTTGCAAACATAGGTCCGAAAATAGCCAGAGCCAGAATGGACATAAAAACGATTAACCCAAAGATGACTTTCCCGTTGGTGACTGCAAAATAAAGGTTTTCATGTTTTTTCCAAAATTCACTTTTAGCCATGGCTTACACCTCCCCTGAATATGAAAATCTAACCCTGGGATCAATAAACATATAAATGATATCCACGGTAAAGTTAGCTAATAATACAAAGATGATGATAAACAGGAAGCAACCCTGAACAAGGAAATAATCCTGATTTTGAATGGCCTTGAGTAATATGAAACCAAGACCCGGATAAGAAAATACAATCTGTGTGGTTAATGCACCCGCTATAATGTTACCGAGTCTTATGGCCAGTCCGGTCACTTGCGGTAATACCCCATTGCGGAAGGCGTATTTTCGAATTAGTTTCTCAGAAGCACCCAGTGATTCCATGTATTTTGAATAATTCGAACCCATCTCATAGATGATCATATTTCTCATACCAATGGCCCAGCCCCCAAGCTGAACAAGGAACAATGTTAAGAAAGGAAGGAACCAATGATGAAGAAAATCCAGTATGAAATCGATGGTAAACGCCGGTCTCATTGTGGCACTGTAAGCATTAGAGATGGGGAACCATGGTAACTGAACCCCAAAGAAAAAGACCACGACAACAGCAAACCAGAAATAGGGCGAGGAAGTAAGAAAATAGAAGAAAGGCATCATGTATTTGTCAGCCTTTTTGTTTACCCCGGAAAAGGCTCCCAGCTTATTTCCCGCAATCCAACTCAATAATATGGATGGTACAAGTAACAGGATATCAAAGATAATCGCTTGATTAATGACATCCATAACGGGTTTTGGAAAGGCATAAATACTTGTTCCCAAGTCACCTTTGAACAAAGAGACCCAGAAATTGAAATACTGCTCCAACAAAGGCCTGTCCAAACCGAATGATGCGGTAATCTGGGCTTGTATGATTTCCCGCCCCCCTTCCATTCCCTGAAACCTGGAAAGGAGCATTTGAATAGGATCTCCAGGCATAAACCTTGGGATAGCCCAGTCAATTGTTACCGCAAAAAAGAATGTGATTAGGTAGATAAATATTTTCTTACCCAGGTATTTTTTCATCGCTCTAAGAACAACTCCTCTCTATAAATTAACAGGCCCTTGTCAAGGGCCTGTTAATCAAGGCATTATAGTTTTACTGCGCTGATTCAAGTTCTATAAGCATTTCAACAAAGCCAAACTGCATTTTTCCTGCCCAGCTACATGGATAACCGGTGGGATTGTCTTCAGTTGCCCAGTTTGTCCATACATTTGATGTGGACTGTGCCCAAAGACCGTTATACCAAAGAGGAATTGATGGCATTGCAGTGAGAAGTTTCTTCTGAATTTCAGATGCCTTCTCCATGATTCCTTTATCTGTATCTTGCATTCTGTTGAATTCATCGATGAGCGTAAACAGTTCATCATCGTCATATCTGCTATAGTTACCGTCTGTTACCAGTTTACCGTCAATTTCATCTGTTGCTACCCAGTTCCAGTAGGTAAATGGTGTAGAACTTCTTGAAGAAGCGAAGTTGTTGATACACATGTCAAAACTGCCATCCTGAATTCGATTCATGTAAATTCCGTAATCAGGGAAGCTTGGTACTGCATTAATACCGATTGCCTGGAAGTTGTTGGCGATAACTTTAATCGATTCCATCCAGTCTGTCCATCCGTTTGGAACGATAATTTCAAATTTCATAGCATTTCCGTTTTTATCATCTCTCCATCCGTCTCCATTCACATCCACAAATCCGTTTTCATCAAGGATTTCAATTGCCTTTGTTGGATCGTAACTAAAGCCGTATGCCTCTGCCACTGTTTCATCGTAATATTTCATCCAACCTTCACCAAACAAACCCGTTGGATTGGCAACTTCGACCTGGTTTTCAAATACCCTTTCAACAATGATTTCGGGGTTAATGGCGAATGCAAGAGCCTTTCTGAATGCCGCATCTTTCATAGCACCTTTTGTGGTATTCAGGAATAAAAGTGCGGAGTTCTCTGAAAGCATGTATGGTTTGCCTTTATACCAAGTTGTTAAACCAAATGTATCCTTGATCTTGGGAACACCGGGAATAAAGTAATTACTTAAATCCAATTCACCTTTCATCAACATTCCAAGAGCTACGTTATTGCTGTTAACAACAAGGTTTACAAGGTATTTTGGTTTCGGCTGACCGAATACATCATTTCCCCACCAGTTATCGTTTCTGACCCATACCATTCTGTCCTGTCCGGTACTATCCGCCATGTAGGGACCCGTTCCAACGGGATTTGCGTTGGCAGTTGACAAGTATTCTTCAGGAGACATATTCGCCCAAATGTGTTTTGGTAAAATTCTCAAATCATAAATGATATTCTTCCATTCCTGATAATGTGGTTCATCACCAAAAACAAACTTGACCTTTGTTGGGGAAACTGCCTCTACACTAACGATCCATTCCCATACATTGGAATAATGCAGTGCGTTATTTTTGGCAACTTCAAATGTAAACACCACATCTTCAGCGGTAAATGATTTGCCGTCTGTCCATTTGACGCCTTTTCTTAATTCAACTTCGTAAACCTTTGGCGTTACCCATTCACCCTTTACTGCTAACCAGGGTTGATATTCGTCAGTTAACGGATAGTAATGAAACAAGTACTCATAAACAAGTCCACCGGTTCCTGTTACTTCACCCCAGGGTGTTAACGGGTTCCAATTAGTGGGGGCTCCCCAAAGACCTCCACCGTAAACCAGTGTTTCATTTCTTTCATAACTGAAAGCCATCGTTGATACGAGCAACACCAAAAGTACTCCAAGCAGAACCTTCCAATGAATTTTCATAAAAACACCTCTTTTTAAAATTTTGGCAATTTTCTGTTGACTAAAACTTGAACCTGATCAATTATTTGCCGTTCATTTTCATTCTATTGTGAAACATGTTTCATTGAAAATTGTTTCATTTCTGATTATCCTGAATTATTTTAGATTATGAACAAATAGGGCTTTGTATTTTATCTATTCGTAATTTTTTGACCTAAAGAATAAATAAATCAAGCACATTATAAACATAATAAGCTTAGTATCCGCTTATACATAATATTTCAAGAGCTAATCAAATTATAACAATTTTCAAAATCAAATAGTCCGATATAGAAACAAAGTTTGCTTTATTTTCGTATAAACTAAAATAATCCATGTTTATCAGTTTTTATCAGACTTTATCGGAAACGGGTTTCAATCTATTATGATTGTTGTTGTAACAAACTTATTGATTATACCAGACGATTCATTTGTAAAAATTGACAAAAAGGGGTATTATTGCTCACAACAAACGTCAACCATACAAATGGTTAATGCTAAAAGGAAGGGACTTGTATGAAAAAGATAACGGTTATCGGTGGGGGAAGCACTTACACCCCTGAATTAATGGATGGTCTGATAAAACATGCCTTGAATATCGGCCTCGGCGAAGTATACCTGTTGGATATAGACCAAACAAACAAATTCAAGATTGTGGCGGAATTGGCAGAAAGAATGGTGGAACATGCCGGAAACAAATTTAAAGTATGTTGGGGAACCAATGTTGAGGATGGTTTAAAGGATGCCGACTTCGTTCTCCAGCAATATCGCCCGGGATTATTGGAAGGCAGAATCAACGATGAGACTATCCCTTTAAAATATAATCTGATTGGCCAGGAAACAACCGGCGTGGGAGGTTTCTCCTGTGCGCTGAGGGCGATGCCCATGGTGGAAAAATACGTGGAAGCTGTGAGAAAATGGGCTGCTCCTGATGCCTACATCATCAACTTCACCAATCCCTCGGGTTTGATTTCTGAATTTGTCATCAACACCTTGGGTTTTGAACGTTTCGCAGGGTTGTGTAATATTCCCATCAACACCCTTCAAACCTTTGCAGACACATTAAACTGTGAGAGAAAAGACATCTTTTTAAATTATTACGGTCTCAATCACATGAGCTGGATTGATAAGGTCTTTGTTAAAGGGGAAGACAGAACACAAGAGCTGCTCACCAAGGCTTACAAACCGGAAAATGTTCCAGATTCGGAGCTGTTTGAACGGTTTGCCGTCAAATCCGGGATGGTTTTAAACCCCTATCTGCGTTATTACTACACGACTCGAACCATGTTGGCAGAAGAAAAGGAAGCAAAAGCCAGCAAAGGAACACGAGGCGAACAAGTACAAAAGATTGAAAGGGAACTGTTGGAAAAATATTCGGATGTGGGATTATATGAAAAACCACCGGAATTGGAACAGCGTGGCGGCTCCATGTATTCAACAGCTGCGGTAGAACTGATCAGGGACTTGTGTACACCTGGCACCAAAGAACACATCGTGAATATCCGAAACAACGGTGCTGTGGAAAATCTTGAGAGAAGCTATGTTCTTGAAATCAACGGACGTGTCTCAGAAAAAATGATCAGACCGGTGAGTATTGAAAAGGTCCATCCCATGGCAAAAGGCCTCATCGATACCGTCAAGGCCTTTGAACGATTGACCATCGAAGCCCATTTAACAAAATCCAGAAAAAAGGCCAAAGAAGCACTACTCATTCACCCTCTTGGGCCTGGACTGGAA
>JASUTC010000049.1 GCA_030445775.1 Thermotogaceae bacterium | reverse complement strand
GTAAATTTGATGGGGGGAGTTATTTATGAAGAAATTTCTTATCTTGGCGTTGATGGCAACAATGGCTATCACGTTATCATTCGGTCAGTTGGGGACTGACGTTTATGTTGGGTATAACCTTGGAATTAAAACGATGACAGCGGGTTCAACGGATGTAACTTTTTTCCAGAATGACACAGAATTTACTGGAGCAGCTTCGAAAAGCACCAGTTTCATCGATCTTGGACTACTTGTAGATTATGAAATTGCAGATGGTTTTTCTATAGGCGCTGGAGTAGGTGGAGCCGTCCCTATAATGATTGGTGTTAATTATTCTTATCCTTTGGAACCGGTTATGTTGAAAGCGGATTTGATCGGTGGTGTTTCTTTCTTGGATTTGAATCACATGGGATACATGGTGAAGGCAAAATTCGGTATCGGTTATGATATCGGTGGATTTACCGTTTCCCTTGGAGCAGGATACGAATTGAGGAATTACACCATTAACCCTACAGCAGCAGATGGTAAAGCAGGGACTTTGTCTTTTAATTCCGTACCAATCGAACTGGGGATTACACTTCGTTTCTAAAGCAAATCAATATAAACGTATAAGGGGCCGAAAGGCCCCTTTTTTGTTTCATTCTCAATTCCTTCTCCCAAACACAGGTAAAACAGAAAACACGAATGATCTGCAGAGGATTTAGAAAACAGCCGTGAGCGAATAGTAAAAGGCGTTAAGAAATAAGCTTGTGGAGTTTCAAGGAACACTCCTCGGAATTTGCGAAGCAAATTCCATTTGAGCGTAGCGAGTTTGCAGTTTTTAGCCTTTTGCGTAGGAGCGAATCGGACTGTTTTCAAATCATCGAAGCCCATGGAGTGTTTTCTGTTTTACCGAATCCAACACTTATGATATAATCAAATTGAAAAACGGTTTGAATAGATTTTCATCCGTATAATGCCGGAAATACGGTCCGGCAGTTTCTACAAGAGGACCTTAAATCTTCTTACTATGGGTGAATTCTTTGGTTTGGGATGAATATGCCCCGCCTTAGGGTTTTCCTATGGTGGGGCTATTTTTTTGGAGGTGTTTCATGAAGGTTGGTGTGATTTTTGGTAGTTCTTCCGACATGGATATCATGAAAAAGGTAACGGATACGCTAAAATCTTATGGGTTAGAATACATCCCTGCCATTTTATCAGCACACAGGATGCCGGATTTGTTAAAGACGAAGATGGACGAAATGGAAGCCTCCGGTGTGGAGGTCTTTATTGCCGGGGCGGGACTGGCAGCACATCTACCGGGTGTTGTGGCTTCTCATACTGTGAAACCGGTGATTGGTGTTCCGGTAAAAGCGGCACTTAATGGTGAGGATGCACTTTTGTCGATTGTTCAGATGCCTCCAGGAATTCCGGTTGCCACAGTGGGCATTGGCAGAGGCGAGAATGCGGCAATTTTAGCTGTTCAAATCCTGTCGTTGAAAGATTCAACTTTAGAAGAGAAGTTGAGGGTAAAACGGGAAGAGAAAAAGCAAAAGATTTTGGAAGAAAACAAGAACATCGAAACATTATTGCAGGAGTGGGGACAGGGACGCTGATACGTGGTCAAGAAAAACATTGACCTTAATCATCGTACCTGTCCCCACCTCATTTTATCGATATGAAAGACCGAAATAAACAAAAACCAAACCACCGGAGGTTGACATGAAAAAACTGGAACAACTCTATGAGGGAAAGGCGAAAAAGATTTTCAAGACTGATGATGAGACAAAGGTGATTGTCCATTACAAAGACGATGCAACGGCATTTAACGGGGAGAAAAAGGACACGATTACAGAAAAAGGGGTGTTGAATAATACCATTACGGCCATTATTTTTGAGATGTTGGAAAAGGCCGGAGTCAAAACGCATTTCATCGAAAAGCTCAACGATAGGGAGCAGTTGTGTCAAAAAGTGGATATTATTCCCTTGGAGGTCATCGTCAGAAATGAGGCTGCCGGGAGTATGGCCAAGCGATATGGTTTGGAAGAAGGAACACCGCTAAAGGTGACTGTTTTGGAATTAAGTTATAAGCGTGATGATTTGGGCGATCCTTTGATGAACGATTATCATGCTGTAGCCATGGGTATTACAACTTTCGAGGAGTTGAAGGATATTTATTCCATAGCGAGTCAAGTCAACGATCTGTTAAAGGCGTTCTTTCTAAAGCTGGGGATCAAGGTAATTGATTTTAAACTGGAATTCGGGAAACAAAGCGGTGAAATCTATCTGGCTGATGAAATATCTCCGGATACTTGCAGGTTCTGGGATATTGAAACAGGAAAGAAATTGGACAAAGATGTGTTCAGGAGAAATCTGGGAAATTTAACCGACACTTATAAGGAACTATTGGAAAGACTTGAAAAGGGAAAACATATATGAATGTAGGAAATGAGGTGTTTTTTGATTTGACCAAAGACAAGTTCCGTGAAGAGTGTGGTGTGTTTGGGATTTTGGATACATCGTTTCAAAATTCAAATGCTTCTCTAATGTCTTATTACGGCTTGTTTGCCCTTCAACACAGAGGCCAGGAAAGTTGTGGAATCGCTTATTCCGATGGAGAAACGGTTGAAGTTAAAAAGGATATGGGACTGGTTTCAGAGGTCTTTTCCAGAAATGTTTTGGATGAAATGGGGGGGGTAGCTGCAATCGGTCATGTCAGGTATTCCACAAAGGGTGACAGTAAACGGATCAACGCTCAACCCATCAGTGTGAACTACAAGTTGGGGACTATTGCAGTTGCCCACAACGGAACGCTTGTTAACGCCGATGTTGTTCGAGAATTGATGGAAGACGGGGGAGTGATTTTTCAGACTGATTCTGATTCAGAAGTGATTTTAAACCTCATCGCAAGAAGCGTAAAAAGGGGTTTTAGAACAGCGATTAAAGAAGCCATGCAGGCGGTGAAAGGCTCGTATGCAATTGTAATGCTTACGGAAAATTCACTCATAGGTGCCAGGGATCCTTACGGAATACGTCCCCTGTGTCTGGGTAAAAAGGGCGATCAGTATCTTCTATCTTCTGAAAGCTGTGCTTTTGATGCCGTTGGGGGTGAACTGATACGGGATGTAAAACCTGGAGAAATCATCATAATTACCAAGGATGGGATCGAATCCATTAACGAAGTGGAACAAACCATCACCTCCACCTGCTCTTTTGAGTATATTTATTTTGCCCGGCCTGACAGTCAAATGGATGATATAGGAATTTACAAGGCCAGAGAACGAGCCGGGGAAATATTGGCCAAAAATCATCCCGTTGATGCAGACGTTGTGACTGGAGCCCCTGACTCTGGTATTCCGGCAGCAGTTGGTTTTTCCAGGGCATCCGGAATACCTTATGAAATCGGTTTGGTTAAAAACAGGTATATTGGCAGGACTTTTATCTCACCGACACAAGAAATGCGAGAGCACTCCGTACACGTTAAGATGAACGCCTTGAGGGCGAATGTGGAAGGTAAGCGAATCGTTTTAATCGATGATTCGATTGTCAGGGGAACTACCGGCAAGCGACTCATCACGTTGTTAAAAGAGGCGGGAGCACTGGAAGTCCATTTAAGAATCTCATCACCAAAGGTACAATATCCCTGTTACTTCGGAATTGATACGCCATACAGAAGTGATTTGATGGCTTCAGCCAGTTCTACCGAAGAAATGTCAGAAATGATTGGGGCGGACAGTCTTGAATTCTTAACCATCGATGAATTGATTGAATCTTTGGGTGGAAGAGACCGGTTTTGTATGGGTTGCTTCAGTGGGGTTTATCCGCTATCAACGCCAGTGAGCATGTAAGGGGGTCAAACATGGAAGATTATAAAAAAGCCGGTGTTAACATCGAAGAAGGGTATGAAACGGTAAAACGAATAAAGGAAATGACAAAAGAGACGCATATAGCCGGTGTTCTCAACAATTTGGGCAGTTTTGCCGGGATGTTGGAACTCGGACGAATGAGAAATCCCGTACTCATCTCCGGTACAGATGGTGTGGGGACAAAGTTGGAAATAGCCTTTCGACAGGAAATATACGATACCGTTGGTATCGATTGCGTGGCCATGTGTGTCAACGATATCATTTGTCATGGGGCTACCCCATTGTTCTTCTTGGACTACATCGCCTGTGGGCAATTAAATAGCGAGACAGCCACTCAGATTGTAAAAGGTGTTTGTGATGGTTGTGTCGAGGCAAGATGCGCTTTGTTGGGCGGGGAAACGGCCGAAATGCCGGGTTTTTACGAAGCGGGTAAATATGACATTGCGGGGTTTGCCGTGGGAGTGGCTGAAAAGGATGAGATAATCACAGGGGATACACTAAAAGACGGAGATATACTCGTCGGACTTGCTTCCAACGGGCTTCACAGCAATGGATTTTCCCTGGTGAGACACTTGATCAAGAATTATGAAAGAGAATTTAGAAGAAAGCCCATTTGGAAAGAACTGCTCAAACCTACTCGAATCTACGTTAAACCTGTGCTAGGAGTGTTAAAAAAGCATCACGTGAAAGCCATCGCCCACATCACCGGGGGAGGACTTTACGAGAATGTTCCCAGAATGTCCTCGAAACCATTTATTTACAATGTTGAGAAAGACAAGATTCCGTATAATCCCATATTTGACTATATTGCGGCTTTGGGTGTGAATGAAAAAAACATGTTTTCGACCTTCAACATGGGCGTGGGCCTTGTAATTGCCGTTGAAGCCCTTGAAGTGGAGGCAATCTGTAAAACCCTTGAAAAACTTGGAGAGAGGGTATTTATTTTGGGATCTGTTGAAAATGGAGGAAAAGGTATTTGTTTAAAATAGCGGTGTTGGTCTCGGGTAACGGAACAAACCTACAAGCGGTCATTGATTACACCAAAAGAAAAGATGCGGGCGCGTCTGTAAAGATCGTCATATCCGACAGACCGGGGGCTTATGCCCTAGAAAGGGCTGCTAGAGAAGGCATCGATCATATAATCATCAATAGAAAGACGCATAAAAAAACAATTTCAGACAAAATACTGGAACAGGTAAAGGACTGCGATCTCATTGTTTTGGCGGGGTTTCTTTCCATCTTAAGCGGTGATATACTCAAAGTGTTTAAAAATCGAATCATCAACGTTCACCCCTCTCTAATCCCGTCCTTTTGCGGTCCGAACATGTATGGACGTAAAGTCCATGAGGTTGCACTGAAGAAGGGCGTAAAAGTCAGTGGCTGCACCGTACATATCGTGGATGAGGGAACGGATACCGGTCCGATTTTGGTTCAAAAGGCCATCCCGGTTTTGGAAGGGGATACTCCGGAGACGTTGGCAGAAAGAATCTTGCCCTATGAACATCAAGCACTGTGTGAGGCGATTGAGGAGTTTATTAAAGGTAGGGTTTAGGGTCTGGAGCTTTTTGAGTGCAATAGCAAATTGAGTGGTAAACAAAAGGAGTTGAAAATGTGAAACGAATATTGATTAGTGTATACGACAAAACAGGTGTTGAACGAATTGCCAAATCTTTTTGGGATAACGGTTATGAAATCATCTCAACCGGTGGTACGGCAAGGTATTTAAAGGAAAAGGGTTTTGAGGTGACGGATATTTCTGAGATCACTCATTTCAAAGAAATGTTGGATGGACGAGTGAAAACCCTTCATCCCAAGATCCACGGTGGGCTGTTGGCCGTTCGTTCCAATCCGGAGCATATGCGGACGTTGGAGGAAGAGGGCATTGGAACAGTGGATGCTGTGATTGTGAATCTGTATCCGTTTTTTGACAACGTGCACAAAGATATTGATTTTGATGAAAAGGTGGAATTTATCGATATCGGAGGACCTACCATGTTGCGTTCGGCTGCCAAGAATTTCAGGGATGTAATTGTCATCTGTGATCCGGCCGATTACGATGAGGTGATTGAGCAAATGAAATCCGGTGAGGTGTCCTTTGAACAAAAGAAAAGGCTTGCCGGGAAGGTGTTTAACCTGACCTCTGCTTATGATGCGGCTATCAGTAATTTCCTCCTGGAGGAAGAATTTCCCGACTATTTAACACTGCCCCTGAGAAAGAAAGAACAGTTGAGATACGGTGAAAATCCCCATCAACGGGCTGCCCTTTATGAGAACTTGTCTGAAAAAGGGTTGATGAATCATTTTGTTCAGATTCAGGGGAAAAAGCTCTCCTACAACAACATCAACGATCTGGATGTGGCTTATAAAAGTGTACACGAATTCGATGATCCGGCTTGTGTGGGGTTAAAGCATAAATGTCCTTGTGGTGTTGCCATTGGTAAAGATACTTTAGATGCCTACCAAAAGGCGTATGAAAGTGATCCGGTTTCAATCTTCGGGGGGATCGTAGCTTTCAACAGAAAGGTCACCAGGGAAACGGCAACCGACCTGGTGAAAAACTTTTTGGAAGTTATCGTTGCTCCGGATTACGAGGAAGAGGCCCTTGAAATCTTCAAAAAGAAGAGGAATCTGAGGATTCTCAAATCCTTGGTCAAACCTGCCAATAATTATGCCATTAATTCAGTGGACGGAGGAATGTTGATTCAAAGTACGGATAAGAGTGCTGTAGAGGAATTTAAAACGGTGACAAAATCTCAGCCGACAAATGAACAAATCGAGGATATGCAATTCGGTATCAAAGCCATTAAAAACTGTACTTCCAACGCCATTTTAATTGTAAAGAATCAAAAGACATTGGGCATTTGCGGTGGACAGGTTAACAGAATATGGGCGGCCCAGCAGGCGTTAGAACGGGCTAATATGGATAAAAAAACATCCAAAGGCGCCGTTCTCGTTTCCGATGCCTTCTTTCCTTTCTCGGACGTCGTTCAGGCAGCCGCAGAATACGGGATTGGTGCTATCGTTCAACCCGGCGGTTCAATCAGAGACAAGGATTCCATTGAAGAGGCAGAAAAAAACGATATTCCAATGGTCTTCACCGGAGTCAGGCATTTTAAACATTAACGGTTAATGGAGGTGTTATGAAAGTATTAGTTATTGGTTCAGGGGGAAGGGAACATGCAATCTGCTGGAAATTGGCACAGAGCCCAAGTGTGGAAAAGGTCATGTGCCTGCCCGGAAACCCGGGAATTTCCCTTGAAGAAAAGTGTGAATGTCTTAATGAACGGATTGATTATAAAACAAAGACAGACAGAAATAGAGTGGTTGAGATTGCACTAAACGATGGTATTGATTTAACGATCGTTGGTCCGGAAGAACCATTAGTTCATGGGATTGTAGATGATTTCAGACAAAAAGGGTTACGGATCATCGGTCCTGAAAAGGCCGCTGCCCGTTTGGAAGGCAGTAAAGATTACGCCAAGACGTTTATGGCAAAATACGGCGTTCGAACCTCTTTTTCCCAAACTGTGAACCATTATGAAGAGGCGTGTAAAAGCATTGAACAGTTGTCCCAATTCCCCATTGTCATTAAAGCTGATGGCTTGGCTGCGGGAAAAGGGGTTTATATCTGTTCCTCAAAAGGAGAAGCTAAAGAGGCTGTAGATGAGTTGATGAACAAGGGAAAATTTGGGGAATCCGGAAAAAGGGTTTTGATCGAAGAATTTCTGGAGGGGGAAGAAGTATCCGTTCTTGCGTTGACTGACTCCAAGGTTATCGTCCCCTTACTGTCTTCCAAAGACCACAAGCGATTGCTTGAGGGTGACAAAGGACCCAATACCGGTGGAATGGGAGTTGTTGCACCCAATCCGGTGATGACGGATGAGATTTACAATGATTTTGTCAGCGCCATTCTAAATCCCACACTAAAGGGTATCAAGGCATCCGGGTTTGATTACAGGGGGATCGTCTTTTTTGGGTTGATGGTGAAGGATAAAAGATGTTATCTGTTGGAATACAATGTAAGGATGGGAGATCCGGAAACGGAAGCAATCTTGCCTCTCATGGCCTCTGATTTGGCAGAACTGTTTCTGCATACGGAACAATCTAAATTAGATGAAACACGCCTCAAATGGCATCCGGGGTTTTGCGTAAACCTGATATTGGCATCAGAAGGCTATCCCAACGCTTATAAAAAAGGGAAAGTCATAACCGGTTGTGATCGTTCCATTGTCCAAGACGAATCAAAGGTTTTTTTTGCCGGTGTGGGACTAAACGATAAATCAGAGCTTATAAACACCGGGGGTAGAGTGTTATCGGTGAGTTCAACCGGTGATGATCTTGAATCGGATCTCGTTTGAAGGTTCTTTTTACAGAAAGGACATTGGCTTATTCAAAGGATGATGTTCATCATTGACGGTGTTTTTATGTTATAATCTTTTGCCATGGGAATTACGGAGGTGTTTTATGGAAAAGACTAAGATTATAGTCGATAGCACCGGTGATATGCCTTTAGAGTGGATCAAAAAAATGAACGTTGATGTGATTCCGCTCCATATCTTTTGGGAAGAAAGAGGCATTAGCGAAGATGACAGCAGAAATTACGATGATTTGAAAAAATACTGGGACGATTTAGACAAAGAAGAGGATTTACCTCGAACTTCACAACCCACTCCTGTTGAATTTAAACAGAGATACGATCGTTATTTTGATGAGGGATATTCTTCCATCCTTGTTATCACCCTTTCCAGTGCTCTTTCAGGAACGTATAACAGTGCCATTATCTCGGCTAAAGAATATGGTGACAAGGTTCAGGTCATTGATTCCAAAACGGCTTCAAGTGCGATTGCTTTGATGGTATACAGGGCCAGCGAGTTATTATCCGAGGGTAAGGATGTCATCACTGTCAAGGAACAATTGTTAAAAGAGATGGAACAAAAGAGATTTGGAGCCTTTTTCTACGTTTCAAACTTTAATTTTCTCAGAAAAGGCGGAAGGGTCTCCCATTTTGCAAGCTTTGTTGGAAACATGCTGAATTTAAGGGTTTCCATCTTTATAAACGACGATGGAGAAATGATACCGTTTGGTAAATCAAGGGGAGCTAAGAAGGCACAAAAGCTTGTGATCAGCAAGGCTCAGGAGTTTTTTCCTAAAGGATCAAAAGTCAGACTGACAATGGTTCATTCCAGAAATGAAGAAGAATGTCTTAAGCTGCAAAAAATACTTGAAAGTGAATACCAAGTGAGTGAATCGATTATCACCCCTATGGGTAAAATCATCTCATCTCATGTGGGACCCGGTACAGCCGGATTTGGAATAGAAAAACTTTCCTAATGGTGAGTTTATAGATGCCTCAGAGAAGATTTGGAAGGGGAAGAAACGCATTTGGAAGAAAATGGCAAAGTGCGTTTATTCTTCTGATTATTGCTGAAGCACCCACTCATGGATATGAAATCGCTCAAAAAATGAATGCCTTTGGCTGCTTGATTAAAACAACCGGGCAAATGGGTGGCATGTATCGTTTACTCAGTGATTTGGAAGAAGAAGAGTTGATCGTGGCTGAATGGGAGACCGATAAACCGGGACCGGCGAAAAAGATCTATAAGATTACCCAAAAGGGGTTTAAAAGGCTAATGGAATTGGACACACAATTCGAGGATCTAAAACAAACCATCACTTCATTCCAGAATAGAGTCAGAGATTTGAACACTTCAAATAACGAGTAATAAATAGACACTTAACCCGGTGATAAACAGCAAAGGCAGGATCTTCAAAAAGACTTTCATCAGATCGGATTTGTAAAAATTCCCCGTTAAAACAATACACAAGTGAACGGGAGATAACAAAACACCGGCTACAGCCGCAAAGTACATCATGGCGGGATTGGCACCCAGGGTAATCAACAATGGTGCCGTGATTCCAACAGCGCTTTGTGTGATGCCGGTGGACATCCCAATGAGAAGCGGTAGAATGATGGTTAATAAATGTATATTCAGGCCTATGCGGTCCAGTTCTACGGCAATATCTCCGGTCAGATTAACCTCTGTCAGATAGTATTTGTAGACAAAAAACAAAAACAACAACAGGAAAACATCCCACTTTTTAAAGGCCTTCACCAGGCTTTCGATGAAACATCTTTTTCTGAAAAGGAAATAGCCGCCAATGTTTATACCAAGCGCGATGTAGCCTTCCATGTTGAATACCAAAATCATGATACCTGTCAACACCACAAAAAAGACAATCCAAAGTCCTTTTAATTCTTTGGACGTTGTTTTTTTTACTTTCGGCAGTCTGAAACCGTTGAAAAGGATCCAGCCACTGAGCGTGGCGATGAGGAAAATGGGGATCAAGCTGATGGAAAACGGAGCCAATTCGATGCCTACAAGTGCGGTAAGAATGTAAAAGGCCGGATATACAGGCCAGAACAGTTCCACAACATGGCGGAACCAGTAATTGACCACCATCATATAATCGTTGGAAAACCCTTCGTCGTCACCAATCATTTTTACAATGGGTGCGGTGAACATTGCGCCTCCGGGCATGGGAAGAAATCCGATCATCATCGGCATGAATGCCATGGAAGTTCTATCGTCAAAAAGAGCCTTTGAAGATGTTGCGAAACGTTTTGCATCCCCGGAAATGTCCAAAGCACTACTGAACAGGTAGATAAAAAAAACGGTACCCAAGAGTTTGTAAAGATCAGGATCCTTCAAGGGGAAAACAAAGGCGTTTACAAGGGCATGTAAATCGAATCTGAATAGAATAATGGTGCCAACTGCGCCAAGAATGGCCAGTATAATATTCTTTGTGATTCTTTGGATGATAATCAAGATGATTAAAGAGCAAATGATGGTTGCGACAGACATAAAAACCTCCGTATTTTTATTAGGTTTTCCAACTAATTTTATCATATTATCCATCACATTTGACAGAGGAAATTCGTTCAAGTCTATTTTTTGTGTGACTGAAATTCAACAATTGGGATAATAATTTGTTTTTCATAGAATATATATATTTAATATGATAAAATACGTTGTAGAAAATTCAACAGATTAGGGAAAGGAATTTGAATGAAACCAAAAACAGCTGATTATTATGAATT
Source organism: Thermotogaceae bacterium (assembly GCA_030445775.1). Lineage (GTDB taxonomy): Bacteria > Thermotogota > Thermotogae > MWEM01 > MWEM01 > JASUTC01. The sequence goes on along the minus strand of JASUTC010000049.1, from coordinate 9,264 downwards.
AATCAAACATTTGAGTGAAGGTTATGCCTTGCATAAGATGATTTTTGACAAATATGGTTCCCCCATTGATTATGAGTTTACTGAAGTTAATGATACCTTTCTGGAGATAACGGGGAAAAAACGAGAAGATATTGTCGGGAAAAGGGCTTCTGATATTCTGCCATGGGTAAAGAAAGAGGGCAAACAAGCAGAAACGTACGCTCGTTACGGTAAAATTTCCAAAGAGGGCGGAATAGTTCGACTTATCAACGATTATTTTTCAGCTTATGACAAATGGATGAATGTCACCGCGTTTTCAGCCGGTGACGGTTATTTCACCACACTGGTAAGAGACAGAACCATTGAAACAACTCTTAAAAAAACCAATCAATACACTGAAGAGAGATATCATACCATCCTGGAAACCGTTCCCGTTGCCATTGCAGAAGCTGATATTTCAATGATGTTGGAAACAATCCGTCAGGCAAAGCATAATTATGAAACCTTTGAACACTATATGCATGATCAAGCCAATTTTTACGATCAAGCAAGAAGTTTACTGAAAATAAAAACAGTGAATAATGAAGCGGTTAGGCTTTTCAAGGCGAAAAATCAGGAAGAACTTGTAAATATCATGTTAACACTAATTACAAAGAAAAACAGAAAAGAATGGAAAAGGTTTTTTAAAGCACTTTGGGATGAAAAGGACATTATTGAAATTGAAGTAATCTTTAAAGATTGTAATTCTGAAGAAATGATCTTGTTTATGAGAACCAAGTTGTTACATTTAAAAGAAGAGACCCGGTTGCTCATCAGTATGCTGAATGTCACACATATTAAACAAATGGAAACCGAATGGGAAAAACAACAGATAGAGCTGCAGGCCAATTATGAACAGTTGGAGGCTTACACTCAAGAGCTGCGTGAGACCCAAATGGATCTTTCTCATATCAACAAAAAACTGACCCAGACCAATGAGATATTGATGAACCGCGAGAAACAACTGAAAATGGCATTGCAAAGTGCCAGAGAGGCCTTATGGATACTTGAGGAAAAGAGCGGTCGGATGGAAAACATCGGTAATTGGCAGGAATTTTTGGGATATTCAACCGACGAAATAGGAAATGACCTCAATCAGTGGTTGTCACTGGTACACGAAGATGATAAGGAACGGTTGAGATTAGTCCTTCAAAGAGCCTTTGATAACCATCAGGAGTTTTTTGAAGTTGAATACAGAATCAGGACGAAGATGGGTAACTGGCTTTGGACAGTATCAAGAGGGGAAGTCTTGATGAAAGAAGATGGAAAATCCAAAATTATTCTGGGAACCCATCAGGATATCAGCAGAAGAAAAGAAGCCGAACAAAAGTTGGATTACATCTCTTCTTTCGATGTTTTAACCGGTCTTCCCAACAAAAATTTTCTCATGCAAAAACTTGACGAAGAATTAGGACGTGCCAAGCGAAATAACGCCATCATGGCGGTGGTTTCTTTAGACCTTGACGGTTTTAAAAAAATCAACGATTCCATGGGGAATGCGGTGGGAGATCAATTATTAGTGCTGGTTGCAAATCGTTTAAGAAAGCATATCAGAAAGCAAGACTTTGTGGCCCGATACGGCAGCGATGAATTCACCATGGTATTTCCGGATATCAAGGATAAGGAAAACGTGACGTCTTTAGTCAGGAATTTGTTTAAACGATTTGAAAAGCCATTCAGCGTAGCCGACAGTGAAATTTTCGTGAATATAAGCATGGGAATTGTCATCTATCCGGATAACGGAGTTATCATACAGGATTTACTGCAAAAGGCAGGTTTTGCCCTAATGGGAGCAAAAAGAGGCACGAAAAACACCTTCAAGTTCTACACAGCCAAGATGAACGTCAAAGCGATGAAACGGTTGGAAATGGAAACACGCCTTCACAAAGCCATCGAAAAAAAGAATTTCCTGTTGTATTATCAGCCGCAATTTGATTTGAATTCCAATACATTGGTGGGAGTAGAAGCACTCTTAAGATGGAAAGACCCGGAAAAAGGTTTAATATCTCCTTCTGAATTTATCCCTGTGGCCGAGGAATCCGGCTTGATCATTCCGTTGGGCAAATGGGTCTTGAAAGAAGCCTGTTTACAGATGAAACGATGGAAAGACATGGGCTTGAGTGGTTTCAGAGTGTCGGTGAACATCTCACCTCTACAATTTTCTCAGGAAAATTTTTATGATATTTTGAAGGAAATCATCCATGAAACCCAGATTGATTCCCGGGATTTGATGCTTGAAATTACAGAGGGTATCCTGATGGATGATGTGGAAGAAACACGAAAAAAACTGAACATGATCAAGGCATTGGGATGTAAACTTTCCATCGACGATTTTGGTACAGGGTATTCCTCACTAGCCTATTTGAGAAAATTTCCCATCGATGAATTGAAGATCGACAAATCATTTGTCCTGGACCTGGTTTATCCCGACAACGCTTCTATCGTAAAAACCATCATCTCTTTGGCGGAAAATTTAAACTTGGACGTTATTGCCGAAGGGATAGAAGACAATCTGCAAAGAGACTTTTTGTTAAAGAATAAATGCAACATGATGCAGGGATATTTGTTTGGGTACCCTGAAACACCGCAAAAAGTAGAATCGTTCTTAAAGGAGTTCTACGGTTTAGTGTGATTTCCTTTCGGTAATCTAATCATCTCCCCTATTTATGATAAAATAGAGAATAACAGAAAAGGGGTGACTATTTTGATTCTTTTCAAGAATGGAAAATGCTGGTATGAAGGCGAATTCAAGAAGCTGGACATACTGGTGCAAGATGGAAGAATAAAGGAAATAGCTTCCGGTATCAACCCCGATGAAACCATGGAACAGATAGATATGGATCAGAAAACCATCTATCCCGGTTTCATCGATCCTCACACTCATGTAGGGGTTTTCGAGGAAAAGGCAGGAGGATTTGCCGGTAACGATGTAAATGAAACGTCTTCTCCCGTTACCGCAGGTGTTCGGGCGTTGGATGGACTTAATCCACTGGATCCCGGGATCATGGAAGCCAGAAATGCAGGGTATACAACCGTTTGTGTGCTTCCTGGCTCAGCAAATGTGATTGGCGGAGAAGGTGTGGTCATCAAAACAGCAGGCACAGTTGCCGATGAGATGGTTGTAAAAACACCGAAGAAAATCGTCAAGATGGCATTCGGAAGAAACCCACAATGGCATTGGGGAGGCCGCAAGACACTTTATACAAGGCTTCAGGTAGCCGCTTTGGTAAGAGACAACCTGAATAAAGCCAAAGATTACATGAACAAAGAGGAAAAAGAATACGATTACAATATGGAAGTTCTCAGTGGACTGCTTAAGAAGGAATCGGTAGCACGGGTTCATGTTGCTAATTTAGAGGATATTGAAACGATAAAAAGGATCATGGAAGAATATGATATCCTTTATACGCTTGACCATGCCACCGCCTTGCATACCGACAAAGAAGTTGCGGAATCTTTAAAAGACGTACCCGTCATCCTTGGTCCGTTAAACGTTGCCGGTAAATCTTATCAAACTTACGATCTCACCTTTAAATCCGTTCAAATTCTCAACGAATTGGGATTTAAACTATCCATGATGACAGATGCCCCGGTGATACCCTTGAATTACGGTATTATCCAAATGTGGCTCATCGACAAGTTAAGAATGGACCGAAAGAATATCCTGGATATGTTTACCATCAACCCGGCAAAAGTGCTTGGCCTGGAAGATGAAATCGGGAGTTTGGAAAAGGGAAAATATGCCGATTTTGCAGTAACAGACGGGGACATCTTTGATGTGAACACCAGCATTAGAGACACCTATATAGCCGGAGTAAGCGTTGGAGGTGAATCGTGATGAGTACGCTGATTAAGAATGCAACCATTCACCCGGTGACTTCAAAAGAGTTTGTGGGTGATTTACTTATAGACAACGGGAAAATCGTGGATTGTTCTCATAAGATATACGCTCAGGCGGATGAAACGATCGATGCCACCGGATTACACTGTTATCCGGGAATGATCGAAGAACATTGTCATATCGGTGTCCATGGGGAAAAAACCAATCAGGCCAGCGATAACGACACCAACGAATGGTCAGATCCCATCACCGCTCAGGTTCGGGCATTGGACGGTATCAAACCCTTTGACCCCGGATTCAAAGATGCCATCGGAGCCGGCGTAACCACGTTAAACATCTATCCGGGCAGTGCCAATCCCATGGGCGGGATTGGCGTAACCCTGAAAAATGATTTGACTGTTACTTATGAAAAACGGATTATTAAAGAGGAATCCGGCTTCAAAATGGCCATGGGTGAAAATCCAAAGAGAGCCCATTCTGAAAACGGCAAAAAGATCATCACCCGAATGGCAACGGCAGAAAAGATTCGAAGCGCTTTCAGAAAGGCCTTGGATTACGACAAAAAGGAAGAGAAACCCTATGACATGCAATGTGAAGCCATATTGAAGGTTTTAAAAGGCGAATTACAGGCGCACGTTCACGCCCATCAGGCTGATGATATCATGACCGTGTTGAGGATATTTGACGAATTTGGAATCAAGCCCTCTTTTGAACACACCACAGAAGGCCACTTAGTTGCAGACGAATTGGCAAAGCGGGACATAAAATGTGCCGTGGGACCTCTTTTCACAGCCAGGTATAAGATGGAAGTGAATCGAAGAACACTAAAGACCCCAGGAATACTGGAAAAGGCGGGTGTGAAAGACATAACGCTAATTACAGATCACCCGGTCATTCCCATCAACAACCTGCCCATAGAGGCGGCACTGGCCTGTAAGAACGGATTAAGCAAGGAAGAAGCCTTACGATCGATTACCATCAATCCGGCAATCAACCTGGGCTTGGATGACAGGATTGGCAGTTTGGAAATTGACAAAGATGCGGATATCATCCTGACGGATCGGGAACTGCTTGATCCCACGCATCGGGTTTTGTACACATTTGTAAACGGTAAAATCGCATACAGTATGAAGGAAGAGGGGCTGATTATATGAGAACCTTAATAACAAACGTAGTGGTTCATACCATGACCTCAGAACCGTTTAAGGGTGAGGTTTTGATTGAAAATGGTGTCATCAAGGAAGCAGGTTACAAAGTTAAAAATAGTGAAAAAATAGATGAGACAATCGATGGAAAAGGCGGGATGTTGATGCCCGGATTTATTGATGCCCACTCACATATCGGCTTGAATCCGGACGGACAAGGCTACGAATACGATGATGTCAACGAGTATTCCGATCCGGTAACTTCAAATGTGCGAAGTCTTGACGGTTTTACACCCACAGATATTTCCATCCCGGAAGCGGCAAAGGGAGGCGTCATGATTTATTGCGTACTCACGGGAAGTGCCAATCCCGTAGGGGGTCTGAGTTTTATCGCCAAGTATTCTAAGAAAAAGAACGTTAAAGAAATGCTGATCCGAGAGGATAACGGGTTGAAAATGGCAACCGGAGAGAATCCCAAGCGTGTGTACTCCGAACAGAAAAAGATGCCCGTGACCCGAATGGGAACGGCGGCTGTTATACGCAAGTTTTTCTTCGATGCGAAAAACTACATTGAAAAAGTGAAAAAAGCTGAAAAAGAAGGGAAACCTTTTACCGAGCATGACAGCAAGATGGAAGCGGCGGTTATGGTCTTGAATAAACAGATACCGGCTCGTGTTCACTGTCACCGTGCGGAAGACATTCTCACAGCTATCAGAATCAAAAAGGAATTTGACATTGACATGGTGATTGAGCATTGTACTGAATACATCAAAGTGAAAGATGAAATCAAAGAAGCCGGAATCCCCATATTGTTGGGCCCCATCATGTCCAGCCGTTCTAAAGTGGAGCTAAGGGATATGACCTTTAACTCCTACAGGGTTGCTTTGGAAGAAGGGATCCTTTTCGGATGTATGAGTGATCATCCGGTATTTCCGTCAGAAGTATTAAGATTGCAGGCCGGTATGGCTTGTAATTACGGGGCAGATGAAGCAGGCATGTTAAAATCTCTGACGATTATGCCCGCTAAAATATTGGGTATTGACGATGAATATGGTTCCATAGAAGAAGGGAAAAAGGCCAATCTCTGTCTTTGGAACGGGCATCCCTTTGATGCCAGATCCAAAACCATTTGGAACAGTGTAGACGGCTTTTTGGAAGTATAATCAACAAGGGGTGGGTGTTACCCACCCTTTTTACAAATGAACTGGAGGAGGAAAAGTGGAATTTAGAGGAACAACAGTTCTTGCCATCAAGAAAGGTGGAAGAACCGTCATCGTTGGTGACGGTCAAGTAACTCAGGGTAATACCGTGATGAAATCAACGGCCAGAAAGGTAAGAAAATTGGGAGATAACAAAGTGGTAGCCGGATTTGCAGGTTCAGTTGCAGATGCCTTCACCTTATTTGAGAAATTTGAGGCTTATTATAAAAAAAACAGTGCAAATCTCCCAAAGGCTGCCGTTGAATTGGCTAAAGAATGGCGAACGGATAAAATGCTACGTCGTCTTGAGGCCTTGTTAATCGTAGCCGATAAAGAAAACCTACTGGTCATTTCAGGAAATGGTGAAGTGATACAACCGGATGAAGATGTAACCGCCATCGGCTCAGGGGGGAGTTATGCATTGGCAAGTGCCAGGGCTCTGTTGAGAAATACATCCATGGATGTTAAGGATATTGCCGTAGAATCCTTAAAAATCGCCAGTGAGATCTGTATTTACACCAACGATCATTTAAGTATTGAAGAACTTGAATAACAGGTATGTTATCTTTTGCGATTAGGCGACTATTAACGGGTATTATCACTGTTTTCGCCGTTTCATTGCTTTCTTTTTTTGTGTTTAACGCCTTACCCGGCAACCCTGCACAGGTTATTCTGGGATTGGATGCGGATCAAAGTGCCATTGAAAACCTTGAAAGGGAGTTGAATTTGGATAAGCCGGTTGTCTTGCGCTATTTTTTTTGGCTGGGTGATTTAATCAAAGGGGATCTGGGTGATTCCACCGGTTATAAAAAACCCGTGACGGAAGTGATCATATCTTCTTTGCCGCCAACGCTATCAATAACAATTTTGAGCCTTTTGCTAACAACCTTGATCTCTTTTCCTTTGGGTATCCTTTCAGCTAAAAAGCATAATAAATTCATGGATTATCTGATTACTTCCATCTCTCAAATCGGGTTAATCATCCCCGGTTTTTGGTTGGGAATCCTTTTTCTTTTGCTATTTTCCGTTCGTTTCCATCTCTTTCCTTCGGGCGGCTATGTTCCAATGACGGTGAATATCTTTGAATGGTTGAAATCCATCATACTCCCTGCACTTTCACTGGCCATCATCTCATCATCCGTTTTGATTCGAATGATCAGAAGTTCCATCATAGAGAATATGAACGAGGATTATGCCCGAACTGCCACGGGAAAAGGAGTCAGTGAAAGAAGGGTTTTCAACAAGCACATTCTAAAAAACGCCATGATTCCCGTTTTAAGTGTATTTGGGCTCCAAATTGCCTCGATCTTGGCGGGGACCATCATTATCGAGTCTGTTTTTTCCATTCCAGGGATAGGAAGGTTGTTGCTTTATTCCGTTCAACGAAGGGATTTACCCGTTGTTCAAGGGGTAGTCATCTGGATGGCCGTTGTTACCATTTTGATCAACTTCATCATGGATATGGTTCACATGACCATCGATCCGAGAATCAGGTGAATATGTGGATATGAATAAACAAAAGCCTTGTCCGGAAAAGTATAAACACTGTTATGGCAAGAACAAATGGAGTTTCACTTCACTCACCTTTCAACGATCGCGTTTTAGTGCAAGGCATCACGCCAGTTTTATCTGTGGTTTAATTATCATCTTAATAGTAGTGTTTCTATCGATTTTGAGCTTTTGGTATACCCCATATGATGCCTACCAAATGGATATTCGTTCCCGATTTCTTTCCCCCAGTTTCTCTCACCCCTTTGGAACGGATGAATACGGAAGGGACTTATTCAGCAGATGCATGGTGGGGGGGCAAATTGCCTTACAAGTGGGAATCATTTCAACGGTAATCGCCCTGTTTGGTGGACTTGTTGTGGGTTTTTTATCGGGTATGAGTAATAAGATTGTTGATGAGATTTTGATGCGCCTGATGGACGGGTTGTTTGCCTTTCCGGCCATTGTTTTTGCCATAGCCATCGTTTCGGTATTCGGTGCGGATATTACGAACGCCATGATCGCCATTGGAATTGTGAGAATTCCCATATTTGCCCGTCAGGTAAGAAATGAGACGATCAGCCTAAAACACAGGTTTTTCGTCATTGCCTCCCAATCCATCGGGACACGACTTCCGGTTATGATTTGGAAACACTTTTTACCCCATATCGGAGCTTCTTTGACGGTGTTGGTAACGACCAATTTCGCCTTTGCCATCTTATCCGAAGCGGGGTTGAGTTATATTGGGCTGGGAACCCAACCGCCTTTTCCCAGTTGGGGAAGACTGCTGATGGAATCTCAGAACTACATGGATAGAGCGCCTTGGTTAGCTATTTTCCCGGGGATTATGATGGCGTTAACCGTTCTGGGTTTTACACTTCTTGGAAATGGTTTGAGAGATTTCAGTGATCCGAGATATTAAACTGTTGAAACCCGTCAGACTGAAAAACGGTAATGGTTTTATTTTCCAACCATTGCCATGAGGTTTTGTCATCATATTGCTGAGTGGTGATAACGTATCCATCATCCGAATCCCTTAGTTTGGTATAGCCCAATGTGTAATAATCTTCTTCATCCAAACAATACCGCACCGCAATCAGTTGCTTTCCATTGGAGAAAAAAGAGTTCATAGAAGTGATTGAAGAACATGTGGCAGCAATATCGGACACTGTTGAACGAACAGCTTCCACAAAATCACCGCTAAATTCGTACTTGTTGAGAAAGAGCTCAAAGAAGATCCTTGAGTCTGATGCATCTTCGTAGTCCGTTGTTTTTGATGGGTTGAGCTTATCAATATCGAAAATGGTCCCGTTATGACAAAAAACGAAGGAATCATCGTCAGTGGTAGCGGTGAAAGGGTGTACGTTGTTAAGGTTAATGGAGCCTTTGCTGGCCTTTCTGGTATGAAGAACGAGGATTTTCCCTGCATCGCCTGAAAAATCGGTCTTTCTCTCCCAGATGGGAGCCACTTCACGTCTTGTATGAAGTTGACCGCTTTCGTAAAAGGCAACCCCATAACCATCCCCGTGAGGATGTTTAGTACCATATCTGGATTGTTGAACAAGCGGTTCTA